>DASVYG010000376.1:0-1767 GCA_036392315.1 Gemmatimonadaceae bacterium
TTCTCGACGTCGAGCGCGAAATCGCCCACGCCGCTCGTCGGCAGCAATCCATTCGCGTAGACGCGACCGTTGCCGCGGTTACGGATCTCGAAGTTCGTGACGCGAAGTCCGGGGCCGCTCCACTGGATCGCCGACTCGTGCGGCATCGACCAGAACGCGGTGTCGAACCGGAAGGTCATGTTGGCGAGCTTGAGCTCTTTTCGATCGGTGTACAGCGCATAGTCGCCCTTGGCCGCGTATTGCCGGTTGCCGGCTTGCGTCACGACCATCTCGATGTGTCCGCCGGGCGACGCGTACGTCGCACGCACGTTCGCGGTGTCGAACGCGAACCCCATCGCGCTCACGCCGGCGGCGTCGACGCCCATGGCGAGATTCGACTGTGGCGTGCGCGCGTGCGTCCACGCGTATTCGGCCTGCAGCCATCGCGCGGCGTTGCCGCGCACGACGATGTGTTCGCCGCCGGCCCGTCCGCGCAGATCGAAATCATACAGGTTGCCTCGTAGCGTTCCCGCCGCGATCAACGCGCCGCTCATCGTGTCGCTGGGAACGGGCTTCGGCGCCGCCACGACGAGCTTTGGTCCCGGTCGTCCGGAGATCAGTCGCTCCATCTCCGTGGCGCGAGCGATTCGAATCGAGTCGGCTCGCGCCTGACGGACCGCACGCGCGACCACGCCGGGACGCGGCGCCACCGGCGGCGCTGCACCCGGCGTGCGCCGAAGGAACCGGTTGAACGCGCCCAGCGAATCGACCGCGACGCGGTACGTCAGCTCGCCCGTGCGATCGCGCGCCAATCCGAACGTCCCCGACACATTCGCCGCGGTGTGCGCGCCGCTCGCGTACAGCTTCTGCACGGTGGCCAGACCGCCGGCGATGCTCGCTCGAACCGACATCGTATCGACGGCGATGGTGTCCAAGCGCGACGTCGACAGATCGGCCTCGATCGTCGAATGCATGGTCGCGAGCTGCGTCCCGCGTCCGTGCACCGCAGCCGTTGCCGTCAGCGACGTGACCGGCGCCTTGGCGTCGATCGTCCGCAAATTCAATGTGTATAGCGACGCCGACAGGTTGTATCCCTTCTCTCGGCTCGCGACGTCGACGGTGCCGCGCGTCACGAAGCGTCCGCCGTCGGGGAGTGTGAGATCCGTATGCACGCGAAGATCGCGCAGCGGACCTTCGAGGCGCACCGGTCCCGTCGCGCTTCCCTGTAGCCCGACAGCGGGGAAAAATCGTCCGACTTCCGCCAATGACACCGGGCGCGCCGTCACGTCGACGTCGACCCATTGCGCGTTGCCCGTGCGAATCGTCGCCTTTCCGTCGACCACCGATTGCGTTCCTCGATCGCGCAGGTCCACGCCGCCCACGACCGCGAGCTGCGTGGTCGTGGATCCGTTGATCGTCGCCGAGCCCGTGAGGGCACCGCCGATCGGCAGCGTCGGATACCACGTCCGCGCCATGTCGACCTGCACGGGCAGCATCTGCACGCGCAAGTCGCGCGCGCGCATGCCGCGTCCCGGGAAACCGACCTCTCCCACCGCCACGACGCGGCTTCGTCCGGCGCGGCTGTCATCGAACGTCACGTCGCCATTGAGCGCCAGCGCATTTGGTCCACCGCTCGCGCTCGCGCGGCCGGCGAGCACACCGCGTCGCGGCGACTTCAAGTGCGGAATGAGCTGCTCGAGCATCCGCGTGTCCACGCCCGCAAAGCGCAGGTTCGTGTCGTGAATCGTGATCGTGTCGGCCAACGTGACGCCGATCGAGCCGGTGGTG
>DASVYG010000377.1:0-7771 GCA_036392315.1 Gemmatimonadaceae bacterium
CTTTCCGTCCGTGACCAGCATCGCGACGAGCGTGGCCGTGAAGGCTTTCGTGCTCGATCCGATCTCGAAGATGGTGTGTTCGTTCACGGGCGCGTGGTTCGTGATGCCGAGCACGCCGAAGCCCTTGGCGTAGATGACCGAATCGTTGCGCACGATCGCCACGCTCACGCCCGGAACATTCCACGTCTGGACTGCCTTCGTGATGTAAGCGTCGAGGCCGGGATACGGCTCTTTGGTTTGCGCGGCCGCGCTGCTGGTGATCGTGGCAAAGACCAGTCCCCACGTGAGCCTCATCCCTCTGCGCGCCATGCTCATGATTCCTCGCTCCGATCGCTGGATGCACGATGTCAGGCGGCGTCTCGCCCCGTCCTGAACCAGGTTACTCTTGTGAAATGCGACATCGAACGTAGCGTTCGGTACCCGCGAATGATAGACCAAGATGGTATACCATTAGTGGATACTTGCCGCGAATGGCGAGGGCTTGGATGAATGCAGCCTTGGCGGTCGGCTCGTAAGATCGCATCGAGTTGACATCCCGCGTCCGACTCACTTTATGAATTTTGCGTTCGACTCGAGCCGCCGTATCGCCTACGAGATTGGACCCTGCAGCCTTGGCGGCGGTGTCGTCGCATCGCGACTCGGTGAAGCGGGCGACAGTACAGTGTGGAAGCGAAGTGGCCCGGGGTTTTGCGGTGATATGGTTGCGCTATCGCTGACTGGTAGCCGGCTCGCGGTTGGAGCTGGTGATCAGCGATCGGTTACGATTCTCAACGCCTCGACCGGTGCGACCATCGCGGAGCTGCGTATGGACGCGGCCATTGTCGACATTGCATTCGTAGGGCGCGCCAAGAAGAGCTCGCCCGCAACGTGGTAGCTGGTTCCGTCCCACGGTGTGCGCGGCCACTTCAGCCCACACGCCTCTTCACGGGCAAACGAAGATGAGTGCCAGTCGGCGCATGCAGATCGCGTGGTTGAAGAAACCGGAGCCGCACGACTACCCGGCCGCGGCGTCCTATCTGAGTCTCATCTACGACGACCGCACGACAAAGGCGCTTGTGGCGCGGCTCAAACGAGCGCGCGTCGTCAACTACAAGTCGAAAGACATCTTTCGCGCGTCGGGCCTGCCGCTCCTTCCGCTCAGTAACGCGCACGTCAAAGCCGACGAAAAGAAGATTGTCGCCCGCCAATCCTTGTCGCCGCTGCTTCTCGTGCGCGATCGCGCGAATGGCCGTGTCATCATCGCCGACGGCTACCATCGCCTATGCGCGGTCTACGCGTTCGACGAGGACGTCGTCGTCCCGTGCAAAATCGTCTGACGGCTCGTCCAATGGCTCGAGGGCAGAGGCAATCAGGAAGTTTTCGATGCAGCCAATTCTTGATTCTGCTGTCTGTCGCCATGTTGTCCGTGAGCTCGGAGTTACGCGCTCAAACTGACACGGCGGCCAACAGGACTCGAGCCGACTTGGTTCGGAAGTATCCTTGCTCACGCCTTTCGTTCTCGCTCGTTCCTGTTCGCGGCGAGCTTCCGAGCGGCGCTTGCTCGATTGCGACGTTCGCGCTGTATCGAATCGCATCGGGAGACGCAGAAGGAATCGGCGTGAAGCCGGGCGACACAACCGCCATTCGCACCGCCACCGTCAGATTTCTTCGCTTCAAAGACTTGACGGGCGGCCCAACGGAGAGCTACTGGCTGGTGTCCTTCGTGTTACGGAATCGGCGATTGCCGATCGAAGTGAGAATCGAGGCTGGGACGGGCAGAACATCGGTATCGAACGGCGAGCGATCGGCAAAAGTTGGGTCGTGAGCGCACTCAATGTGCTTTGGCGGACAACCTGGACAGTACTGGCATCGAACGGCCGACGTGTCAGGTCTGGTGAGCTTCGGTGTGTGCGCGGCAGCATGTCACTCTGGGCTGAGGAGCAGCTGTAGTGTCAACAATGAGAACGGTCTAATGTTCGTTATTAGGAGATGAACCTAATGACAGGACACTGTGTCGTCGTACTATGCGTTTGTCGTCCGACAGTCGCGCTGGAGTATCGCGCCGCCGCGAGCAGGCGAGTTACGTGAACGCATTCGCAATGCTGGAGGGCCTCTCGCTGGCGATGCCCACCAGGCCTGTCCGAGCGCCTATGTCTCTTCGAAGTGGCATTCTTATTGTGACATTCTCGGTGATTGCCTTCGCCGCGGGCGGCGGTGCGAAGCCGCTTCGTGCACAGGCTGGAGGGGCGTGGCAAGTCGCAGTGGGTGTCGGAGCAGCGAAGGCCGATCACCGGCTACAGGGCGCCGCCGCGGTCGCTGGCGAGCTGGATCGACGGCTGCTCGGGACTGACGCGATCGGCATGAGCGCGACGGCGACTGGCGCGTATTTTCTCAAACAGACCGATTTCGTCTGCGCGACGACTTTCGCCGCGACGTGTGATCTTCGCGTCTTCGCTGCCCTTGTTGCGGTGACGCTGGCTGCCGACGTGCAATACCTTCGAGCACCCCTGCAACCCTACGTTCGAGCAGGTGTGGGACGTTGGTGGGGCCGTGACTCGGGAGCTGCGGAGCGACAAGCGTCGTCGGAAAATGGGCTTCTACTGACCATGGAAGTCGGCGTTCATGCTAGCCGTCGGTTCACGGTCGGGCTCGAGCAGAAGCGCATCGAAGGGACTCGCTTTGGCATGGTCCCACTCATGGATCTGGTAGGCCGCTTGAGCTTTTGACGTTGACCCCGTGAAAGAGCCTGGCCGTTGATGAGACCTCCGTTGCTCGCCTGCCTTTGGGGCCTCGCCGTATCAGGATGCGGCGCGATATTCTCGGGTGATTGCACCGACGAGCTCGGGATCAACCTCTCGCCGAGTGAAAAGACCGTGTCCATCGGTCAGAGCTTCAGTCCAAGCCTCGAACTGACCACGTGCGGTGGCCGCAAGCGCTGGCACCCGACCGTCGTGTGGCTGACCGCCGACACCGCCGTCGTACGCGTAGATTCGATCAGCGGGCGCATCACGGGGCGGGCCCAGGGATCCGCACTCGTGACCGCCGTGGAACACGCGAGCAACGCGGACTTTACGTACGGACTAGCCCTCGTTCACGTGCGGTGACGGTTCGCCCTGCCGGGTCACGTTCGCGACTCCGAAAGCGCGATCCCTTGATGTAAACCGCGTCAACGGATCGACACGCGTCGCTCGCCGTGCCGGGAGATAGCTCGCCAACAACGCCACTCCCATGAGGAGTAGCCCAACCACGACCAACGTCCGCGGATCGTACGGACTCACACCATACAACATCTTCGTGAGCAATCTCGAAAGCGCCAGCGCCGCCGCGACGCCAGCCGCCAGTCCAAGTACCACGGGTCGCATCCCCTGACGCACGACCAAACCGATCACTGTCGCCGGCCTCGCGCCGAGCGCCATCCGCACACCGATCTCGTGAACGCGTCGCGCCTCCGAATACGCGACCACGCCGTAGATCCCCACGCTCGTGAGCCCCAGCGCCACAGCGGCAAAGAGTGACATCAGCACCAGCGTGAACCATCGCTGTTGATACGACGCCGACGACGAGATGATGTCGTCGACCGCCGAAATCTCCGGCACGCCCATCATCGGCTCAGCCTCCGCGATTGCGCTTCGAAGCGCCGTTGCCGCAACGCGAGCGTCAGTCGCACGCACCGCGAACGCGGGGATCGTCACGTGCGCGGGCGGCAACTGCGCTTGCGGAACCCACACCGTGTGGCGCGCGCGCGATTGATCGAGCGCAATGTCCCGCAAGTCCGGAACGACGCCCACGATCTCGCGCACCGGGTCATCACGCCCCGCTCGGCCGGGCTTGCCCGCGTACTTGCCGATCCAAATCCGACGACCCAACGGATTCTCGCTCGTACCCCGTTGGAGCGTGCGCCACGCGCGCCGTGATGAGTCCTTGACGCGCGAAGCCTGGATCCACCGCGCGCATGTTGGCGCAGCTGGCGATCAACAAGCCGGCGCCGGCGAGAAGAATCATCGCGATCACCGACTCCGTTGCCACCAGTGAGTTGCGCAGCGCGCTCTGTCACCGCACGCGGGTCCGCAAGGCGGTCACGGCCTCGTGTGTCCTCCCAAATTCCGCCGATCGGCCATTGACAGACGTCGCGTCCGAGGCGAATCTATCCTAGACATCTAGGATAGCCAGCTCGCGACCATGCCCGTCACCGACCGCCTCCACGGCACCCTCGACGCCCTCGTCCTCAAAGCGCTCTCCCTCGAGCCGCGGCACGGCTTCGGCATCCTCCGCTGGATCGCCGAACGTACGCACGACGTCGTGCGCGTCGAAGAAGGCTCGCTGTACCCTGCACTCTACAGAATGGAGCGCGACGGCTGGCTCATCGCCGAATGGGGCGTTACCGACCAGGGGCGACGCGCCAAGTTCTACTCGATCACCGCGAAGGGTCGTAGGCAGCTCGGCACCGAAACGCGCGAGCTCGCGACGTTCATTGCCGCGATCGCGCCCGTCCTCCTTCCAGCCTAGCGCATTCAATGCCGCGCGCGACCCGCTCCTCCACCTGGTCGTTCCTCAAGCGTCCGCGCATCGAGGAGGAAGTCGACGCCGAATTCGCGTTTCACGTCGACATGACCATGCAGATGCTCGTCGCGCAGGGCATGTCCCCCGGCGACGCACGCGCCGAAGCCGTTCGGCGCTTCGGCGACATCGCGGTGGTCGCCGCCGAGTGCCAGCGATTCGGACGTCAACGCGAGCGCAGCCGATCACGCGCAGAATATATGAATGAACTCAAGCAAGACATCGCCTTCGCGCTTCGCCAACTCCGCCGAACACCGGGATTCGCGATCACCGCCATCGTCACCCTGGCGCTCGGCATCGGAGCGACGGCTGCCGTGTTCAGCGCGCTGTACGCGGTCGTCCTCAGTCCGCTGCCGTTCGCGAACCCGGATCGCATCGTGCAATTCGAGGCGATGCGCCGCGGGTCCCCGGAACAAATCTTTACCGGCGCCGAGCTCTCGGCGCTGCGCGCTAGAACAGACGCCTTTAGCTACGTCACGGGTGTGCGATTCGGCGCGGGCTTCACGCTCACCGGGCTCGATGTGCCGCAAGTCATCGGCGGCATGCTCGTGAGCGCCGACTACTTTCGCGTGCTTGGCGTCTCGCCGCGGATCGGCCGCCCGTTCGTCGACAGTGACGATCAGCCTGGCGCTCCGCACGTTGTCATCATGAGCGATCGCTTGTGGAGGAGGCGCTTCGCAGCCGACCCGTCCATCGTCGGCCGAACGCTGCGTCTCGATGACGAGCAATACAGCGTCATCGGCGTCATGCCCCCCGACTTCGACGCCTTCGGAGCCGAGAACGAGTTCTGGGCGCCGCTCCGCCTGAGCGCCGAGCAGCTCGGGAGCCAGAGCGGGCGGTCGCTCGGCGTGCTCGGTCGAGTCGCGCCGGGCGTAACGCTCGCGCGCGCGTCGGACGCGGCACGAGCAGCCATACGCCTCACGGCCGAGCGAAACCCATCGGCGTCGCAGGAGGTGAGCGCGAGAGCGCGGCGCTACGTCGACACGATCGTCGGCGACTATCGCCAACGACTCCTCGTGCTGCTCGGCGCCGTCGGGTTGGTCCTGCTCATCGCATGCGTCAACGTCGCGAATTTGCTGCTCGCGCGCGGAACGGTTCGCGCGCGCGAGCTCGCGATCCGCGCGGCGCTCGGCGCCGGCCGCGGCCGGCTCGTGCGCCAGCTCCTCGCCGAGAGTCTCGTGCTCGCACTCGCCGGCGCGATCGTGGGCATCGCGATCGCGTTCGCGCTCGTGAAAATGCTCGTCGCGCTCGCGCCGAGCGGTGTGCCTCGGCTCGATCATGCGGCAGTGAACGGTGTCGTCCTCGCGCTCACATTCGGCGTCGCGATCGTGAGCAGCATCGTGATCGGACTCGTGCCGTCGCTGCGCAGCGCCGGTCCGGTGTTGCAAACCGCGCTCCGCGAAGGCGGCCGCGGGTCCGGCGGCGCACGACGCGATCCACTGCGCGCGTTCCTCGTCGCAACGGAAGTCGCGCTCGCGATGACGCTGCTCACCGGCTCGGGCCTGTTGATTCGGACCTCGATCCACCTCCAACAAGTGAATCCCGGCTTTACGCCCACGAATCTCATGACAGCGCGTCTGCTGCTTCCGGGCGCGCGGTACCGCGATCCCGCGCTGATCGCGCAGACCTACGATCAGATTCGCTCGGCGGCCTTGCAGGTTCCGGGGGTGCGGCATGCGGCGCTCGTGTCGGTGGTCCCGCTCACGCACAATCAGCTCGCAACGTCTGTCGCGCCGGACGGGCGGAGCTTGAGCGCCGACGAGCGCATCAGCGCCGACTTCCGCTACGCGTCGCCCGACTACTTCGACACGATGGGAATGCCGCTCGTCGACGGTCGCGACTTCGCTCGCACCGATGACGCGAGCGCTCCCAAGGTCTGCATCGTCAGCGCGTCGCTCGCGAAGAAGCTATGGCCGGGGGAACGCGCAATCGGCAAGCGCCTCGAGGTGATGAGCGACAAGCTCACCGTCGTCGGTGTTTCTGGTGACGTGCACGACGCCGCCCTCAACGTGTCGCCGTCGCCCACATTGTACATGCCGTTCCATCAGATGCCGCCGGCGATGTGGGTCGTGACTGGCCGATCACTCGTACTCGTGACGAGAAGCGTTCCGCGACCGGAGACGTTGCTCAACGCGCTGCAGAAGGCGGTCATGAGCGTCGATCGGTTACTCCCGCTCACCGACGAAGGATCCATGAGCGACATCCTCGCGAGCTCCACGGCGAAGTCGCGCTTCAATATGATGCTCCTCGCTACGCTCGGAGCAATCGCGCTCGCGCTCGCGAGCATCGGCGTGTACGGCGTGGTCGCGTACTTCGTGAGCCAACGCACGCGAGAGATCGGCGTCCGCATGGCGTTGGGCGCCGCGCCCGCAGACATCTGGCGCCTGGTGCTGAGCCGCGGCCTGCGTCCAATCGTGTGGGGCGCGGTGGCCGGTGCGGGGTTGTCGCTCGCCGCCGCCCGACTGTTACGCGAGCAGCTCTTCGGCGTCGCGCCAGACGATCCGACGACCCTACTGATGGTCGCCGCATTGTTGCTCGCGGTCGCGATGGTTGCGACTCTCACGCCGGCGCGTCGCGCCATGCGCGTGACGCCGGCGAGTGCTCTTGCGGCGGAGTAGACCTTCCCCCGGTTGGAAGCCGCTAGGTACTTGGATGCGCCGATCAGGGCTCGGCTCGCACGCGGTCCAATCGGTCGGCCTCGTGGCATCATCTCCGACCGGGGGCGAACGCTTTCGCGCGACAGCGCTTAAGCCCGCCTTTTCGACTGCGATCGCCTCGCGCACGTAGGCCTTGATGGTCGCTGCCTTCGCCGCGATGTCCTTCGCGCTAGTGAACTTCATCACGCGCGCGGCGTGCGTCTGGCCCACCGCTCTCGATACGCCATTTCCATGCAAGCACGACCCTACAGCGCGGAGCTCACGCACCATCTCGGCTACGCCCCCGGCGAGACGAAGCCGCCCGACCAGGCGAATCGTCGCAACGGGACCACGCCTCGATTCGACGAACGTCCTGCAGGCCCCTCGTTTGATGCGACTTCATCCCCACTCCTTGCAAACATGGTGGTCCCTCCGATGTCTTGCGTCCGCTCGGGATCCATCGAGGGGACGCGCCCTGCGACCAGTGTGACCCTTGCATCGGTCACCACGATGACGTAAGTGTCACACGCGCCCCGAGCTCGCTTGATGATGGCGCGTCGACTCAATATCGTTGTGACGACTTCGACTGAGAGCTCACC
>DASVYG010000378.1:0-3143 GCA_036392315.1 Gemmatimonadaceae bacterium
GCGAATGCGTGTTCGAGATGGTTGCATGCGACCCGGGCGAGTGGATGGTAATCGTTGGACATCGCTGACTCGAGCGCAACTTGGGATGCGCGGGGCATGGCTGCAATGACATCGATCAGACGATTCCTGCCATGGCGCGCCGGAACGGTGGAACGGTGGAACGGTGGAACGGTGGAACGCCCCGTGGGTCCGCGGAGGACTGCGCGGCCCGCTCGCCCCGCGCACCATCGCCAATCCCGCCGAGCGCGCGCTCGGGTAGCCAACGCGACTACTTCGCGAACCTCGCCCTCACCTCGTCGATGAATCCGAACACGGCCACGATCCGATTCGCGCGCGGTGCGTCGCTCCGGATCATCACGAATCGCTGACCGTCGGGCGTCACATCGTAGTCGCGCTGCACTGTAAGCGACGCATAGTTGGACGCGTCGAACAACACCCGCGCGGCACCGCGTTCGAAGGTGGCGCCGGCGGCGATGGGAACCGCGACGATTTGGTCGTGGTCGTCGCGGTAGAACAGCTCGCGTCCGTCGCGCGACCACAGTGGTTCGGTGCCGCCGGCTGTCGACACCTGATACGTGGCGCGATCCGTTTCCGGGAACGGGCGCACGTAGATCTCGCGGCGTCCGGTTTGGCTCGAGCTGTAGGCGAGCCAGCGTCCATCGGGCGAGATCGCCGGGGCGAGCTCCTCGGCCGGCGTGGCGACGAAGGGTCGCGCCGCGGTGTCGACCCCCGGTCTGATTCCCATGATGTCGCCGTTGCCTGCCGCCTGGTCGTCGGTGCGAAAGAGCAACCAGTCTCCGCGCGGCGACCACTCCGCTCCGAAGACGCGTCGCGAGTCGACCACATTCACCGGCGTGGTCGAACCGCCGCCGTCGGCGCGCCGCTCGAAGAATCGGATGCCGCCGGCGCGATCGGACAGGAAGACGAGCCGCTGTCCGTCGGGCGTCCACGCGGCGCGCTCGTTCATCGCGCCGTCGAAGGTGATTCGAGTCATGGGGCCGCCGTCCGACCGGGCGATCCAGAGCGCCCCGCCGCTGCCATGATCGATCGAGATCGCCAGCCGTCGACCGTCGGGGGACAACCGTGGCGTCCTGAAGTTCGCACCGGTGAGACCGGACCACGTCTCGCGCTCGAACCCGTTTCGGTCGACCAACACGACATGACTGGTGGCGGTACTCGCCTTGGCGTAGACCAAATCGCCGTTGCGAGTGACGCCAAACATTGTGGCCGTGTCGGCGAGCGCCACCGATGGACCGGTCACCACCAACCGGTCTTCGTCGAACGGCACTGCCATGAGCGTGCCGTTCGACTGCGTGTAGACGATGTGCCCTGTGCGGAGATAGCGCGCCATCGTGCCCTTGAACGCCGGCTTGACCGCGCCGGTGGCAAAGCTCACGACGCCAATCGCAAACTCGTCGATGTTGCGACTCTTGGGCAGAATGGTGACGAGCGCCCCTTTTCCGTTGGGCAGGAGATCGGGGAAGAGGTGCGCTTCATCTCCGTGCGCAGCATCGACGACCGAGACGCGCCGAGCGGGACCGCCCGTCGGCGAGAATTTCAGGAGTCCGTTGTTTGCAGAGACGTACAGCATTCCATCGTCGCCCCACGCGAGGCCGCCGCCCAGTCCGCGGAAGTCGTATAGACCCGAGTCGGTGACGACCGTGGCGAGTCCGCCGGTGAGGGAAACGACTTTGAGCTGCGCCGGATAGGCAAGGAACGCGATGGATTTGCCGTCGGGCGAGAACGCGGGATACAGACCGCCATCGGTGCCGGCGATGGGCGTGGCGTTGAGTTGATTCCACTTCCGGAACCACAGTCGTGTCTCGCTCCCGGCCGTGGCTCCGGGACCAGCGTACGCGAATCCGCTTCCGTCGGGCGCCATGGCGAATATCGACGAGCCGAACTCCTGGTCGCTCGGCAGTTGATTCTCGGGGAGGTACACGCCGAGTCGAAGCGCGCCACGCCGCGGTGCGTCGTCGCGCCGACCGCGCACGATCGTCACGACGAGCACGGCCGCCAGCACCAGCGCGGCCGCGGCAAGTCCGAGCGCCGCCGCGCGCCACGCGGCCGCGGCACCGACCACCGTGGTGGCCGACGACTTCGCCTCCGCGGCGCGCACGAACGCGGGATTCGCCAGCGCCGCCGACAGCTCCGCCGCCGTGGCGAAACGATCGGCCGGCACTTTCTCCAACGCTTGCCGCGTCGCCGCGTCGACGTGGCGCGGAATGGATTTGCGCAGCTCGGTGAGCGGGCGCGGCTCGTCGGTGAGGATCTTGGCGATGAGCGCTTGTCCCGTGGGTGCGGCAAACGGTGGTTCGCCGGAGAGCATTTCATACAACACGGCGCCGAGCGAATAGAGATCGGTGCGGCCGTCGATGGTCTTCTCGCCCATCGCCTGCTCGGGACTCATGTACTGCGGCGTGCCGAGCGACAGACCGGTCTCCGTGAGCCGCGTGCCAGCCGCCGACTGCACGGCGAGCGCGATTCCGAAATCGGCGACGAGGGCGTGCCCGCCCTGGAGCAGTATGTTTTCCGGCTTGATGTCGCGATGGATCACGCCATGCGCGTGTGCGTAGCCGAGCGCATCGGCCACTTCGCGCGCGATGCGAAGCGCGTCGTCGAGCGGGAGCTGCTTCTCGCGTGTCAGTCGATCGCGCAGCGATTCGCCGTCGACAAAGGGCATGACGTAGAAGAGCTCCGTCCCGACCTGCCCCGAGTCGAACAGCGGCAGGATATGCGGATGCTGCAACCCGGCCGTGGTTTTGATTTCACTCAAGAAGCGATCGGCGCCCAGCACCGCGGCGAGCTCCGCGTGCAGGATCTTGACGGCGACCTTGCGATCGTGCCGGACGTCGTGTGCGAGGTAGACCGTAGCCATGCCACCACGCCCGAGCTCGCGCTCGAGGCGATAACGGTCGGACAGAACTTCGCTGAACCGGTCGGCGGAGACGCTCATCGCGAGAACATGGCGTGTCTGACGGCGGTTCGCGAGAGACGGAGACGGCGCATGACTCAGTCGCCGGTTGCACTCCCGCGGTGCGACCGACAGCTTCCAAAGGCGACCTGTCGCAAACCTTGGCTCGAGCTCCGACTATGCTCACCTCGCTCGCCCGCACCATCGCCGCCGCCTCGCTCGGCGTCGC
>DASVYG010000379.1:0-2175 GCA_036392315.1 Gemmatimonadaceae bacterium
GCGCTTTGCGCCCTCCTGCACGTAGAGATCGAGCCGTCGCGGCCCGGCGCGACTCGGCTCGGCCACGCCGGGCTTCGGCCTGGCGTCGATGCCGAGCACCAGGCCCGCCATGTGCTCGAGCGGATTGCTGGAGGTCTCGTCGTGCCCGCCATGCTCGGCCGGGACGAGGCGCGCATCCGTTGGAATGACGTGAAACGCAATGTGACAATGGAACACCCATCGTCCTGGGCGCACCGGTGACCACACCAAGAGCATTGTGCCCTGCGGATCGAGATCTTCGGTCACCGCAAGCCGGCGCGCCGACGGAGCGTACGTCGTGTCGTCGAATGCATCGCCTTTGCCGTCGACGCGAAAGTACGCGCCGTGCAGATGCATCGGGTGCAGCCGGTTCGACGCGTTCAGCACGCGCCACCGCAGCGTATCCCCGACCACCGCATCGAGACGCTCCGTCCAGGGCCATGAACGTCCGTTGATCGCCAGCGCGTTGCTGTAGGTAGTCGGTCCCGTCTGCTCGCCCCAAATGTTGATGACGAAGATGCGATCGTGCGGTGAGGCAGCGCTCGAGTCGATGACGAATGCGCCGGCCGCTTGCTCGCGCTCGTGCATCGTGTCGGCGGGCGAGTGCGCTCCGATAATCGCGCGGTACAAGTAGGTGCCGGGAACGCCCACCGCGAATCGGACGACCTTTGTCTCACCCGGCTTCACGAACAGCGTGTCCCGCTTCGTGGTCGGATGCTCTCCAAGACCGATGATGCCGATCGTCGAATCGGTGAGCGCGTTCCGCACCGACGCAGCGATCGCCGTTCCCTCGTGCACGCGGACCAGCGGAGCGGGAATTTGCGGAACCTTCCCTTCTTCGGCGAAAGCGGCGACCGTGATTGCCGGTCCGGTGTCGGATTCCGGACGCCACGTCGCCATCTCCACCACGAGGCGAAGATCCAACGTGTCGCGTCGACGGCTGCCCGCCGCAATGCGATTGTCGTTCGCCCGAACGACGGGTGTACCAACGTAGGGAGTGGACGCCGCTGCCGCGAATAGGGCGGCGAACACGGCAACTGCGGAGGCGCGACCGGCGTTGGTCATGGCCCGCTCATTTTTGGGAAGGTGAAACGACTGGGAGGGATAGCCGTCGCGCGCAAATATACTGCAACACGCCGATTTCGGTCACCGCCGCGCGACGAGCGCTGGCGTCAGTGCGGTTCTCGGCCCAGAATCAATGAAATCCGCCACAACAGCAGACGATGGTGGCGCGTTTGTTCTGCAGGGTCTGAAGAAGGTGTTCGATCGGCCTGTCCCCGCCCGAGGTTCTCCATGTCTCAGTATTCGATTCGCGCATCATTCGCCGCCGCGACGCTCGCGACGGCCATGCTCTCCCTTCCGACCGTCCTCGGTGCCCAACTTCGGCCGGCCAACCCGCCGAAGATGCCGATGCCGGCATCGCATGTGGCCACCCAGTACTCGATCGATCAGTTCCTCTCGCCGGCGTCGCCGCTCGAGGTGAGCGCGGCAAAGAAGGCCGACCGCATCGCCTGGGTCACGTACGAGCGCGGGATGCGCAACATCTACACGGCCGCAGCGCCCGATTTCAAAGCCGTGCGTCTCACCAAGTTCCTCGCCGACGACGGCATCGACGTGAGCTCCGTTCGTCTCTCCGATGATGGGAGCGTCGCGATCTTCGTTCGCGGCTCCGGACAGAACCGCGCGGGCTGGGTCGCCAACCCGACGCACGATCCGAACGGCGCCGAGCGCGCGGTCTGGTCCGCTCGCACGGATGGAAGTGGCGCATGGCGTCTGGCTGTCCTCACCGGCAACGAACTGCCAGGGTTCGGCGGCCGCGGCGGCAGTGGCCCCGAGCTTTCGCCCGACGGCAAACACGTCGTGTTCGCGCGTGACGGACAGCTCTATCACGCGCGTGTCGCGCGCGGCGTCACCGCGCCGATGGACACGGGCGGCATTCCGTTCATCAGAGAGTGGGGACGCCAGAGCTTCCCCGTGTGGTCGCCCGACGGGTCGAAGCTCGCGTTCGTGAGCACACGCGACAACCATTCCCTGATCGGCGTCTACGACATGAAGTCTCGCAAAGTCGAATTCCTGTCGCCGAGCGTGGACTTCGACGCGAGTCCGAGCTGGTCGCCTGACGGCAATCGTATCGCGTTCCTTCGTCGTCCCGGCACC
>DASVYG010000380.1:0-1963 GCA_036392315.1 Gemmatimonadaceae bacterium
CGCCGCGCACCGCTTCCGCCACCAGTGGGAACAGCGTCCCGACCAGCACCGTGAGCATGAACGCGGTGAGGAACAGGTTGTTCAGCAGAAACACCGTTTCGCGCGACGCCGCGGAATCGAGACGACCCTTGGTGCGCAATCGCTCGGAGTTGCCGGCCACGATCGCCAGCGCGGTGAGCAGCACGAGCGCGATGAACGTGAGGAAGTAGTAGCCGATCGTGCCTGTCGTGAACGCGTGGACCGACGAGATGATTCCCGAACGCGTGAGGAACGTGCCGAGTATCGTCAGCGCGAACGTGCCGACGATGAGGTTCAAGTTCCACACGCGCAGCATGCTTCGGCGCTCTTGCACCATGGCCGAATGCAGAAAGGCGGTCGCGGTGAGCCACGGCAAGAACGACGCATTCTCCACCGGATCCCACGCCCAGTAGCCGCCCCAGCCTAGCACGTCGTACGACCACCACATGCCGGCAATGATCGCCGCCGACAAGAATCCCCACGATGCGACCGTCCAGTTTCGGGTGAGACGGATCCAGTCGTTCGACTCGGCCTCGCCGGAGAGCACCGCGCCCACGGCGAACGCGAAAGGCACCGACATTCCGACGTATCCGAGGTACAGCAGCGGCGGATGAATTCCCATCAAGATGTGATTCTGCAGCAGCGGATTCGGTCCCGGTCCGTCGGACGGCACGGGCCACACCGGCTTGAATGGGTTGGCCGGGCCCACGAGCAGAATCGCGAAGAAGAGCGAGACCGCGAGCAGCACCATGGCGGCGTACGGCACCAGATTGCCCGGCCGATTGCGGTTCAGTCGCACCACCAAGAACGCGTACAGCGACAACACCCATCCCCAGAACAGAATCGATCCCTCGAGCGCTCCCCACAGCGAGATGACTGTATAGAAGAGCGGCGTTGCGCGGCTTCCAACCTGCGCCACGTACGACACCGAGAAGTCGTGCGTCACGAGCGCGACGACCATGGCGAGGGCCGCAGTGGTGACGAGCAGGAAATTCGCGAGGACGGCGCCGTACGCGATGCCCAGCCACTCACGCCGCCCGCCGCGGAGCGCGGTGGGGACGACGAGGATGCCCAGCACGAGGAAGGGCAGGGAGACGAGCAGCGCATCGCGCCCGACGAGACCGTTCACGATCCGGATCCTTTGATCAGCGTCTTGTACATCGCCTGCGGCGATTCGCCCGGCTTGGGCGGGCGATACTCATTGGAATGCTTGACGAGCAGGTTCGTGCAGTTGAACACGCCGTCGTTGCGGTAGCGGCCTTCGACCACGACGCCCATGCCGTCGCGAAACATCTGCGGTGGCGCGCCCTTGGAATGCACCGCGATGTCGCTCGTGCCGTCGGTGATCGTGAAGCGCAAGTCGAGCGTAGCGTCGTCCCACTTGACCGAGCCTGGCTTGATCTGCCCGCCGAGTCGTACCGGCACGTCGATGGCGCGCGTCCCTTTGGCCAACAATTCTTTGGGCGTGAGGAAGTACACGACGTTCTTGTCGAGACCACCATAGATGAGATAGCCGAAGACGGCGGCGATGACCAGGATGCCGCCGTAGACGATTCGTCTGCCGCTGCGCGTCGACTCGTTCATGGGGTCTTCGGCTTGGTCGCCAGGTCGAGCAGTGTCTGCGCGCGACGCGTGGTGTGCCGGAGGTGAACGAAGTAGCCGATCAAGACGCCCCACGTCACGGCGAAGGCGGCGCCGACGAACAGCAAGTTGTTGTTAGCCACGAGCCGGACTCCCGAGCGCGGCGGCCTGTGCTGCGTGTTCGGCCGCGCGCTCCATGAGCGCCGCCTCGTACCGGCGGCGAATGAAGTAGATCATCACGAACAGAAACGCGAATGCGTTGAGACGCAGTCCGACGACATAGGCGGGATCGACCGTCGATGGACTCGACTGGATCTGATGAATAGTACGCCACCAGCGCACCGACATGTACACGATCGGCACA
>DASVYG010000381.1:0-9991 GCA_036392315.1 Gemmatimonadaceae bacterium
GCGTCACTCCTCAGGGTGACAACGAAGTCGCTGCCCCTGTGGCCGCGGCATACGCGGGAGCGCTCGTTGTACCCTGACCCTGCAACACGCCGCGCACCACGCGGTCCGCGGTCAACGGCAGGCCGCCGTAATCCAGCACCGACGTCATTCGGTCGCGCGCGATGCCGGTCTCGATCGCCAGTAGCGAGCGCAATTGTCCGTCGCGATTCTGCTCGACGACATAACAGCGGTCGTGCGACTCGATGAAGTCACGAATGCTGGGTCCGAACGGGAACGCTCGCACGCGCATGTAATCGACCGAGCGGCCATCGGCCCGCAGACGGTCGACGCCTTCGAGCACCGCCGCGTGGCAGCCGCCGAGCGAGATGATGCCGATGTCGGCGGCGGGACCGCTCGCATTCTGTAAGTGAAATTCCGGACGAGGCACCGCATGCGACGCGGTGACCAGTTTCCGTGCGAGCCGATCGACGACTTCCAAGTACTCCGCTGAATCCTCGGTGTACGCGCCGTGCTTGTTGTGACCCGACCCGCGCGTGAAGTATCCGCCCTTTGGAGACGCTCCGGGAAGCGTGCGCGCCGCGATCCCGTCGCCATCAACGTCGAGATACCGCGAGAACCGTTGGATGTGCTCGAGATCCTCGGCGCTGAGCACCTTGCCGCGGTCGGGACGATACGCGTCGTCCCACTCGAGCGCGGGACACATCCAATCGTTCATGCCGATGTCGAGATCCGAAACGACGAACACCGGAGTCTGAAAACGCTCGGCGAGATCGAACGCTTCGACGGCCAGGTAGAAGCACTCCTCGGGGTTCGCGGGAAAGAGCGCGATGTGCTTGGTGTCGCCGTGTGACAGATACGCGATGGACAACAAGTCGCCCTGCTGCGTCCGCGTCGGCATGCCGGTGGATGGACCGGTGCGCTGGATGTCGAAGAAGACGCCGGGGATCTCGGTGTAGTACGCGAGGCCAATGAACTCACTCATGAGCGAGATGCCTGGACCGGCCGTCGACGTGAACGAACGAGCGCCGGCCCAGCCCGCGCCGATCACCATGCCCGCCGCTGCCAGCTCGTCTTCCGCCTGAATGAGACAATACTTGCGCTGCTTCGTTTCCGGGTCGATGCGAAAGCGCTCGCAGTATTCCTTGAACGCCTCCATCAGCGATGTCGACGGCGTGATCGGGTACCATGCACCGACGGTCGCGCCCGCGTACACCGCGCCGAGCGCGGCGGCCGAGTTTCCGTCGAGGAGCACGCTGTCTTTGGTCGCGTCCATCTTCTCGAGATGGAACGGAAGCGGGCAACTGTAGGTCGCCTTTGCGTAGTCGTAGCCGAGTCGAATGGCCGTGAAGTTCGCGTCGAGCAGTGCTTTCTTCTTCGAGAACTTCTCGCGCAGCATCTCGCCGATCACATCCATGTCGATCTCGAGCAACGCCGCCAACGCGCCGGCGTAGGCGATGTTGCGCAACAACGTCCGCTCGCGGTCGCCCTGAAACGACTCGACGCACATCCGGCCGAACGGGATGCCGAGGATGGTGATGCCCTCGCGGATGAGCGTGTCATCCAGTGGCCATGAGGAATCGTATAACAGGTAGCCGCCGGGCCGCACCGAGGCCACGTCCTTGGCGTAGGTCGCGGTGTTGAGCGCGACGACGAGATCGACCTCTTCGGGCCGCGCCGTGTAGCCGTCCTTGCTGACACGGATCTCGTACCAGGTCGGCAGGCCCTGAATGTTCGACGGAAAGACGTTCTTTCCCGTGACGGGAATGCCCATGCGGAAGATCGCCTGCATGAGCAGGCTGTTCGCGCTCGCCGATCCGGTTCCGTTGACCGTTCCGATCTTGAACGCGAAGTCGTTGACGCGTGGACCACTCGAGGCCTTTGACATCATCGCGCCCCCACCAGGTGTCCGCGCGGTTGTCGGCCGGCGTACGGAATCAGCAGCTCGAACTGGCTCATGTCCCATGCCGCCGTCGGGCAGCGCTCGGCGCAGAGACCACAGTGGAGGCATACGTCTTCGTCCTTCACCATGATGCGCTTCGTCTGCGGCAACGGCGCGGACGTGTACAGCTCTTGCGTCGGATTCACCGCGGGCGCCGACAGGTGGTTGCGCAAATCGAAATCATTCGAGTAGTCAGGCGTGATCGTGAGGCAGTTCACGGGACAGACGTCGATGCACGCGTCGCATTCGATGCACAGGCTCGCCGAGAAATGCGTTTGGACGTCACAGTTGAGACAGCGCTGGACTTCTTTGGCCGTCTGCTCGGCTGAAAATCCGAGCTCCACTTCGACGCCGAGACCCTCGAAGCGCTTGGTCAGTTCGGCGTGCTGCATCTTCGTGCGCGGCGATTCGCTGTAATCGTTGCTGTAGCTCCAGGCGTGCATGCCGACCTTGGTGCTCACGAGATTCATTCCCCACGCAGGCCGATCAGTCAGCGAAACGTTCTGGCAGTGATTGTGGATTGAGATGGCCGCTTGATGGCCGTGCTCCACCGCCCAGATGATGTTCTCCGGTCCCCACGCGGCGTCGCCGCCGAAGAACACGCCGGCGTGCGTGGACTGCATCGTCTTGCGATCGACCACGGGCATCCCGTTCTTGTCGAAGTCGATGCCGATGTCGCGCTCGATCCACGGAAACGCGTTCTCCTGCCCGATGGCGAGAATGACGTCGTCGCACGGAATGATCACGCTGTCGACCACTTCGCTCCTCTGCTTGCCGTTCTCCTCCGACCAACGCAGACGGTCGAGCTCGAGCCCGACGAGCGTCCCGTTTTCGACGACGAATCGCTTGGGCGCATGATTCTCGACGATCTCGATCCCTTCTTCCTCGGCGTCCTCCAATTCCCACGGCGACGCCTTGAAGAATTTGCGCGACCGACGCGCGATGACCTTGACGTCGGTGCCGCCGAGCCGGCGCGACGTGCGGCAGCAGTCCATGGCCGTGTTGCCCACGCCGATGATGAGCACGCGCCGGCCGATCCGCTCGATGTGTCCGAAGTGCGCCGACGCGAGCCACTCGATGCCGATGTGGATGTTCGCCGCCGCTTCCGTTCGACCGGGGAGGTCGAGGTTCTTTCCCGTTGGCGCGCCGCTCCCGACGAACACCGCGTCCCATTGCTCCGCGAGCAATGCGCGCATGCTCGTGACAGGTGAGTTGTAGCGCACGTCGACGCCCATATCGAGGATGTAACCGACCTCTTCATCGAGCACCGACGCCGGCAACCGGAATGACGGAATATTGATGCGCATCAGCCCGCCCGGCTCGGCGAGCTTCTCGAAGATCACTACGTCGTAGCCCAGCGGCATGAGGTCGTTGGCGACGGTCAGCGACGACGGGCCGGCGCCGATCAGCGCAACCCGCTTCCCGTTCTTCACGTGAGGAGCCTTGGGGATGAGATCGCGGACCTCGTCACGATGGTCGGCCGCGACGCGCTTCAGTCGGCAGATCGCAACGGGTTTGCCATCCACGCGGCCGCGCCGGCATGCCGGTTCGCACGGGCGATCGCACGTTCGCCCGAGAATGCCGGGGAAGACGTTGGATTCGCGATTGAGCAGATACGATTCGGTGTAGCGTCCCTGGGCGATGAGTCTGATGTATTCGGGGACGTTCGTGTGAGCGGGGCAGGCCCACTGGCAATCCACCACCTTATGGTAGTATGCCGGATTGGAGACGTCCGTCGGCGCGCGTGGGGCTGAGGAAGAAGAGGGGGGTGCGGCAGGTGCGGACATTCGGCGCGGCTCCTGGCAGGTCCATGGTATATGGCCTATGATCAGGCCCGGACGGTGACAGGGCAAGAGCCTAGCACCTGTCAGTCGCGTCCGATTTGCCCGTTTGTGCGTTTCGCCGCACGTTCATGACTGGCGGTCCGCTCGTTGCGGGACAAAATTGGGACAACGGGCTAGCACGCGCACCAGGAATTCTCGGTCGCGGAGGGGAGTGTCATGGGTCAGAAACTGTACCTGGGGATGCCGACGGCGATCGAGTCAGCCGCTGACCGCACCCCGTACGCCGCCGTGTTCGAGGACGACGGCAAGGCGGCGTACTTCTACGGCCTCGACACACGGCTCGGGAGTCAGCCGGTCCTCGATTCGGTCCACGTCTATCACGTGAGCTCGATTCTCGATCATCCAACGGCCGACCTCGACGTTCACGTGCCATGCGATGTCGAGATCGTGTGGTCGGCCGATCAGGAGCGAGTGGCGCTGCTGCTCAACGGACATCCCTACGCCGCGTTCGACTTCGCCGGTAAGCACGCCTACTGCAAGAGCAACTTCCCGCCGAGCTCTCGCTGGAGCGCGTCCGGGCATGCCTGGGACGACCACGCCGTCGATTTTCTCGGATCGACGGCGTAGTCGCTGTCACCTCGGGACGCTCCACTACTTCTTCGACAGATCTCGCACTGCGTTGGCGAGCAGCTGGACGCGTGCGGAATCACCGGCGCCCTTCACATCCTTATTGATCGCTGACGCAAGCTTCGCCAGCGCGGAGCGCCGCGCGCCGCCGCTCTTCGACTCCGCATCGGTGATCGCGGCGGCGATTGCCTCGCGACGATCCGCCTTCAACCCGTCATTGCGCCCCAGCTGATCGAGATAGGCGCGCGCAAGACTGAACGTCGCCGGCCAAACGAGCTTCGTCTGCGCCTGCGGATTGAGCTCGGTCCACGTGATCGACTTCGCCGCGTCGATTTCGTTCTGCGTCAGGAACTCGCTCGGCTTGAGATCGAGAATGTCGAGACCGCGGCCGATCTCCGAGGAGAAGATGTGGCCGTTGTACCAATATGCGGCCCAGGAACCGCCGATGAGCATCTTCGTCGGATCGAGCGGTCCGCGATCGAAGAACGCGATCTCCTTGGGATGCGTGGCATCGGTGAAGTCCACCACCGACACGCCGCCCTGATACCAGCCCTGCGCCATGATGTCGCGGCCCGGCACGGGAACGAGCGAGCCATTGTGTGCGACGCAGTTCTCCTCCGCGGTCTGCACAACGGGGAGCTTGTAGTAACTCGCGAACGTCAGCTTGCGACCGTTGCGTGTAAAAATGGCGTCGGCGCCCCAATCAGTGCGGTCGGTCGACCGGCAGCGCGGCTGCGTTCCACCGCCCCACTCGTCGGTGTAGAGCACCTTCTTCGCATCGTTGCTGAATGTCGCAGAGTGCCAGTAGGCAAAATTCGGGTCGCTGACTTCTGATATCCGTACCGGCTTACTCGGGTTGCGTACATCGAGGATGATGCCATTACCGGAGCACGCACCGGCGGCAATGCCCATCGCCATGTAGATGGTGATGTCGTGACACTGGTTGGTGACGTTCTTTATCGTGGTGTCGCCGTGCGCGCCGCCTTGATACAGGCCATTGATGTTCGAGCCCGTCTTGAAGATGCGTGGCGAGG
Source organism: Gemmatimonadaceae bacterium (assembly GCA_036392315.1). GTDB lineage: Bacteria > Gemmatimonadota > Gemmatimonadetes > Gemmatimonadales > Gemmatimonadaceae > JAQBQB01. The sequence continues at coordinate 5,385 of DASVYG010000381.1, forward strand.
CAATGACCTTCGCCCGCTCCGGGTGCGCGAGTGGCACCTGGATGATGTCGATGCGGAAGAGGGAAGTATTGGGATCCTCTTCGGGCTTTCGTCCCGAGCAGCTCGCCAATTCGTTCGGTGAGCGCACGAAGCTCGTGCCGCTCACGTACACGTAGATGTTCGCCTTGTCCTTCGGGTCGACAGCGAGTGTGTGCGTGTGAGAGCCCCGGCAAGTCTGCACCGCGGCGATCTGCTTGGGATGCGCCATGTCGCTGATGTCGAAGATCCGGACGCCGCGGAAACGGTCCTTGCTCACACTGTCCTGGACGCCGCCAGGCCCGCAATCGATGCGGCCGCGCGGCTCCTCGACGGACATGAACAACAGGTGGCCGTAGATGCTCGGATCTCCCTGCCCGCCGGGGCAAGGGAACGCGAGCTTCAGCGTCGGCTTGCTGACATCGGAGATGTCCCAGAACTGCATGCCGTTGAAGTTGCCCTGAAAAACCGTGTTGCCCTGGAAGGCCAAGTCGGAGTTCAGGAAACCGAAGTCGCCGAGATTCTGCGCGTCGTACATGCTCTCGGGTTTGTCGCCGTGACCGACCAACTCGAGGTTGCGGATGGCGCTCTGGGCGTTTTGAAAGCCGCCGCCCAGGCCGATGCGAGGATCCTGCGCGGCCGCTGGCAGCGCACAGAAGGCGATGCATGCGGCTGCAATGCTAGCGCGTTTGCGTGAAATCATGGTTCTCTCTGGTGGGAAGAATCTGATGCGGGAATGATGCTACTTCTTCGTCATCGCCTCCAGCAAGTGACGCATGCGCGCGATCTCGGCGCGCTGGTCGGCGTCCACGTCCGAGGCAAAGGAAAAGACCTGCGGATCCTGCGCGGCGTTACGCTGCGACGTGAGCTGCGCAACCATGGTGAGCGCGCCCTCGTGATGATGGATCATGGACTCGAGGAATCGACGCTCGAAGGGCGAGGCCTTGAGTGCCGCGAGATCAGCCATTTGTTGAGGCGTGAGCATCCCGGGCATAGACGGCATCGACATGCCGGGCATGTCGTGATGTGCCTGGTCTCCGCTCCAGGCCACGGTGTCGATCCCGTGCTCGCCCAACCAGCGCTGCATCATTGCGATCTCGTCTTTCTGCGAGACGTCGATGCGCTCGGCGAGCAGATGCATGTCCTTGCGCGACGTGCGCGATGGAACGAGCGCACTCATGGCGATGGCCTGGGCATGATGACTGATCATCCCTTTCATGAACGCGACGTCCGGTGGCGCGGCCGGCTTTGGCGATTGTGCGGTGGCTGTGGTGGCGCATACCGTCGCCAGGACGGTGAGACGCAGTGCGAGGCGCATCATGAACGCTCCGGGTGCTGGGCGGAAGATAGCGGGGTGAAGAAACCGTACACCTGCCTCCTGGCGATCTGATGCTGGCCGCTTGAGATTTGCCGGTGCCGCGGGCTATCGACAGCCCGCGGCACTGCCATGTATGTCTGATTGGCCACACAGGAGCGTTCATGCGACGGGTGTACGTCTTTGCGGGTCTGATCACGGCCCTATGCCTCGGCGGCGTTGCCGCGGCTCAACAGCCCACCGGCCGCGGTCGAGGCGGTGGGCGAGGAACACCCATCCAGGCAGGCGAGTCGTGCCCGCCGGGAATGACCGAGATTCGTCCACGTAGCTGCATGGCCCCAGAGTTTCCGGCACCGAGCATTGTCGATTATCGCCCGCGCTCGACGCTCGTCACACCGGTGCACATGGTGAAGACGGCGAAATATCCGGCGATCGATTTTCACGGACATCCGCAAGGACTCATGGGATCTGCGGAGGGTTTGGCGACGCTTGGCTCAGCGCTCGACAGCCTCAACGTGCGGATGATGCTGTCGGCGGACAACTTGTCCGGCGAGCGGCTAAAGAACACGATCGCCGCTATCCGCGCGTCGGAGAAGATGAAGGACCGCGCGCGCGTGCTCGCCGGAATCGATTTTCGAAATGTGGGTCCGGGTTGGGCGGCGAAGGCCGTCGCGCAGCTCGAGGCGGACGTCGCCGCCGGCGCCGTGGGCGTTGGCGAGATCTCGAAAAGTCTCGGTCTGTCGATCAAGAAGCCCGATGGCTCGCGTCTCAAGATCGATGACCCCGAGCTGGATCCGATTTGGGACGCCTGCGCGCGGCTCAATCTGCCGGTGTTCATTCACACGGCGGACCCGCAGGAATTTTTTCAGCCGATCGATTACACCAACGAACGTTGGCTCGAGCTCGCGCTGTTCGGTGATCGCCGGTATCCACAAGATCGCTTTCCGAGCTTCGAGACGCTGATGACGGAGCGGGACAACCTGTTCCGCCGGCATCCCAAGACGACGTTCGTTGCCGCGCACCTTGGCTGGCACGCCAACGATCTCGCGAGCCTAGGCAAGATGTTCGACGAGATGCCGAACGTGTATTCCGAAGTCGGCGCCGTGCTCTACGACATCGGGCGGCAGCCGCGCGGGGCGCACGACTTCTTCGTCAAATACCAAGACCGACTCTTGTTCGGCAAGGACTCGTTCCAGCCGGAAGAATATCCCTACTACTGGCGCGTGTTCGAGACGCACGACGACTACTTCGACTACTACCGCAACTACCACGCGTTCTGGAAGCTGTACGGCATCGACCTGCCCGACTCAGTGCTCAAGAAGGTCTACTATAAGAACGCGCTCAAGATCACGCCCTTGCTGCCGCAGACGGGATGGCCCAATTAGCATCGGATGAACGCCCGGCCTCGGCTACTTCTTGACGACCAGCGTCGAGTAGGCGATCCCGTCCGACCAGGCCCCGGTTGGGGCGTACCCGACGATCGACCCGCGTTCGAGGTCGATCGTCGCCATTCGGTTCCGGCCCTGGAGCGTCACGAACGCCCAGCGGCTGTCCGAGGAGATCGTGAGGCCTTCGGGCGACGGCGAGCCCGGCACCTCCGCCGTTGCGACGAGGCTGTCGCGGGGAACGTCAATCAGAAAACGCTCATGCCCGGTGCCGGCATCGAATACGCGAATGGTCGCCTTCATCGGATCGGTGACGACGGCCGTTCGTCCATCGGGCGACACCGCGAGACGGTAAGGAAGTCCGAAGCCGCGCAGCGTGTCGCCGGCGATCCCGGTGCGTGTGTCGACGATGAGCACGATGCTGTCGCGATTGCTTCCCACCCACGCGAAGGCGCCGTCGGGCGTGATGGTGATGCCCTCGGGCTGGCGCGCAACCGAGATGACTTTCGGCTCGTCGTTCGTCATCGGCGACAAGACGCTGATGGTGTTGTCGGCAATGTTGCCCGTCACCAGTCGATCGCCGTTCGCCGATAAGCCGATCATGTGCGGCGCGCGGCCGTTGGTCGGCAGTCGCTTGACAACGGCGCCGCTCCGCACGTCGAGAAGGATGATCGACTTGCTCGTCTCCGACGTCACGGCAACGAGCGTGTCGCCGGGAAGAAACTTCATCCCGTGCGGGCGTTGATCGTCGCGCAGCGTAATCGTCCGCGCGACGGCGAGCTTCGCGATATCGATTACGGTGATGCTGTTCCCTGGCCTTCCGCGGACGCCGTAGTTCGACACGAAAGCCCAGCGTCCGTCGTGCGACGTCGCCACTTCGTGCGGGTCTTCGCCGGTCGGCAGCGTTGCCAGCACGTTGCCGGTCGCCGCGTCGATCACCGTCGCCGTGTGGTCGTTCATGTTGCTGACGATGACGGTGCCGGTAAGACCACGATTGCCTTGGCCCGCGCCGGCCACACTCGCCGCACAGAGGGCAGTGCTCGCCATCGCGATGGTTTGGAGTTGGCGCATTCGCGTGATCTGAGGGAAGGAGGAATGCCGACCGCTAACCGGCGTGCGACGAGGAGGCGAGGAAGGCACGTTGACACCGAGCCACGATGCGGGCGTCGCCGGCGCGTTCGGCGAACGCGGCGAACGAATCGTTGGGACCGCGCCAGCGCAGCTCGTCGACGTCGTGAAAGAGTGGCGCGTCGGTTCGGAGGGTTGCGAGATCTTTAAACAGCAGTGCGAGCGCGCGTCGGTCTCCCAACACCTCTGGCGGGAAATCCTCGATTCGTCCGTATCGGTTGAGGAGCCGCGCGGCCGTTACGCCGCCGATCCCCGGAATGCCAGGGTAGCCGTCGGCCGCGTCGCCCACGAGTGCGAGATAGTCGGGAATCAGCCTCGGGTCGACGCCGAACTTGGCGCGCACGGCGTCGGCGTTTCGAATCTGCTGCGTCTTGCGATCCACCTGCACCACGCGATCGTCGCGAACGCATTGCGCGAGATCTTTGTCCGGCGTCCAGATGCACACCTTCTCGACGCGCGGATCTTCGGCGGCGATCCGCGCGCCGGACGCGAGTCCGTCGTCGGCCTCGAGCTCGACCATCGGCCAGACGGCGACCCCCATCGCGGCGAGCGCGTCCTCGAGCGGCTGGAATTGCGCGAGCAGCGCGGGCTCGAGACCCTCACTGGTTTTGTATCCGGCCCACAGGTCGTTGCGGAACGATTCGATCACGTGATCGGTCGACACCGCCAGATGCGTCGCTCCCGTCTCGAACATCTGCAGCACCGTGTTGAGAACGCCGATCACGGCGCCGTACGGCGGGTCCTTGCCCTTCGTAAAGCGGCGG
>DASVYG010000382.1:0-6258 GCA_036392315.1 Gemmatimonadaceae bacterium
GCCGGTGATCACCATTCTCGAGTTCACGCCGAGTCGCGTGAGCACCATTTTCATCTGCATCGTCGTGGCGTTCTGCGCTTCGTCGACGATCACGAAGGCATCCCCCAGCGTCCGCCCGCGCATGAACGCCAGCGGCGCCACCTCGATCACGCGCTGCTCGAGCGCGCGCTGGATGCGCTCGAACGGCATCATGTCATCGAGCGCGTCGTAGAGCGGCCGCAGATACGGATCGATCTTGGCCTGCATGTCGCCGGGAAGGAAGCCCAGGTTCTCTCCCGCCTCGACCGCCGGCCGCGTGAGCACGATGCGACGCACACGCTTTCGCGCCAGGGCATCCACGGCGGCGGCGACGGCGAGATACGTCTTCCCCGTTCCCGCCGGTCCGATGCCGACGACGATGTCGTTGTCCTGCATCTTCCGCAGATACTCGGACTGGCCGGTCGTCTTCGGCTGGATGACGGTGCGGATTCCCGGCAGCGCGATGCGCTGGCCGGGAATTCCATTTCCGGTCCCGTTCTCGTTGCCGTCGGTCTCGCCGCGATCGATCGCGTCGCCAATGCGCAGCACGTCGTCGGGCGTCAGCTCGCGACGCTGCCGAGCCGCCTCGACCATCCGTGCCGCGATGCCCGCGGCGCGGCCAACGGAGTCGGCCGGCCCGACGATCGTCATCGTATCGCCGCGCAACGTGACCTTCACGCTGCTGAGTCGCGACAGCTCGACCAAGTTGCCGTCGTTGATCCCCGCGAGCGTCAGCGGATCGGCGCCCTCGGTCGAGATTTTTTGTGTGACGGTATCGTCACTCACGCCGTGTCACCCTGAATGCAAATGTGAAGATCGGCAAGGTCCTGCGTCGGAACCGGTGACGGCGCACCCTCGAACAACGCGCGCGCCGCGGTGGTCTTCGGAAACGCGATCACGTCGCGCAGCGAGCCCGCGCCCGACAGTTGCATCGCGATGCGGTCGAACCCGAACGCGATGCCGCCGTGCGGCGGCGCGCCGGCGCGCAGCCCTTCGAGGAGAAATCCGAATCGTGCCTGGGCCGTCGCTTCGTCGATGCCCAGCAGACTGAAAATCCGCGACTGCAGATTTGGATCGCCGATACGAATGCTTCCGCCGCCAAGCTCCGTGCCGTTCAACACGCAATCGTACGCCTGCGCGCGAGCGCGCTGAGGCGCGGAGTCGAGTAGCGCAACGTCGTCCGGATGCGGAGCTGTGAACGGGTGGTGAACCGCGCCCAGGGCGCCGGTGCTCGGGTCGTGCTCGAACAAGGGAAAGTCGGTCACCCACAGGAAACGCAGCTCTCCGTCCGGCACCATGTTCATGCGACGCGCCACATCCTGGCGTACGCGATCGAGCGCCGGACTCGAGACGCGGTCCGGGCCTGCGACCAATAATGCGAGCTCACCCTCCTGAATTCCCAAGCGCGCCGCGGCCCCCTCGGTAAGGAACTTTGCCGCCGGTCCCTCCAGCACGCCATTCACGAGCTTGAGACGCAACAAGCCGAGCGCGCCGGCCTTCTTCGCCTCGCCCTCGATCTCGTCCTGTTGCTTTCGCGACAGGCCGGCCGCGCCGCCCGGGATGCGAATGCCGCGCACCCGGCCGCCCTGCTCGAGGGCCGAGCGCGTGATTCCAAAATCCGCCCCGCGAAACACGTCGCTCGCGTCGAACAGCTCGAGACCGTAGCGCACGTCGGGACGATCGGAGCCGTAGCGCTCCATCGCCTCCGCGTACGTCATCCGCGGGAAACGCGCGGGGACCTCGTTGCCGGCCTCGCGCCAGAGCGCGCCGATCAATCCCTCGCTGATCGCAATGATGTCGTCCTGCGCGATGAACGACGCTTCGATGTCGATCTGGGTGAACTCGGGCTGCCGGTCCTGCCGCAGATCCTCGTCGCGGAAGCAGCGCGCGATCTGAAAATACCGATCGAACCCGGAGACCATCAGCAATTGCTTGTAGAGCTGCGGCGACTGCGGCAGCGCGTAAAACTCGCCCGGATGCACGCGACTCGGCACGAGATAGTCCCGCGCACCCTCGGGCGTCGGCTTCGTGAGGATCGGTGTCTCGATCTCGAAAAAGCCACGATCGCTCAAGAAGCGTCGCGTGACCTGCATGAGGCGATGGCGCAGTACGATGTTCTCCTGCAGCTCCGGCCGTCGAAGGTCGAGGAAGCGGTGACGAAGACGCAATTCCTCCGCCGCCAGGTTCTCGTTGCGTGCACGCGCGACGGGGATCGCCGGCGGAACCGCCGGTCCGACCACCCGCAGCGACGCGGCGCGAACCTCGACGGCGCCCGTCGCCAAATCGGCGTTCTGCATTGCCTCAGGCCGCGCGACGACATCGCCCTCGATCAGCACCACCGTCTCGAGCCCGACGCTCGCCGCCGCCGCGCACACATCGGGCGGACAGGTTCTCGGATCGAATGAGACTTGGATCAATCCCGCGCGATCGCGAAGGTCGATGAAGGTGAGGCCGCCCAGATCTCTGCTGCGGTGGACCCATCCGCCGAGGCGAACGCGACGACCAACGTCGGTCGAGCGCAGAGCGCCGCATAAGTCAGTACGATGGGTCGTCGCGAGATGGTCTGTCGTCATCAATGATTGGGCGCGGGTTTGCTCGGCTCACCGTACGGCGCGAAGCGGACCAGCCTGCGCGGGAGCCGAGTCAATGGGCGTCAGCGCGTCGCGTCGGTGTGACGGACGGCGCACCAAAGGCCCGGCATGCGCCAGGCCGGAAGCAGATTCTGCCTCGTAGGGTGGTTCATTCCAGTTCTAAAATGTACCCGCAATTGTAGGCCCGCGGAAGTGATTCGCTTGACCAAGCCGCTGTAGGTCGATAACGTCAAGTATATGTCCCGCTTCATCTTCGCCGTGCTGGCTTCGATCAGTCTCACGACCCCAGCCGCGGCCCAGCAAGTGCCGGGGCGGGACCTGCTGGATTTTCCGCTCGGTCTCCTCGCCGAGGCCGCGCCACTGAGCTCCCGAATGACCGGCGGCCTGTGGAACCCGGCAACCTCCATGCTGAGCCCGTCCGCTCGCGCGGAGTTCGGCTTTGCCGGACTCACGACGCCACAAGAGCAAGGCGTCCACCTGGACATGATCGCCGGGTCGTACCGCGTCCGCCCCGCGCTCACGGCCACCCTATCCATCGCACAGGCGTCGGTCAGCGACATCCTGCGCACGGAGACGGACCCACAGTCGCTCGGAGCCGAGATTCAGTACGGAACGACGCTCGCGTCTGCCGGGCTCTCCACGAGCCGCGGCAACGTCACCGGCGGCGTGGCGGCGCGATATCGCTGGGCGTCGCTCGATACGCAGCGGTCCGGAGTCTTGGCGATCGACGTGGGCACAATCGTCGATCGAGTCGCCGGCACACCGATTCGGTTGGCAGCGTCGAGCTTTCTATTCACGCCATCTCGGTCGAAGGAAACGCCGACCTATCTCGCCGCGGCGGATTTGCCCCTCATCCGTCGCGATTCATCCTTCGTCCTTCGTGGCGGCTATTCGTTCAGCCAAACGGACGGTCTCGGTCGCGAAGGCTACACCTTCACGACGACCACATATCGGCAATTCGACGCGAGCGCCGGCATGGCGGAGACGTCTGCCTTCGGCAACCACGACCGCCGATGGCGGCTCGGCGTGGGCGTGCGTTATGCCGGTTACACGGCCGCCATCGGCCGCGAGAACGGCGCCGCGGGCGTCGGCGGAAGCTACCAATTCTTGCTCACGCGGGTGATTCGGTGAACGCACCGCGCACGAAGATCAACCTTCTCGACGCCACGCCCGCGGCGGCGCACGAGCAGCTCGCCCGATTCTTCGCGCAACAGGGCGAGCCGTCGTACCGCGCCAATCAAGTGCTGCGACGTCTCTGGCAGTCGCCGGTGGCGACGTTCGACAGTATCACAGACCTGCCGAAGCGACTCCGCGAATCGTTGGATGAGGAGTTCGAGCTCCCGCGGCTCGAGATCGCCGCGCGTCAGACATCGACCGATGGCACCGAGAAGTTTCTCTTCCGGCTGCACGACAACGAAGCGATCGAGACGGTCGCGATTCCCGAAGGCGATCGCGTCACGCTGTGCATCTCGTCGCAGGCAGGGTGTGCGCTCCAATGCGCCTTTTGCGCCACCGGTGCCATGGGATTCACCCGCAACCTCACGCCGTTCGAGATCGCGGGACAAGCTCGGGAGATGCGGCTGCTCGACCCGCCGATCCATGTGACGAACATCGTCTTCATGGGCATGGGCGAGCCATTGATGAACTGGAAAGCGGTCGACCCCGCGCTCACGATTCTAAACGATCCGAATGGATTGGGGATCGGTGCGCGACACATCACCGTCTCGACGGTCGGCATTCTCCCGGGGATCGTGGCGCTCGGAAAACGACCGGAGCAATTTCGTCTGGCGATTTCGATCCATGCGCCGAACGATGCGCTCCGACAGGAGCTCATGCCGATCAACACGAAGTACCCGCTCGCCGATGTCGTCGACGCAGCGAAAGTGTTCGATCGCCGCGTGACGTTCGAATACGTCATGCTCGGCGGCGTGAACGACGCCGAGGAGCACGCGATCCAGCTGGCCGCGCTCGCGCGCGAGTGCCGCGCGTTCGTGAACCTGATTCCGCTTCACCCCGGTGGCGCGCGCGGCTTCACCCCGACGGCGCCGAAGCAGATTCGCTCCTTCGCTCGCGAGCTCAGAGCTCGCGGCGTGGAGGTCGCCGTGCGCAAGAGTCGCGGTGTCGACATTGCCGCGGCATGCGGCCAGCTACGGGTAGAACGGCTCGGCCGGCGGACGCCACGTCGCGCCAAGAACGACGGCGATATCCAGGTAGCGTGAACTGTCGCGGCGCGCCTCGATGCGCGTCGTTCCGAACAGGCGCGCCACGCGCGCGGCCCACTCAGGATGGTTGGAGAGATCGAGCACGAGTGTGGTGTCGCGCGAATCGTTTACGTTTCCGGTCTCCACGACGTCGAAGCCGCGGTCGCGAAGCAGCATCGTGGCGCGACGCGCCAAGCCGTGCACCTTGGTGCCGTTGAGGACCTGAACCCGGATGCGCACGCCGTCGGGGGCGCGAACTCCTGGCGGCGGCGGCGCGGACGGACCACGATGCGTTCGCATTTGCACGATCGCGCCGGCGCCGATCATGGCCAACGCCATGAGACCCACGACGAGCACCCGCGCGCGCTTCATCGCACCGCGTTCCAGAGCGCGACGGTCTCGGGAAAGAGTGTGTAGCCCTCCCGCAGCGCGTACTCCAGACGTGCCCGAAGAACCTGGCGAAACACCCCGTCGAAATCGTGCGGCACCTGCGTGGCGAGGAACGCGCGATCGCGTCGCGAGAATCCGCGGCCGGGCTCGAGAAAGTCGGCCATGTACAAGGCGCGGCCCGTGCGATCCCACTCCGCGGATCCAACGGTGTGGTAACGAATCGCCGACAGCAATCCCGGGCTTCCCTCGCCTTCTTCGGCCAGCAGATTCGCCACCGCCGGGCCGTGCAGCAGCTCGGCTTCGCGCTCGTGGTCGCGCGCCCGTTCGCGAAGCTCCGACTCCGGCGCGTCGCGCAGCGCGTCGTGGAGCCGTCCCGCCTGGAGCCACGCGTCACGTTCAGCGGGCGAGACCTCGATGGCGTCGGCCCACTGCATCAACAACGCGCAGACGCGCGCGATGTGCTTTCGTCGTTTGTCGGTGACCTTGGCCCAAGACGGGAGCACGAGGTCGTCGACGATCTGATTCGTGTGTGCCGACATCAGCCGCGCGCCCTTAGCTCGTCGAGCTCGCGTTGCCAGAACGCGCGATTCGGCAATTCCGCGTGCGGCACGTGGAAGTCCGGCTCGTCGACCGTTTGCCGCTCGAAGCACACGATGTCGAGGTCGAGGGTGCGCGGTCCCCAGCGCTCGTGCCGCACGCGATCCTCGAGCGCTTCGATCGCGTGGAGGTGCGAGAGGAGCTCCCGCGGTGCGAGAGTCGTCTCGACGGCGAGCATCTGATTAAGGTACGACGGCTGATCGATCGGCCCCAGTGGTGCGGTCTCCTCGATCGACGATTCGCCGACGACCCGGCTGCCCGGCATGGCCGCCAGCGCGGCGCGCGCGCGTGCGAGATGCCCTTCTCGATCGCCGAGGTTGGAGCCGAGTGCGATGTACGCCACGTCAACCATCCGCCGCGCGCTCGACCACCACCTCGGCGTACGCGAGCGGCCCCGGGAGCGCGACGTGCGGCTTTCGAACGGCCACGCGCGCCGAGCGAACGCGTGGGCTGTGCGCGAG
>DASVYG010000383.1:0-5325 GCA_036392315.1 Gemmatimonadaceae bacterium
GGGGGCGGTCGTCATCGCGAGCGCAACGACGAGGGACCATGCCGGCGATACGGAACGAGCTCGTGCTGACTTCATCGTCAATCCTCCAGAGTGAACGAGCAACGAGTACTGCGAGACTTATAGAATGCGAATTGTCGAATAGCCGAGCGTCACGCGTCGGTCGTTGCCGGCGCTGTCGACACTCTTGACGAAGCAGCCGCCAACGGCATACGTGCGGCGCGTGGCACCGCCCTGCGGCTCGACGACGATCTCGCACGTGCCGATCACCGGGTGGCCGTCGGCTGTGGCGCGCGCCAGCGATGCAATGCGGTCCGCCGCCGGCGAGGCGGCGAGCGTGATCCAGATCTCGGCGACACGCAGCTTTTCTCCGGCCAGCCGCGGCAATCCAGCGGGCGCGTCGCCGCGGCTGTCGATGGCAGGGAGGACCAAGTCGAGCGCCGTCTCCGGTCCGATGACCTGTTGGCCAAGCCGGAGCGTGACGGTGAACGGCGGGTTGATCGGATGAGCTGACGCGAGGAGGAGGAACGCGGCGAGCCGGAGGTGGCGGAGCAAGGCGGTAGATCGGGATAAGCGGTGGGCAGATACTGCAGAGTCGATGCAGCCCCGGCGGCCATCTACCGCGTGGCGGTGACGGCCCCTAGTTTCGCTTTCGACGCGCACAATCTTCGCCCACCGTCTCCGCGCGATCTCAACAAAGTCAACATGCGATTTGACAAGTATTTCCGCCTTCGCGCGCTCGGCGGACTCTCGCTCGAGATCGTGGACGGTGAGACCACGACACCGGCTGCGCTGCGCCCGCGACACCTCGCCATTCTGGCGCTGCTCGCGTGCTCGCGGCGTGCGGTGCGACGTGAGGCGTTGGCGGCAATGTTTTGGGGCGAGGAGACCGACGCCAAAGCGCGGCATTCCCTCAGCAACTCTCTCTCGGCGCTCCGCGCTTTTCTCGGGCAGTCCGCCATCACCGCTCGGCGCGATGTGATCGAGCTGTCGCCGGACCTTCCGTTGGCGGTCGACGCACTCGAGTTCGCGGCCGCCTGCGATGCGCGCGATGACGCGCGGGCGACACTACTATATGAAGGGCCCTTCTTACACGACCTCGACGTCGGTGAGGCGCCCGATTTCGAGGCGTGGGTCGCGCGGGAGCGCGGTCGGCTCGAGCGACTCTTCCTCGGCCTCTGCGAGCAGCACGTGCCGTCCTTGCTTCGAGCCGGCGAATGGGACGCCTGTGCGGTACTCGCCGAACGGTGGCTGCATGCCGCGCCGCGCTCGACGCTCGCGTTCACATCGCTGCTTCGCGCACGCTCCGGTCCCGATTCGCCCGCCGCGATCCGCGCCGCGCTCGCTGACTACAACCGGCTCGACGAATGGCTTCGGCGCGAGTACGGCGTAGAGCCCGACTCTGTGATCGGAAATCTGGCAGCCGACCTCCGCCGTCGGCTCGTCGTCGTCGAGCGCTCGCTCGCCGAGCCTCTGGGTCCGCCCGCCGCTCCCGCAGGCGTCGAGGCGCCCGCGTCAGTCGCGGCAACTTCGGTCTCGAGCTTGGTCGACAACGTTACGCCGGCATCGGCGCCGCCGACCGAATCGACCCGACCACGTCGCCGGTGGCCGAGTGTTGCGCGCCATCTCACGCTCGCCGGCGCTGCGGTCGCGGTGCTCGCGGCATTTCTCGTTCGATCGTCTCGCGCATCCCACGCCGCGCCGCCGTCGGGCCGCACGATCGTCGCCATCACTGGAATCGCGAATTTGCGCGGCGACACTGCGCTCGCCTGGCTCGAGGACGGTTTGCCGCAACTCATCAGCGACGAGCTTGCGGCCGGCGGAACGCTCGAGCCGGTGGCGCCGATGCGCGTTCGCGACGTGTTGGTTCGGCGGGGAAGCGCGCGCGGCTCCGCACTCTCGCAGTCCGACGCGATCGACATCGCGCGACGCGTCGGCGCAACGTGGAGCGTGCGCGGCGGACTCTCGGGCGGAAGCGGTGCCTATATCCTGAACCTCGAGGTCCGCGACGTCTCGACGGGTGGCGAGGTCGAGAGCTTCACGGTGATGGCGGACAATCCGGTGAAGCTCGGCCAGCTGGCGGCAGCGCGTCTTCTCGACATGGCCACCACCGCGCGCGGGTCGGCGGGCGATCCGCCGCGGTTCACCGCGACGACCGCGAGCCCCGAGGCGTATCGGCACTTCGTGCTCGGGCTGCGATTCACCGTGGAGCGCCGCTTCCCCGAGGACGAGCGAGAGCTCGACGCCGCCATCGCGCTCGACTCGTCCTTCGTCGACGCCCTGTTGGCGCGACGCGACCTCGCCAACATGCGAGGCGAGAGAGCGGCGGCGCACCTCGACTCGCTCATCCAGCGTCACGCCGATCAGATGTCCGAGTGGGATCGTCTGCGCGGCGAGACCTATCGCGCGTTGTACGACGCGGAGATCGAGCGGTCGGAAGCGTTGTCGGCGCGGCTCGTCGAGCGGTATCCGCGCGACCCGCGTGCCTACGACGCACGGGCCGACGTCCTCGTCGCCCATGGAAAGTGGCTCGCCGCCGATTCGCTGTATCAGCGTGAGCTCTCGCTGGACTCGCTCGCCATCGAAGCCGGCGACGGCCCCTGTGCTCCATGCACCGCGTACTTAGGTCTCGTCGGCGTGCGTCTCTCGCGCGGCGACCTGGCCGGCGCCGAGCGCGCCGCGCGTCGCTGGGTGGCGTTACAGCCGAGCGTCCCGGGGTCGTGGGAGATGCTGTCGATGTCGCTCGAGTTCGAGGGCAAATTCGACGAAGCGATCGAGGCGGCGCGACGGATGGTGTCGTTGACGAGCGAGCCGACTCTCATCACGAACTTCGCTCGCACGTACATCATCGCGCGTCGATTCCATGAAGCGGATTCTCTCATCAGCGTTCTGAAAGCGCGAACCGATCAGGGTCACACCTACTCGCTCGACCTGGCGATGACGATGTCGCGGGAGCGCGGCGACTTTCGGCGTGCGGCGGCCCTGCCCGATGCCACCGTCCACGCCATCGGCCTCGACCTCGTGCAGGCGGACAATCTCGCGCGACTCGGCCGTATCGCCGAGGCGCGAAAGTGGTTCGAGGGCTCGGGGCACCTCGACGCGCCGCGTGCGACCGAGGCATTCAATGCCCCGCAGGCACGCGCGTTCGCGTGGGCGCATGCACTCGAAGGCGACGCGCTGTGGCGCGCGGGCGACACGGTCACAGTGCACGCGCTCGCCGATTCAGTTCGTATGGTTGGGGCGCGAAGCTACTACGGGCGCGATTGGGTGTTGTACCACCACCTGAACGGGTTGCTCGCGTTGTCGCGACATGATACGGCGACGGCGGAGCGCGAGCTCACAGCGGCCAGGTATGGCGTGGCTGGTTGGACTGCGACGATTGCTTGGCTTGCGCGGATCCGGATCGTGCAGGGCGATGGGAACGCCGCGGTGGCGTTGTTACGCGACGCATACAAGAGCCCACTGGATGCCATGGGGCGGTACGTCACGCGGACGGAGCTCGATGAGCTGATGGTGCAGGCGTTCGAACGAGCGGGGAAGTCAGACAGCGCGCAAGTGTACGCGGCGCGAGTGCGCGAGGCGAAGCACTGAAGCCAGCAACCATCAGTGAGATCGCGAGCTCGAGCAGCTTCGCGAACACGTGTTGCGTCCGCCAGGTGCCGACTCAGGGCGTGTGGCCGCCCGCGACATGCTGTCGGAGACTCTCGAGGAACGGCTGGACGATGGCGGGCGCCTCGCTGCCGTTCGTTCGCAGCTGTTTGGCCACGCTCGTCTGCGTGCCGCCCTGGAGCGAATCGGCCGTCGCTGCATACGCCTTCTTGTTCGCCGAGTAGTCGACCTCCCACTTGGTGCCGGCGATCTTGATGCCCGCGAACAGGCCCTTGCTCTTGGAGTACGAGTAGATCTCGGCCTGGCCCCGGTAGTCGGTTGCCGCGGATACGTCCCTGCCTAGCGGACCCGCCGCCACCGACGCTTCGCCGCCGATGTCGAACGACGAGCCGGCGAGCATGCGCGGCGCGTTCTCGTTGATGAAGATGAGCACGACGTCTGCCGACTGCGCGCCGATCTGCAGGCCGAAGCTGCCGCCCTTGAGTCCGACGAACGACGGCCAGCTCCAGCCGGTGCCGGTCCGACAGCTCACCAGACCGAAACCGGCCCGCCCCCCGATGCCGAAACCCGCCTGCACGACGCCAGGGACGACGGCTACACACACGGCCTGGTTCAGCAGCGCGTTGGGCGGCGAGGAATCCGGCACCGACGTGAGCTCCGACAGCACTTCGCCCGCGCGCTTCGCGCGGTCCGCCAGCTGGTCGTCCTGCGCCTGCAGCGGGGAAGCGCCCGCCACCGCGGCCGCGCCGACGATCATCGGCGCAATGCTCCATGCGCGCAGCATGCTTCCCACGGCGTTCATCGTATCCTCGATCTCAAGGGAGATGGTGATGTCGGGCGGTTCATGTGACGGTGGAGCAAGGGGGGTGCCACGTACCGGCGTCGTCAATGGAGTTTGGAATTCCGCGGAAAAGCGGCGGCTAGCCTTCGTCCGGGGCGCCTTGGGCGGTACGCGTGCCCTCGGGCGTCGCTGGGCCCTTGAGAATCCATTCGAAGGCGACCGCGATGATCGCACCCAATAACGGACCCGCGATGTAGATCCAGGTCGTCGCGAATTCGCCGCGCACCAGATCGGGCGCGAGCGAGCGCGCCGGATTCATCGAGGCTCCGCTGATCGGCGCTGCCCATAGCCCGGCGAGCGCGATATAGCCGCCGATGGCGATGGCGCCGTTCGTTCCGATGTTGCGCGCACCCGATGCGGTGCCGAGGATCGTGTTGACGAGGCCTGTGCTCAACAGCACTTCCATGCCGAATGCCTGCGCGTTGGTGATGTGATCGCCCGGCATCGTGGCGCCAAGCTTCCCGACTGTTCCGAACATCGCACGCAGCACGACGGCCGCCAGCGTTCCGCCGGCGAATTGCGCCACCAGATAGCCAGGCACCCGAAGCCACGGGAAATTGCGGCGCGTTGCGAAGGCAATCGTCACCGCGGGGTTCAGATGCGCGCCGGAGACCGTACCCATGAAATAGATCACCGCCATGACGGTGAGACCGGGTGCGACGGCCGCCATGGCGGGGGTGATTTTGCCGGTAAGCGCCCCCACTACACCGGCGCCGGCCGCAGCGAGCACCAACAAGAAGGTGCCCCAGACCTCCGAGAAGAGGCGCCGCCATTCCCGGCGCGGATTCCAGAACTCGTGAATACCACGCTCATGCGCGGCTTCTCGACTCTCGATGTGCGGGTTTTCCTGGCGTCGTGATTCCATCGCGTATTGAGGC
>DASVYG010000384.1:0-9094 GCA_036392315.1 Gemmatimonadaceae bacterium
CCAAGGACGATACCATCGTCCGGAACCCGGATCTGAGGCCTCACCGGTCCCATGGGAATGACGGGTCCGCTGCTCGAGGCCTGCGAGCTGTCTCGCGGCGCTGTCGCGCCAGGCGGCGCAACGATCGGAACCGTCACCGGCGGCGCGAGGGGAATCGTCGACGGGACGATTGGCGGAGCCGCGGGCACGGCGACCGGCGACGGCGCCGCCACGCGCGGCATCGGGCGGACAATGGGTGGGGGCTTCCGAACGACCACCGGCAGCGGCGGCTCCAATCGCACCATGGTTGGTGGGTCGGAATCGATGGGCCGCGGCTCCATCCAGCGCGGAACGGGCATCATGCCGGCCAACGCGGCGAGAAATACGCTGGTCGTGACGGTAATGGAGACGCCAAGACTCGACCAATTCGGCCCTTCTCCCCGGTCGCTCCATCTCGGACCATTCGTCGCGAGCATCGATGTGCGGCCTCATCCGCCGTGATTGGCCATTGATGGCGTACACCGTCGACCGCGCTGGAGTTGCATGCCGATGTCCCGCCGGCGGACGTCACGTCAGGTTGATGCTGGCCAAGCGTCGGGTTTTCCCGGACGCTTTTATCGTAGCAAGGCCGCTAGCATATGGCTTAGTGCCATAGCCGTTGAGCGTTTTCATATCGGCACCAGCGACGCAAGCCATCGATTTGGGTCGTAGCGGAAATTGCTTGCGCTCGGCTGCATGAGTATGCCGTCCTTGGCGAGGGGTTCATCATGAGATTCGCAGCTCGAAGCAGCGGATTAGCGCTGCTTGCCGGTTTGTCCGTCATCGTGTCCGCCGCCAGTCCCTTGTGCGCTCAGCGCCCGAAACCGCTGCAACAAGGAGGCACGCCCAACCCCGACACGCCGCAACTCATCGTGGCCGTGCTCGCGAGCGCCGATCGGAAGCTGGGCGTCGACGTCGCCGACGAAATCCGTCGCCGCGTCCAGTCGGAGCATTCGGCGAAAGAGCTGTACGCGGTTCCGAAGGCCAACATCGACAACACACTCAAGGCCTCCGGCTTCAGCACGGATTCGGTGTTGTCCGCGCTGGATCTCATGGTGCTTTCGAAGCAGGTACACGGCGATTACGCGCTGGACGGAACAGCAACTCGCCGCGGCACCACGGTGCACGCCGAGACGCGCTTGCTCCTGCAGACCGGAACGCAGATCATCGCGCAGCCTCTGCCGCCGGTCGACGGAAAGGACATCGGTGAGGTCGCCCGACAGGTCGACCGCGCAGTTTCGGAAGCCATGAAGGCCATGCCGGCGTATAAGCAGTGTACGAACAATCTTCGTGCGCAGAAGTACGACGCGGCCATCGCCGAGGCGCGGAAGGGGCTCGCCGCCTATTCCAACTCGCTTCCCAACCGCCTCTGCATCCTGTCGGCCTACAGCGCAAGCAACGCGTCGCCCGACTCGATCATTGCGATCGCCACAGCGATCACCGTGGCGGACCCGAGCAGTATGATTGCGTGGGCGAACCTCGCGCAGGCCTATGGACAGCGCAAGGACACTGCGAACGCGCTCCGCGCGAGCCTCGCCATGTATCGGCTCGATCCATCCAACAGTGCCGTGTTGATGGCGGTGGTCGATCAGCTGGTCACAGGAGGCCGAGCGCCCGAAGCCGCGGCGATTCTGGACACGGCGATTGTCGTCAACCCGACCAACGTGAACCTCCTGCGCAAACGGTGGATGGTGCAACTGTACGCCCACGAGTACCGTCAGGCGCTCGAGAGCGGCGAAGTGCTCGTGAAGACCGATACCTCCGCCGCCACAGTCGAGTACTATCAGCGGCAACTCGGTGCCGCTCAAGCGGACAGCAATGCTGCTGCAGTGCAGCGTTTGGCGGCGGCCGCCGCCGCGCGCTTCCCGAAGGAATTGAATTTCCAATTGCTCGCGGCGCGGAGTGCGTTCAATGCGGGCCAACACGCCGAGGCGCTAGCCGCGGCACGGCGCGCGCAAGCGCTCGACCCGAGGAGCACGCCGGCGTGGCAAATCGCGGTGGCGGTTCAGAATCAGCTCAATCAGCCCGACAGCGCGATCGCGACTGCACGAAAGGCGATCGCCGCCGGCGTCCCCAAGGACACGATCGGCGCCTCGTTGCTCGCGATCGCCGGCCCCGCCCTCGCGAAAGCACAAGCGACGAAGGCGCGCGCGGATTGGCAGGCGCTACTCGAGGCCGCGGAAACCGTCGACGCCGTGGCGCCTTCAACGCAGAGTGCCTTCTACGTCGGCGTGTCCGCCTTCCAGATTGCCACCGACGTGCTGCAGGACGTGCAACAACTGGCCAAGGGCTCGCCGAAGAAGGCCGATCAGCAGCGGGCATGCGCCGGCGCGAAACAGGCGGAGGATCTGCTCGCGAAGACGTCAATGGCGATGCCGAGAGGCGGCTCGGTAGACAAGAACACCGCCGGCCAGATACTCGGTGCGGTTCCGCAACTCAGCGCGTTCGTCACCTCGGTCAAGAAAGCCTACTGCAAGTAGACGGCCCCCTATCGAAGCGACGGTGCAAGGGGGCAGGTTTAGCGCATCGCACGTGGTGGCCGGGTCGTGCCCCCGCGCAATCCCTCTGAGGAAAGGGACATCATCGTCGTGGCGACGTCGCTCACCGAGGTCCGCGCCAAGTTGCGAGGAAACACCCGTTGTCCGTGATCGACACGTCGGGGCTGCGCGCGGCCGTCAGCGGGCGTTACCGGATCGAGCGCGAAATTGGGCGGGGCGGGATGGCCACCGTCTACCTGGCGGAAGATGTCAGACACCGTCGGAAGGTTGCGCTGAAAGTGCTCGAGCCGGAGCTGGCGCTCGCGGTGGGGGCGGAGCGATTTCAACGCGAGATCGAGATCGCGGCGCAGCTGAATCATCCGCACATCGTGCCGCTGTACGACTCCGGAGAGGCGGACGGTCATCTGTTCTACGTCATGCCGTTCATCAACGGCGAGTCACTCCGCCAAAAGCTGGAGCGCGAGAAGCAGCTGCCCGTCGAGGATGCGCTCTCGATCACCCGACACGTCGCCTCCGCCCTGGAATACGCGCACGCGCGAAATGTCGTCCATCGTGACATCAAGCCCGAGAACATCCTGTTGTTCGAGGGCGAGGCGATGGTGGCCGACTTCGGAATCGCGCTGGCGGTGAGCGCCGCGACCACTCGTCGGCTCACGCAAACGGGGCTGATCGTCGGGACGCCCGAGTACATGAGTCCCGAGCAAGCCCTGGGCGAAGGTGCCGACGCACGAAGCGATCTCTACGCCCTCGGCTGCGTCGTGTACGAGATGCTCGCCGGCGAGCCGCCGTACGCCGGACCGACCGCGCACTCCATCATCGCCAAGCGGCTGGTCGACCCGGTGCCCGCCGTCCGCCGGTTACGACCTTCGGTGCCGCTGAACGTCGACGAAGCGCTCATGATGGCGCTGGCCAAGATTCCCGCCGATCGATTCCCTTCCGTTGCCGACTTCGCGACCGCGCTGAGCGCCCCGAGTCGCGCTCGATCATCGGTCGTCGCCGTGCTGCCCTTTCTCAACTTCAGCGCGGACCCGGAGAACGAATACTTTGCCGATGGGATCACGGAGGACGTCATCGCGAGCTTGTGCAAGATACGAGCGCTCAAGGTGATCTCGCGTACCTCAGTGATGCCGTTCAAGAAGCGCGAACTAAGCCTGATGGACATCGGCGCCAAGCTCGGCGCCACGACGCTACTCGACGGAAGCGTCCGTCGCGCCGGAGATCGCGTCCGCATCGTGGCACAACTCATCGATGCCACCACCGATGAGCACCTCTGGGCCGAGACGTACGATAGGCAGTTGGTCGACATCTTCGCGATCCAGACGGACGTCGCTATCCAGATCGCCACGGCGCTCAAAGCCGAGCTATCGCGTGACGAGCAGACACGTGTGCGTCGGGAGCCGACGAGCGACGTGCAAGCCTACGAGCTGTTTCTGCAAGGTCGACAATGGTTCGGCAAGTTCACGCCCGAGGCGCTGTCGCGCGCAATCGAATTCTTCGAACGCGCCATTGGTCGCGACTCCGAGTTCGCATTGGCTCACGCGAATCTGGCGATGGCGTATACGGAGCTGGCGGAAATCGGTGCCGTTGCGCCGGACGCAGCGTTTCGCCGCGCCGGTGACGCGGCGAAGAACGCGCTGGAGCTAGATCCGGAGCTCGACGCTGCGCACTGTACGATGGCGTACATCAAGATGACGCGCGAGTTCGATTTTGAGGGCGCCGAGCGCGAGTTCAAACGTGCCCTGGAGCTGAACCCAAGCAGCTCGGACGCGTATGATCTCTACGGACGATTTTGCTCGGCGCTCGAGCGGTACGACGACGCGATCATGATGCTCCAGCGCGCCCACCAGCTCGACCCGTTGGCTCACCGCTCGGATCTCGTGACGGCGCTGTTGCGCGCCGGCCGATATGATCAGGCTGTGGTCAGTGCCGAGCACGCGGTTGAACTCGATTCGGGGCACGATCGCGCACGGGCCACGCTCGGGTGGGCGTACTTTCTTCGAGGGTGGCAGGAGCGCGGCGTGGCCGAGCTCGAGCGCGCGGTTTCGATCTCTCCATCTACCACGCTGTGGCTGGGCCAACTTGGCGAAGCGTACGGCTTGTCAGGCGATGCAGATAAGGCGCGAGATGTTCTGCGCCGGCTCGAAGAGCGGTCGCAGCATTCGTTCGTCTCACCGTACACGTTCGCCTATGTCTACACGGGGCTCGGTGACGCCGAGCGGGCGATTGATTTGCTGGAGCGCGCCGTGGCCGAACGCACCGGGCCGGCGTATGGGATCAAGGGCTCGTTCCTGTTCGCGCCGCTGCGCGCGCATCCCAGATTTCAGGCGCTGCTCCGCACAATGCGACTCGCGTAGCTCTGGAGCGCATCGACACTCACTGTTGCACGGTGATGGTGAAGTTTCGCGCCATGAATGTTCGCGCCCCCGTGTCGCACCCGCTGAGGAAGAATGCTTTCCCCGTGAGTTTGGTGTGGCCCGCCGCCGCGCCCGGTGACATGAACGACGGGTAGTAGCCGTCATACTGCTGGCCCGTCGTGAGGCCGGGGCACGGAATCGTGACAGCGGACTGCGTGTTCGCGATCGGCAGCGGCGGCGCCCAGTCCTGCGCGTCCAAGCTCGTGGCCGTCGAGTAATACCAGGACGCGACGCGGCTCCCACTCGGACCCGACGTGCAAACGAAAATGAAGAGATATTCGCCGAGGTCGTCGTTGTAGGTGACCTCACCCATTTGTTGCAGCGTGCCGGGCGTGCACCCGGCGCTGGGAAGTACGCCGCTGTCCAAGCCGCCTATTCCCGTCTGTGTGAAACCTCCGTTGTACCATTTGAGGAACGTCAGCGGATCGGCGCCGAGTTTCGCCCGCGCCATGCGGAGCATGTTGTCCGAGGACGGCGCCAGCCCTCCGTCGTGATACCCGTACACGACGTACAGGTAGTAGTCGCCGGAGGCTGACCTGTCGACGAACCCGCTGGGGATCGCGTTGCCCATCGGGGTCGTGTAGTTGGTAGTCGGTTGCGGGTTGACGGCTTTGAGCACGGGATGCCGCGCCGGTCCACCGAGCACGCTGTTGATGACCGCGGGCCACGTCTTGCCCGCGTCCGACGATCTGGCAAAACCAACGGTGGCGTAGAACGGATGCTGAATGGTTCCGCCGGGACAGTGATTCTCCGCCTCGTAGAGCATGATGAAGTTTCCCGCCGGGAGGGTCGGGTCCTGCACCACAGACCCTGGGGCGGCGTAGTTCTCGTCGAAATCGGTGGCGTAGGTGGAATTGCAGGCGTCGATGGGAGCGGGCGGCGTGAAGACCTGCCTCGCATACCCAACGCCGGTAGCAAAGGTGAACGTCTGCAGGTCGGACGTTTGCAGCACCACCGCTCCGCCAGTGGGGGCGGATGCGATCTTCGACGCGCCGAATACGAGGTAGACGTTCGGCCCGGCGCCGTTCGGAATGAACGTCGTGTGTTCGTCCGGGAAATCCGCGAGATGATTCGGATCACTGGTGACGTTTGGGTACGTCAGCGTGATGTCCGAGCCCGCGGCGAACGAGACGATGCCCCGCCGAACGCTGATGGTAATGGTCGTCGTGGCATTGCCCGCGCTGTTCGCGGCCGTCACGACGTAGTTCGCGATCGCCGTGACCGCGGTCGGCGTCCCCGAGATGACACCGGTCGTTCCGTTGAGACTCAATCCGGCGGGAAGCGCGGGCTGCACGGAATACGACGTGACGGCGCCGCCGCTACTCGACGGCGTGTTCGGGCCGATCGAGGTTCCTACCGTGTAACTGGCCGAGCGAGCGCTGTATGACAGGTTCGCGGGGGCGGTCACAGGCTGAGTGGTGCCCGAGCCGGTGTCTCCGCTGCTGCCGCACGCAGTTGCGAACGCGATCGCCGCGCCAACTGCGCAGCGGGTGAAAGCACGATGGGTCGGCGCCCGCCGCATGGTCGTCTCCGCGCACGTGTGGTCGCCCGGCGGCGCGTGGGCGGACGCCCACGCCGACGCCTGGGTTCGGGCGGGCAAGTTCTTGTGCGTAGCAACCGGCGCGCAAGATAAAAGGGCGCTAAGGAGTGATCAGTCGGAGCGGAGCCCCTCCGGGCGCGACTACCACTCCGGCCTCAGCGTCGCGTGGCAATGATCTCCAATACGCCGGGAGTGATCATCCGAACCGCTGGCTCGACGATGGCCTTTGCGTATGCGTCGCCCATCTCCGACGCGGCTGCCTCGGTGAGCTGGCCCAGTTGCACCAAGCGGCGCAGACTGGCAATGGCGAACGCGTGAGGCCACTGCCACACGAAATCGGTTGGGGAAACGATGTCGACGATCGGACGGAGAGACGTGATCCTGAAGCCGTCCGCGGCCAACCACTGAGTGAGATCGAGTGCAATGTCCGGTTCACCGCCGGCATCGCGCCAACTCTTCATGACGACGGCTACGAACTCCTCGAACCGTGGCGCGCGCGGCGCCAAGCGCCAGGTGCCGTAGTCGAAGTACTCATGAATGACGAGCGGTGCACCGGGCTTGAGCGTTTCGCGTATGTTTGCCAGCAGCTCTCGAGGGCGAGTGACAAACGCAAATACCCACCGACACCATGCTCCGTCGGCGATCAGGGTGGGCAGCTTGGCTTCGTTCAAATCGGCACGCAGCGGAACGATGTTGACCTGACGTGAGCGTGCCAAACGCTCTTGCATCGCCTCGAGAAAGCGCTCAGATCGATCGATGGCGGTCACCTGGCCTTCGTCGCCGACGATGGTCGCGAGATCCTCGGCGGCGAAGCCGGGGCCGCACCCCACGTCGAGTAGATGCTGACCAAGCGTGAACCCGGCCCGGTGCCACGCCGACATCGCGCGCGGACGCCAGACTGTGTGCTGGAGCCGTAGGCGCGCGATTTCCTGGTCGTCGGTTCCAAGAACGTAGTCACCCGCGGATCGCGACTTCGAGTGGTGGGTCGATGGCATCTGTCCTCATGGGCGCGTTGAACGAACGCGGAGACTAACAGAAGGCTGAACGCCTCGCTTCCCGTTTCTTGCGGGTGAATCGACGTCGCGCGCGCGCAAATGAGAAGCGGGCGCCTCCCCCATCTGGAGGAGCCGCCCGCTTTTCTTCTAGCCGCCCCCGCGCCTATTGGATGTAGATCATTCGAAACTGGAACGTGTCGTTGTGCCGGTGGAACGTTCCGGGAGGCAATTCGAAGTCGCGGCGCTGGTACTCCGCGATGATCTGGAATCCGTTCTGCAGCGGAATGTTCACGTATGGTGTGAACGCCCACTGCTTGTTGTTGACCGAAGTGTTGGGATGGAACCAGTCATAACGAGCGCCTGCCGTGGCGTATTTGTTGATCAGGTACGCGGCCTCGACGAAGGCGCCGGTGCTGCTGAACGTGGTCCCATCGGGATTGTGGTCCTGCCCATGCTGATAGCCCGCCATCGGGACAAAATGCGAACCAATCGGATAGGACGCGTACAGACCGATCCGGTCGAAGTTGTTGCGGAACGCCGACTCGTCGGTGAAGTCGAAGTCGGTGTTCACTGCTACGCCGAAGGGCGCAGTGGCGGTGGAGGCGGTCACCCCACACGCGATCCCCAGGCTGCTGACTTTGCCGATTGCGGTTCCATCAGTGCACCTGGTGGGCGTCGCGATGTTGCCGTGGTAGTAAAGGAATGAAACGCCGCCGCCCTTCTCACTCAGGGTGTAGGTCACATTCGCCGAGAAGTCCGGCGTGTTGTGCGACACGTAGTCGAACGGCTTGCCCAGCGCCGACACCGCTTGGTTGGCGCCTTTCCATGGTCCCGTCTGCGACGGGAAGGCAATGAATTGGTTTGCCTCTGGGTCCCACCGCATGAAGGTGCCGCCGAGAATCGCCCCGCGCACCGAGAGCTTGTCGAAATCACCGCCAACTTCGAGGCCCACCTCATCGAGGCCCCACGGCTGGTAGACGTAGGGCACCGCTCGGCCGCCGGACGATTGCACGACCGATTGGAAGAGCGGACGCCCGTTGGAGAACGGACGATCGGAGGCGCCAATCCCCTCCCACGGGTGAAAGACGCCGACTCGGCTGGTGAAAAATGCATTCTCGTCGCCGGCCACCATGCGGACGTACGCGTTCTCTACTTCGAAGAAGTCTTCGGGAGACACGGAGAGCTCGGTCAGTGAACCAAAGTATTTTCCCCATGAGCCGGATAGCGGATACAGAGTTGCTTCCTGGAAGCTGGGAGCGACGGTGGTCGTGCGGGAACCGGGCGCGCCGTTCACAAGGTTTGGGACGGCCGCACCGTTGGGCTGATTGGTCACTTGGACGTCGAAGCGCGCCTGGATTCGCGCCGCGAAGAAATCACCGAAGTCATACTTCTTCGTCGACTCCTTGCCGATGTCTTCGGGCATGCGGAATCCGGCTGCGCGGAACTTGTAGCCCGTCCCGTTCAGCCTCGGGATCGTGGTGTGGCAGTAGTTGCACGAAACGTTCAGGCGCCGCGAGAACGGGGGTATCGCGTGTGTGGCCGCGATGTTCGCCAGCTCCGCCTCGAGTGCAGATCGTGTCTTGAACGACGCCGTACCCGATCCCCTGGCGTATGCACGCATGTAGTCTC
>DASVYG010000385.1:0-3721 GCA_036392315.1 Gemmatimonadaceae bacterium
CGGCGCACGCGCGGCGATTCGCTCGACGGCCTGTTCGATGATTGCAAGGCGGTCCTCGAGATACCGCGCGAGCCGCGCGCCCTCGGACGTGCGCATCTGATCGAGCGCGGCCACCGCCCGATCGACGATCGCTACCAACTCGGCCGCAGTTCCCTCGGACTCGTCGTCGCGCGACGCAATGACATTGGGCAAGCGCAGCACGGACGCGGCGTCGATGTCGCCGGCGAGGCTGAACTTGTCTTGCAGACGGCGAATCTGCTCGACGTAGGCGCCGAACCGCTCTTCATCGATTCGCGCGTCTTCGGCCGTGGTGCGCTCGATGCGCGCGGCGAGCGTCACGTGTCCTCGGGTGATTCCGCGGCGCAGCGCGTCGCGGACCTCGGCTTCCCATTTGCTCAACTCGCTCGGCAGCTTGACCGACGGATTGAAGAAGCGGTGGTTGACGGAACGAATCTCGACCGAGACCCGCGCCTCACCCACCGCGCCTTCCGCCGACCCGAATCCGGTCATGCTCTTTATCATATCGCGTAGGCTAAGCTACGGAACTACAACAAGATTTGTCAATTGAAGAACGACCAGCGGACGCCGTAGAAATTTGTCTGGCGCGGCATGATGAAGTTGGGCACTTGCTTGTAGCGCTCGCCGAGGATGTTCCGGAATTGCCAGGAGACGGTCGCGCTCAGGATGCGGATCTCGAGCAGCGTGGAAATGGTCCGGTAGCCCGGGGCGGTCTGCACGTCGCTCGTGCCCACGGGGACTCGAATTCCCGATCGATACTCGTGGACGATCGACGCCATCAGGCCGAAGTCGTTCGTCGGAAAGCGCTGGAGCAGGTTCGTTCGCACGAACAGTTCGCTCCGCGTCTGATAGCGCGGGCGATAGAAGCCCAGTGAATCCTGCCAACGAATCGCCGAAACGTCGGCGTGGATGAGTCTCCACACCTGACCTCGAATGGCCACCGTCGTTCCCGTTGCCGCGGGTTCGCGTCGCGTCGCGAACGTGGTGTCGAACACGTGTGGGGGCGAGAGACGGACGCTGTCGCGTCGCAGCGTACCGCCAATGAACCAGAGATTCTTGACGCGGAGTCCAACTTCGGCGCGCAGATAGTTGGCTGTGAAGATGTCGTTCGGCTCGCGGCTGTCCGTGACGTGCCCCGCGGCTCCGAGCAGGCTGATGAACGACAGTGGGTTGAACTGCGCCGTTACATCGCTGTGGGAGATCGAGTCAGCGCCTGTTGCCTCGGCGAATCCGGAGAGCGACAAGCGTGACGTAATGAAGCTCGCGCGAACCGATGGCGCCGCGAACTTCTTTCCGCCCGATCCGAAGAGCCGCTCCGCCGCGCTCGCGCGCACAGGTCCCCGCACGACGCCGAGCGACGCGATGTACTGCGACTGAAAGACGTTCGTGTCGAGCGGCGCGGTGGCGAGCACCGAATCTTTGTGAGTCGTGAGGCCCGTGGTCGGAACGGTGCGCACGCCCGTGTACCCGTACTTCGACGCCACGGCCATGACTTGGGCCCAGACTGGGCTGACTTCCGGATCGCGATACGCGACCCGGAGATACGCATCCGTACGAGTCGATTCCACGGACGGAATCGAATCACTGCTCGACGAGCCGACGAAACCTTCGGCGTTTTCGCCGAAGATCGATCCGCGATGGCGACTGATGCGCGTCCCGAAGCCGTCGACGCTCCAGTCACGCTTGGCCCAACCGAGTCGGCCGACAAACCCCGTTTGATCGCTGCTCGTGCCAAACACCGAGGGCGGCGTCGTACCGTACTGCTGCGCGGCGAATTGCATAGCCGCGGCGTTGTCGAAGCGCTTGCCGAAAAACGCGCGATAGAGATTGGTCTGCTGATCACCGGTGCTGACGTCGGTTCGCGTCTCCGGCGTCGTGTTCTGCACGCGCCAACTGCGCAAATAGACGCGCACTTCGTCCGGCGCCGGCTCGATCACAGCCTCTTCGACCGACCACAAGTTGATCTGCGTGAGATCGAGCGCGCCTCGTCCGCGTGGGTCCAACGCGCTCAACTCGACGCCGTCATAGAACACGCGGATCCGGTGCACGTCGCCCATGTATGCGCCGACGGCAGGCGCTGAGATCCAGCCGCCGTGCAGCATTGTCATTCCCGTCACGCGCTCGAGCAGATCGGCGAGCGTGATCGCGCCGGTCGCCAACACCGAATCCCGATTCCACTGCAACCGGCGTCCGATCTCGATCGTTGGCGGCAGTTCGGCGCGAGCGAGCGGGGCTTTGATCGAATCGCGCGGCACCTTCTTCACGGTGTCGCGCTTGGCGAGGCTGTCCTTGAGGAGTGAATCCGCTCCCTGGCGAGCGGGTATGGTCAGCGTCGTATCGCGCTTCTTGGTCGTATCGCGGACTTGGGCGCCGGCCACGCCGTGCAAAACGGCCCCGACCATCAGGCCGAGGCCGATCGTCGACAGCCAGTTCCTGGCTCGGGGACTCAGGACACCCGTCCCCGCACGAACTCGACGAACGTCCCCACGGGCACACCGGTCGAACCGCGCGGCACGGTGCCGAGGTCCGATTCGGTGTACGCGGTTCCAGCGACGTCGAGGTGCACCCATGGATACCCTTCTGCGAATTCCTTCAAGAACAGCGCGGCGGTAATGGTTCCGGCGGGACGGCCACCCGAATTCTTGATGTCGGCCACGTCGGACTTGATGAGCTCTTTGTAATCATCCCACAGCGGCAATGGCCAGCCCGGCTCTCCGGCTCGCTTCGCTGCGTCCAACACTTCTTGCACCAGCTTGTCGTCGGTCCCCATGACGCCGGTTGCGGTGTGACCCAGCGCGATGACGCAGGCGCCGGTCAGCGTGGCGGCGTCGATCACCGCGCTCGGGTTGAATCGTTTTGCGTAGACCAGAACGTCGGCGAGCACGAGACGACCTTCCGCATCGGTGTTGATGATCTCGATGAACTTTCCGTTCGACGCCTGCACGATGTCGCCGGGCTTGACCGCCTCGCCGGACACCATGTTGGTCGTCGAGCCAATGAGACCCACGACGTTGACGGGAAGTTCCAACCGGCCGATCGCCTCCATGGCGCCGAGCACGCCGGCGGCGCCGCACATGTCGAACTTCATCCACTCCATGCCCTGGGCCGGTTTGATCGAGATGCCGCCGCTGTCGAAGCAGAGTCCCTTCCCCACGAGGACGATCGGCGCCGCGCCTTTCGGTCCGCGGCGGTATTCGATCGCGATCAGCTTGGGATCTTGCGGCGTGCCCTGCGCAACGCACAGAAATGAGCCCATCTTCTCGCGCTCCATCTCTTTGCGACCGAGCACGGTGAGCTGCATCGAGTACCGCTCGGCGATCTCTTTCGCCGTGGTGGCGAGGTAGTCGGGCGTGCAGATGTTACCCGGCAACATGCCCAGCCGGCGCGCAAGCGAATGTCCTTCGCCAATGGCTCGAGCGACCCTCGCGCCGTCGGTGCGTGCGGTGACGTCGGCGGCGAGGATGGTGGCTTCCTCGAGCGGGGCGCGCTGCTCGTCGGGCGGCGGCGCGGTTTTGAGTTCTCTAAAGTCCCAGGCGCCCGCGATGAGCCCGAGACCCGCCGCCTCGACGTCCGTCGCGCTCATCGCGCCGGCATAGAACGCCAATCGTCCGACGCCCATCCGTGCGGCCTGCCGTGCGGCGATGGCCGCCGCGCGGCGGAGTGCACCCGGCCGATCTGTTGCGGCGCCCATCCCGACCAGCAA
>DASVYG010000386.1:0-3779 GCA_036392315.1 Gemmatimonadaceae bacterium
CGCGTGGCTGGCGCGATCGCCCATGAACAGCTCCGACGGATTCGCCACGGGCTCGAGCCCCTGCTCCGACATGCGAAACACGCCGATCTCGTCGACGCTGCCGAACCGATTCTTCGTCGCGCGCAGCACGCGGTGATCGAGCGTACTCTCGCCCTCGAAGTACAGCACCGTGTCGACGATGTGCTCGAGCGTCTTGGGTCCAGCGATACCGCCGCCTTTGGTCACGTGACCGACGACGAACACTGTCGTTCCGCTCTCTTTCGCATAGCGCATGAGTCGCGCGGCGCACTCGCGCACTTGACCAACGTTGCCGGGAGCACCCTCGAGATCGCCCGTGTAGACGGTCTGAATCGAGTCGACGATCAGTACCGCCGGCGACGCCGCGGCGGATGTCGCGAGAATAGTCTCCAGGTTCGTCTCGCTCAGCAACGACACTTCGGCCGCGCTTTCGGCGAGACGATCGGATCGCAGCTTGATCTGTAACGGCGACTCCTCGCCCGAGGCATAGAGCGTCGCGTGTCGGCCGGCTTCGAGTCGCGTGGCGACCTGAAGCAGCAGCGTCGATTTTCCGATCCCGGGTTCGCCGCCGATCAACACCATCGACCCGGGGACGATGCCGCCGCCGAGCACGAAGTCGAACTCGTCGAGGCCGGTCTTCCATCGCTTGGCGTTGGAGCCGGTGACTTCGCGCAGCCGCGGCGTTGCGACAACGCTGCCGCCCTCGGCGAGCGAGCGCGCTCCGCCGATGCGACGTGACGCACCGCCGCCCACGGCGATCTTGGGCGCGACGATTTCTTCGACGAGCGTGTTCCACTCACCGCACGTGTCACACCGACCCTGCCACTTGGAGTACTCGGCGCCACATTCGGTGCAGCGGTAGGCGGTCTTCGTTTTTGCCATGACGGAAAGTTAGCGCCCGGGCTGAGCAGGGCGCGTCAATTGGTCTCGGGGCGGAGCCAAGGATCGCTAGTGCGGGGGTCGTCCAACTGCTTGCGCCCCTCCGAGTTCTCGAAGGCGCCGCCCGCGTCGGCGTTGGCGTCGAGGAGGTCTCACATGCGGAGGAGCGGGTCGAGTGTTCGTTGCTGCTTCTGATTCCTGATCCTTTCCTTTGGGAAAATGGTGGAACCAGGGTCAGGGCTGGCGGCGCACTTGTCCTCGGTGTCAGCGTCCGGAACGCGATTGTCGGAGCACGGCACTGCGTTGGCGGCGCGCGAATCGCGAAGGTCGACGCACGAATCGCATCGGCCGGGCCGTTGGTCGTCACGGACAGCGCACTTGTTCGACCCGCTCGTGGCACGGAAGTCAGTGGATCGAGTCTTGATCGCGGCGGTCAGTGCCCGAATTCGATCTGGCAGCACCAGGTAGGCCACGGTCAGCGGCACAGGTGACGTAGTTCGCGGGCCTGATCGCGATTGGCGGTGTCCGAAAGGCCGAGGTTCCGGCCCGGACGTCGTCGGTCGGAGCACGAAACGCGATTGACCACGCACGCATTGCGAGTGTCAACGCGCGTGTTGATGAAGGTCACGCGTGTTCAATCCCGGGCCGGGGCTAGGCCAACTCATAGCTCAGCGTAAATGGATGCTCCATGCCGTGCCCAACGGCGGAGTTGCCGTCAGCCAGGAGCCCCCGCAGGTCTCCAGTTGCGGACCCCGGAATAACGGAATAGGACTCTTTCGCTTGCCCGCCTTCGAAGACACCGGTGCGTTGGAGCACGAAGCTGCCGGTCTTGTCGCCGATTCGTCCAACAACCCGTTCGAGGCCGACGAATGTGGCCGAACCGTCGCTGCGGTACATCATTAGGTATTCGACCTGCCCCTCTCCCTCGATATCGCCAGTGTAGGTCTTGACGACACGGGCCCGAGTGAGTTTTGGCTGGTCCTCGCCCTCACTGTAGGGCTTTTCATCCCAGCTCTTGATGGCGAACCGAGCATTCGCGCTCTTTTTCATGTGCGGTGTCCGGGTGATTGGAAACTGGTCCTCGGGCGCTCGCCAAACGGGCACGAGATTCCGGGGCGCTGGCTCAGCGCGTAAGATCGCTCGCAAGCGACTCAGATAAAAGCGCGGGCGCAACCCGCGCAATTCTTTGATCGCTCATTGGTCCTCCGCTGACGAAGGCAGCGATCGATCGCGGTGGCCATGTTCCCCGGCGGCACCGACCAGGCCAAATGGTATACCGAACTTGTATGCCTTGCGGAACGCGACTTAATATGCTGGTACGCTCACCGCCCAACCATCCTATCACATCGAGCTCACCGGCCATGCTTCGTCGCATCAGGCATCGGAGCCGGAACCGCCGCGTTGCGGTTCTCCCGCTCTCCCTTCTCATCGTCAGCATGGCGACTGCCGTCAGACCGGCGGCAGCACAAGGTGCGGCATTTACTCTGGATGCTGCGCTCAGCGCTCCCTTCCCCAGTGGCCTGATCGCTTCACCGGGCGGCGCGAGGCTCGCGTGGATCTTCGACGCCCAAGGCAGTCGCAACATCTGGGTCGCGGAACCATCGGCGAACGGATCGTTCAGCTCGAGACAGCTGACCAGGTACACCGGCGACATCGGCGTGGAGATCGGGTCGCTGGCATGGAGCGCCGATGGCCGGACGCTCGTGTTCGAGCGCGGCGGCGAGCCGAATCCGCAGAGCCTCCCACTGGGAACGTCACCGGGACAACTGTGGACCATCGCTTTGGGCGACACTGCACCGCGGCTGATCGGCGACGGCAGCTCGCCGGCGATCGCTCCGAAAGCGAACATCCTCGCATATGCGGGCCGCAATTCAATTCTTCTGGCGCCGTTGGATGGCAGCGGAAAATCGCAGGCGGTCGTTCGCGATGCTGGACGAGATGGACAGCTCACATGGTCGCCCGACGGCTCACGCCTCGCGTTCGTGAGCAGCCGCGGAGACCACAGTCTCGTCGGCGTGTACGACCTGGGACGGAAATCGATCGCCTGGCTTACGCCGAGTGTCGATCGGGACGTCAGTCCCATCTGGTCGCCCGACGGCGGGCGGGTGGCCTTCATCAGGATTCCGGCCGCGGCGCCCGGTCCATTTTCATCGACGCGCGCCGCCGAGCCGTGGTCCATCTGGATCGCCGACCCGGCCACCGGCAAGGGGCACGAGCTCTGGCATGCCAACAGCGGAGCCGGAAGTCGATTCTACGCGCTGGAAGGAAATTCGGCGTTCGCGTGGGGGGCCGACGACCGAATCGTTTTCCCGTGGGAGTCAACGGGATGGGTGCATCTGTACAGCATTCCCGCCACGGGCGGTGCGCCGACACTGCTCACTCCCGGCAACTTCGAGGTGTTCAGCGCCGATCTCAGTGCGGACCGACGACGCATCGTGTATTCATCCAATCAGGACGACCTGGATCATCGTCACATCTGGTCGGTGCCGGTCGCGGGCGGAACGCCGACGCCGCTGACGACGGGGCCGACGATCGCCGATCTCCCGGTATTCACGAGCGACGACAACTCGGTCGCATTCCTGCATGCGGACGCAAGGAATCCGATGCGGCCGGCGATCGTCTCGCAGACCGGCGGTCGATTCGGCGCGGCGAAGGATCTCGCTCCACAAACGCTGCCCGAAGAATACCCCGGGGCCAAGTTCGTCGTCCCGCAGCCAGTCGTCTTCCGTTCACCCGACGGAATGATGGTTCACGGTCAGCTGTTCCTGCCGCCCGGAGAGTCTCGCGACGCGCGTCACCCCGCTCTCGTATTCTTTCATGGCGGCCCGTATCGCCAGATGCTCCTCGGCGCGAATCCCATGGGTGCGTACTCGTACATGTAC
>DASVYG010000387.1:0-2909 GCA_036392315.1 Gemmatimonadaceae bacterium
GCCAGTCCCAAGCGCGGCGGAATCGTGAGACGAAACGCGACGATCGCTCCGCCGACGAGCAGAATCGTCACGGTATGTCCGATGCCCCACAGCGCGCCGACCGCGCTTGCGCTCCACAGCGACGACCGATCGGCGACGATCGTCGTCACGGCCACGACATGATCGGCGTCGGTTGCGTGCCGCATGCCGAGGACAAACCCCAAAAAGAGAAGGGAAGTGGATGAGAGCATCGGTGATGTCGACAGAGGAGCGGGTCGGCGCAATCTAGCGGCGCGCGACAATCCTCGTGGAATTGCGCAACCAACGACCGTCGGATCATCTTAGCGCGTGCACATTCACGCGCTCAAACGACGATTCGTCGCGACGGTTCTCGCCGCGCTGGCCCTCCTCGGAACACCTCTCCTGCTGTACGCGCACGCGCGGTTGGTGCGGAGCACTCCGGCCGCCAATGCACGCCTCGACACTGCGCCATCGAGCCTCACCCTCTGGTTCTCCGAGCAGCCCGAGCTCCGATTCACCAGCATCAAGCTCGTCGACTCCGCCGGCGCCATCATCTCACTCGGCATGGTCTCGCCGCTGACCGGCGACGCCTCGGCCGTGACGATCCCAGTGGTGGCGCACTTGAAGCGGGGCCACTACACGATCGTGTGGCACACAGCGGCGTCCGACGGCCATCCAAGCTCCGGGGGCATCGCGTTCACCGTGTTGAACGACGCAGGCGTCGCTCCATCGGCACCAGTGCCGAACGCCGCGTCGACACAACCCGTGCCGACCCAATCACAGCCCGTCGGCGCCAACTCTCCGGTGCAAGTCGCGCCGGTCGCGACGTTCTCGACCGCCGTTCGGTGGGCCGAGCTGGTGTCGGTCATCACCATGATCGGGGCGATCATCTTTCGTCTCGTCGTGCTGCCGGGAGCGCAGTGGTCCGGCGAATTGACGGCCGAAGCCGGTGAACGCGCACGGCGTCTGGCCCAAGCAGCGCTCACGCTCTTCATCATCGCGACGCTGATGCGCGTCGTTTCGCAATCGGAGCTCGTCCCGAGCGAAGTCGGCGGACGCATCACGGCGATCCTCTCGGTCGTTCGCGAGACGCGCTGGGGGCACGGCTGGAGCGTAGGCGCGGCTGGTGCTCTGGTCGTGCTGATCGGACTCGTCGCCGCGCGTGTGAGGCTCGCGGGGTGGACCATTGCCGCGATTGGAATCGTCGCCGTGTGCACCGGCGACGCGCTCACGGGCCACCCGGGCGCGTCGCCTCATCTCGCACTCGCTGTCGCCACGGATATCACGCACTACCTGGGCGCCGGCGGATGGATCGGCGGCTTGGTGGCCGTCGTTCTGTCGGGACTTCCGGCGCTCCGGATCATCGATGACGCGCACCGCCCGCAGGCGGGCAGTCAACTCGCGCGTGCGTACCACGGCGCCGCCGCCGAATGCGTGGCGCTCGTCCTCATCAGCGCGTTCGTGGCCGCGTGGCTACGGTTGAGCAGCATCGGGCAGCTCCGCACGACGCAGTACGGTGGATTGCTTCTGCTCAAGATCGCGCTCGTCTGCATCATCCTGCTTCTGGGCTTGTATCACTGGCGGCGCGTGGTGAGACCGCAGTGGGACCCCGACACTACTTTTCGCTTCCAGCGCACGGCGACCATCGAGCTGATCGTCGGTGCGATCGTGCTCGCCGTAACTGCGGCGCTGGTGGCTACAGCACTCCCCGAATGACTACGAGCATCGTGACCCCGCCCACCGAATGGCCGATCACCCTCGCCGACATCGAGCGAGCGCGCGACCGAATCTCACCCTATCTCTCGACGACGCCGTTCCGGCGCTATCCACAGCTCAGCGCGCTCGTCGGCGCCGGCATCGACGTATTCGTCAAGCACGAGAACCACCAGCCGACAAACTCATTCAAGATTCGAAATGGGTTGTCGTTCATGACCTCGCTCACCGACGACGAACGGCGTCGCGGTGTCGTGGCCGCATCGACGGGAAACCACGGCCAGGGAATCGCGTACGGCGGCACGTTGCTCGGCGTCGACACCGTGGTCTGTGTTCCGGCGGGAAACAACCCGGACAAGAACGCGACGATGCGCGCACTCGGCGCCACGGTCGTCGAGGAAGGGCGCGATTACGATGAGGCGGTGACGGTGATGCAGCGCATCGCCGCGCGCGATGGCCGCGTCGTTGCCCACTCGACGAACGACCCGCGAATCATCGCCGGCGCCGGGACGATGACGCTCGAGATCTTCGAGCAAGAGCCGGAGCTCGACGCCCTCGTCATTGCGGTCGGTGGAGGATCGCAGGCCGTCGGCGCGTTGACAGTCGCGCGTGCGTTTGCATCCGACGTCGCGGTCTATGGCGTGCAGGCTGCCGGCGCCGCCGCGATCCACGATTCCTGGCACGCTCGCCAGCGTCTCACCACGGCGCGCGCCGACACGTTTGCCGAGGGGGTCGCCACGCGTTCGACGTACGACCTCACCTTTCCAACGCTGCTCGCCGGCCTTGCGGACTTCGTCACGGTCACCGACGCCGAGATCGCCGAGTCGCTCCGCGTCATTCTCGCGGTGACGCACAATTTGGTCGAGGGCGCAGGCGCGATGGGGTACGCCGCGCTCGGCAAGTTGCGCGACAAGCTCGCCGGCCAACGTGTCGGCATCATCTTCTGCGGCGGCAATCTCGATATTGCGACGCTGCGAAGAATTCTCACCCGAGCGATCTGAACAGCGAACCTTCCGTCGAGCAACCGCGCGGAAAGCCAAGGAGCTCGCGGCGACACCGCGAGCTCCTCGGCTTTCCCCGCTTCTGTTGCTCGACGGAAGCCTGGCCGCCTTCTAGATCGCGCGGGTGAGAATTCTTCGCAGCGTCGCAATATCGAGATTGCCGCCGCAGAAGATGATGCCGACACGCTGGCCGGC
>DASVYG010000388.1:0-19982 GCA_036392315.1 Gemmatimonadaceae bacterium
AATCCCCACGGCGTGCGCTCCATGTGCCAGAGCGACGAGTAGAGAATGCGCGGATTGCTCGGATCCATCGCGACGTCGATGGCCCCGGTCGAGTCGTCGGCGAAGAGGATGCGGTGCCACGTCTTCCCGCCATCGGTCGAGCGGTACACGCCGCGCATGGCGTTCTTGCCACTCGCATGACCCATGGCGGCGACGATCACTCGGTCCGGATCACGCGGATCGACCACGATCCGCGCGATGTGCTGCGCGTCGTCGAGCCCCAGGTGCGTCCATGTCTGACCTGCATCGGTCGACCGATACATGCCGTCGCCGTACGTCCAGTCTTCGCGCAGATCAGATTCGCCGCCGCCCACATAGATCACGTTTGGATCCGACGGCGCGATTGCGATTGCGCCCACAGACGAGATCGTCGATTTACCGTCGGTCACGTTCGACCAGCTCGTTCCACCGTTGGTGGTTTTCCAAACCCCGCCGTTCACCGATCCAAAGTAGAACACATTGCGCTTGGTCGGATCGCCGACGACGGCCACCGCGCGGCCGCCGCGGAACGGCCCGACGAGACGCCATCTCAATCCACGCAACTCCCGAGGCGCCGTTGCGTAGCGGTTCGAGTCGAGCGCGGCAGCAGCGTTGCTCTCACGAGCCGCTGTCCGCTGCGCTGTCCGTTGGGCCAACACCGCGGTGGGGATGAACAGCCCGAGAATGACGTAGCGACGCGTTGATGGGCGCATTGGAGATTGTTGACGGTTCGCGACGGGAAGTGGCGACGAGCCTACGCGACGGCGTGGCACCCTCGGAAAATGGCGCGTCGATGCGATTGAGGGCAGCTAGGGCGCTACGATCGTCGGCGTGCTGGCCACGCCGCTGGCCCCAATCGCCGTTACTGCTACTTCGTCTGGATCGGCCGCCCCGAACGATTCCGTCATCGGCTGCCCCGGCATGGCCGGGCGCAACGCCGACGACCATTTTCCGTCGCGGCTCCGCGACTGAATCAACCACCAGCGAACGGGAACGCTGTCGCCTGCCGACACAACGACCGACGCCGGCCCCTCGCTATTCACCACCGCCACTTCGGGGGACCCCGGCGCCACGCCGCCGAGCCACGGAAACGCGGGCACGAGCGCGCGTTCCGAATACTCCGACGCAAGGCTTTGCCCCAATCGACCGTTGTCGGCGAGCAGTGCGGCCAATCGGAAATGGATGTGGCCGGGGACGTCGGACGTTCCAGCGCGCGACGCGCGGATCGCCGCGATCTGTGCTCCGATCTCCGACGTCGGCCAGCTGTCGCCGTTGCCGTAGACGTGAGAGGTGTACAGCGCCGGCCACACGTACCGTCCCTGCGGGTCCTCCGACCGCCACCAGGCATCGAGCGCGCGGAAGCGGTCTTCGGCGCCGTTGATTTGCCAGTAGAGTTGCGGCGCGACATAGTCGAGCCACCCTTCAGCGAGCCACCGCTTCGAATCCGCGTAGATCTCGGTGAATGCGTCCAAGCCGGTCACGCCGCGCGGTGTTCCCGACCGCCAGATTCCGAAGGGGCTGATCCCGACGACCGCGGTTGGGCGAATCGCTTTCACACCCTTGTAGAGCGACTGGACGAAGTCATCGATGTTCGAGCGTCGCCACGCGTCGCGGTCCGTCCAGCCCTTCGCCTTTCCGTACCGTCGCCACGTCCTGTCGTCGGGAAACTGAATCTCGACCCGCTCGCGAACGCGTCGGCGACGAACGCGACGGGTAATCGTGCGCGACTCGCGGTACGGGTAGAAGTAGTCGTCGATGTGGACGCCATCGACGTCGTAGCGCCGCACGACGTCGAGCATCGACTCGAGCACGAACTTGCGCGCGTCGGGGTTGCCCGGGTCGATCCACGTTTGCGTTCCGTATTTCCGAATCCAGTCCGGGTGCTGCTTCGTGACGTGCGTCGACGCCAACTTGCCAGGAATGTTCGGCAGCACGGCGCGAAACGGGTTGAACCACGCATGGAGCTGCAGCCCACGCGCATGCGCCTCGGCGACCGCAAAGGCGAGTGGATCGTAGGCGGGCTGCGGGCCAACGCCGGACGTGCCGGATAGCATGACTGACCACGGCGCGTAGCGCGTGGGATAGAGCGCGTCGCCCGCCAGCCTCACGTGGAGGATGACCGCGTTCAAGCCCAGCGCGGCGGCGCGATCGAGCATCGTTCTCAATTCGGCGCGCTGTGCCTCTGGCGTCATTCCGAGCGCGGATGGCCAATCCTTGAATCCACGATCCCACATGGGCGTCATCCATGCCGCGCGGAATTCGCGCGGCACGACGGGGGGATCGGTCAGCAGCTGCGGCACTTGAGACGCCGCGCGCGTGCCGGCGACCAAGGCGAGAAGCGAAAGCGTTCGACGAAGCATGTTCACTGCAGAATAGCGAGAGGACATCGCGCGCGCACGGTGAAAGGCGCGATAAGGCTACTCGCTTTCTTCTTCCGCCTCGTCACCCCGCTCTACGATGTCGCCCGACTTGAACAGAATGCCGCGAAGCGTCTTCCGCCATTGTGGCTTCTGTCGCAGCAGGAACTCGAGGTCCATGCCGAAATGCTTCATTTCCTCGTGCTGCGCGTTCTTCATGATCGCCGCGGCTTGACGGTCTTTCTCCACGGAGAGTCGCTGCTCGTACCAACCGATGGCCTCCGCCTCTTCGGTGAGGGAGGCGATCATCCGCGCGAATGTACGCGCCTTTTGCGACAGCTCTTCCGGCGGTTCGTGGTACTGGTCGAAGCCCATACGCTCGTGCCTGTCAGATGTGGGAACGCTCAGCAATACACGAATCATGCGCGGCAACCGGCCGAGCCCATCGGTGCTCGTTGGCACGATCAGTGCTCTATTCCTGGTCGGCGATACTGCGAAAGGGAGGGCCGCTCGCGCGGCTGAAGGTGGGGCGCAGATCGTCAGGTGGGGGGAGAGAAGCGCGTACGGGGGGCGAGCAGGACTGGCGCCCCCCGTGCCGTTTTTCCGCTATCGCAGCGGCGGTGTCGCCGTGGGCTCTCTCCGCCATTTCGTCGCCTGCTCGTACCCATAGGCGAGCTTGATCAGCCTCGGCTCGTCGAACGCCCGACCCAGCAACTGGAGTCCGGCCGGCAACATGTTGTTGCGCGTGTACCCCATTGGCACCGTGATCGCCGGCATCCCCGTGGTCGGTGAGAAAACCTGGCTGTTGTCGCCGGCCGGCGTGTTCAGATCGCCGATCAGTCGCGGCGGGTTGCTCCACGTCGGGTAGATGACAGCGTCCAGCTGCAGCCGATCCATCATGCGCGTGACGGCGTCGCGCAAGCCGTCGCGAACGCGTTGGCGCGACTGACATCCCGGGATTGAATCGGGAACCTGCTCGACGCGAGCCGCGGCTTCGAGACGCGCCTGGATCGAAGGGTGGTAGCGCCCCGACCGGACGATGGAGTCGAGACTCTTCACCGGAACGCGCTCGCCCTGCTCGGCGAGCCAGCGGTTGAACTCATACTTGAAGGGATTGCAACCGCCGCGGCCCGACCGGCGGATCGAATCCATCTCGGCGACGACCACCGTGTCGAGCACCGTTGCGCCGGCTCGACGGAGATCCTCGACGGCGCGGCCGAATACGGCTCGCACTTCGGAATCCACGGTCGGACTCTCGAAGGCCTGACGCAGCACGCCGATGCGCGCGCCCTTGAGTCCATCGCGAACGAGCGACGCCGAATAGTCGGGCGTGGGTTTTCCCTTCACCGCTTCCGTCACCGGATCGTTGGCGTCGTAGCCGGCCACGACCTGCAACACCGCGACGGCG
The DNA here is from genome assembly GCA_036392315.1 of Gemmatimonadaceae bacterium. GTDB lineage: Bacteria > Gemmatimonadota > Gemmatimonadetes > Gemmatimonadales > Gemmatimonadaceae > JAQBQB01. Next base: position 3,784 of record DASVYG010000388.1, read on the forward strand.
TCGGCTACGCTCCGCGCCATTGGACCCGCGATGTCCGCGAACAAGCTGAGCGGCGCGATGCCGGCACGGCTCGTCAGACCCATCGTCGATCGGATTCCGACGAGCGCCTGATGCGAGCTCGGGCCACGGATCGAGTTGCCGGTGTCGGTTCCGAGGCCGACTTCGCCCAGATCCGCGGCGACCGCCGCGGCCGTTCCACCCGACGAGCCGGCCGTGACGCGGTCGAGCGCATACGGGTTCTTGGTGTAGCCGGGAAGCACGGAGTTCACAGTCTCGTACGGGCTGAACGCGAACTCGGCCATATTCGACTTTGCTAATACGATCGCGCCGGCTTCCTTGATCCGTTTGACCTGAAATGCGTCGACGGCAGGTGTGTATCCCTTGAGCGCGAGGTTCCCGGCAGCCGTCTGCAACCCGATGGTCTGAAAGTTGTCCTTCACGATCATCGGCACGCAGTGCAACGGACCCACCAACGTCCGCGTCGCGGCGAAGCGGCGGTCGAGCGAATCCGCGGTCGCCAGAGCATCTGGGTTGACCACCGTGATCGCGTTGATGGCCGGCCCTTGCTTGTCGTACGCATCGATGCGTCTCAGATAAGCCTGGACGAGCGCGCGGCAGGTCAGCGTTCCGGCGCGCATTGCGGCGTGGATGCCGGCGATCGTGGTCTCGTCGACTTGAAACGAGCCTTGTGCGCGGGCTGCGGGGGCGATCGCGGCAACAAGAATGGCGGTGGCGAGCAAACGTCGAGTCATGGAATCTGATCGGAAGGTCGAGATCAGATTGTACTCGGAAAGGAGCCGCCGGAGAACCCGCGACCGTTACATCGTGTGTACTCGAACTGCGCGGCGGCGCCGGCGAAGAGTCGTCAGCTCCTCGCCAGCTCGCGCAACGCCTGGAGTGCCTTCGCCGTTTCCGGCGATTGCACGGCGACGTCTTGAACCTGCTGTACCAACTTGCTGTCGCGGTCGTACAGATCGTTGCCGAAATACAACTGTCCGCCCCGGGCGTACGCCGTGAAGTAAACGATGTAGACCGGGATTTTTTTCGGCAGATTGACTTGACGGTTGTTCGGGCCGTCGTGCATGGCTTGCTGCACCCGGTCGGCGTCCCAGCCGAGCACCCACTGCGCGAGCTCGGCTGGCTTCTCGAGGCGGATGCATCCGTGGCTGAACGCGCGGACGTCCTTCTTGAATAGCTCGCCGTTCGGCGTGTCGTGCAAATAGATGTTGAAATCGTTCGGGAACATGAACTTCACGAGGCCGAGCGAGTTCTTTGGACCCGGAAGCTGGCGCACCCGCTGCGTGCCATGGTCGTTGTAGACCTCCATGTCGTTCGCGGCCAGGTAACCCGGGTTGGAGTTCACCTTCGGCCAGATCTCTTTGGTCGCGATCGCGTCGGGCACGTTCCAGTACGGCCGAAAGACGACGAACTCCATGGAATCGCTGAACACGGGCGTCGCCTTGTCCTCGTACTCTTGCCCGACGATGACTTTCATCTCCAGCGATTTCTGTCCGCTGTCGAACGCCTCGAGGTGGAACTGCGGCACGTTGACGATGATGTACCGGCTGCCAAGCGTGCGCGGCATCCAGCGGTACCGCTCGAGGTTCGCCGCGACCTGCGCCAACCGATACGTCGCGGGAACGTTCATCGCGTCGACGGTTTCTTTCCCGAGCATGCTGTCGACGCCGATCGCGTGACGTGCCTGAAAATCCGCCACCGCCGCGGCCAGACGTCGATCGTAGACGCCGGGACCTGTGCGGTTGGCGCGCGCTGCTTTCTTGCTACGCTTGGTCGTATCTGCTGCGCTGTCAGCCAACGCGACGGCTGTATCCGCGGTCGCGCTCGAGTCGCTCAGGTAGCCCTCGGCAGCCAAGCGCGTGCGGAGCGCCGACAGCCGCGACGGAGAGTCGCTGTCGCCCGGCTTGAGTTGGCGTCCGGCCGGAACGGTGTCCCACCCACCGCGCGCGACCCGGTCGCGGAACTGGACGAACTGCGCGCGAAGCGAATCGTAGCCCGGATCCTGAGGACGCATGCGCACCAGACCCGCCTTGAAGTCGTCCTCGCGCAACGTCAACGTCAGCGCGCTGTCCACGCGCTCTTCCCGCGTGTTGATGTGCCAATTCTGTCCGAGCCCCGCCGGGTTCGTCTGTCCAGTCAACATGCTCTCGCCGTACGCAACGAAGGTCGACGATAGCAGCAGGTCGGCATCGGCAAGCTCGTCGGCGGTCGGCTTCTCCTTGTCGATCGCACCGAGGGAGCGGCTCAAGTCGACGAGTGGATACGCGTCGAGCCGGAGCGCGTCGCTGTCGGCGTCGGCGACGGCATTGAGCAGGGCGCTGACACGCGGCTGGTGTGCTCCCTTCTCGTCCAACCACAGCAAGTTGTCCGAGAACGTCGCGTACAGGCCCTTGACGTGCTTCCACTGGTCGGCGCTCACGCTAGGCGGCGGCGACGAGGCGAGTCTCTTTTGGATCGCGTCGTGCACTGCGGCGGCCGGCACGCCGAGGTATACGTCTTGTTGCGGTGGCGTCCAGTTGCGCGACACCTCGCCGCTCGCGCGTTGAACTCGCTTACATCCGAACGCGGCGACGACGGCGAATGCACCAAAGAGCGCGGCGAAGCGGAACGCGGTCCTCGATCTTCTGTCGGTATTGAGCGATTCAGGCATCATACGCCTATACAAGGCGAAATACGGGCCAGTGCCGAGTGCGCTGAGTTCCCCGGGCCTAACGTCGCCGGCCTGATCTTGTCAGATTTCGCGCCGATGACGGCGATCGCGTTCACACTCCTGGTCGCCGGCGGCTCGTTTTGCGCCGGCCTGCTGGGCGCTCTTACCGGACTCGGCGGCGGCATCGTCGTCGTTCCCATGCTCACCCTGCTCTTTCATGTCGATCTCCGCTACGCGATCGGGGCGTCGCTCGTTTCCGTCATCGCGACGTCCTCCGGCGCGGCCGCGGCGTACGTTCGCGAAGGGTTCACCAACGTTCGCGTCGGCATCGTCCTCGAGGTCGCCACAACGATCGGCGCGCTGGTCGGCGCCGCGATCGCCGGCGTCACGCCCACGAGTTTCCTCGCCGTGCTCTTCGGGGTGATCCTGCTCCTTACGGCCATTCGATCGATGCGGCCGCTGCACGAGCACGCGTTGCTCACGACGCCAGACAAATGGTCGGCGCGGCTGCGCCTCGACTCGACGTATCCGACCGCCGCGGGCAAACAGCCATACTCCGTTCAACACGTTCCGGCCGGATTCGGGCTGATGTTCGTCGCCGGAGTTCTTTCGGCCCTCTTGGGGATCGGCTCGGGAATCGTGAAGGTGCTCGCCATGGATCAGATGATGCGCCTGCCGTTCAAGGTCTCGACGACGACGAGCAATTTCATGATCGGCGTCACCGCGGCGGCGAGCGCCGGCGTCTATCTCCATCGCGGCTACATCGATCCGACCGTGGCATTCCCCGTGATGCTCGGCGTGCTCGGCGGCGCCCTTCTCGGCGCGCGCATCTTGAGCGTCGCGAACACGATCTTGCTGCGACAGATATTCACGGGCGTCGTCGTGGTCATGGCCGCCGAGATGTTGTACAAGGGAATCACGGGGGCGTTGTGACCCATTCACCGCCACGTGTCAGCGATCACGAGGTCGAGCAGGTCGTCGGACGATTGCTCCAGCTCGGCGTGCTCATCGCCGCAGTCGTCGTCTTGATCGGCGGAGTGATGCTGCTCGTGCAGCGCGGAGGAACTCCGGTCGCTTCCTCGGTCTTTCACGCAGAGCCGGATAACCTTCGATCCATTGTCGGAATCATACGCGGCGTCGCGTCGATGCAGAGCGAATCGATCGTGCAACTCGGACTACTGTTGCTGATCGCGACACCTGTTGCCCGCGTCGCCTTCACGCTCGTGGCGTTCGTCCTTCAGCGCGATCGAACGTACATCGTCGTGACGACGATCGTCTTGGCATTGCTCCTGTACGGGTTAGTATTTGGGAACGCATGAAGCGACACCACGTCGTAGTTCGAATCACCCACTGGGTAAATGTGATCGCGCTCGCCATCATGGTTGCGAGCGGACTGCGCATCTTCAACGCGTATCCCAGGTTCGCACGCCGCGGTGAGACGTTCTGCTGCTATCCATTCGCGGGACGAGAGATTCCGGCGAGCCTCACCTTCGGCGGCTGGCTGGCCGGTGCACGTAATTGGCATTTCGCGATGATGTGGGTGCTCGTCCTCAACGGTCTCGTGTATCTCGGCTTCATCTATCTGCACGGCGAATGGCGCGACTTGGTTCCGCGACGCGGCGTCGTGAGAGACGTGGGCGAGATGCTGAAATTCTATCTGACCATTCGGAAGGACCATCCACGTCAGGGGAAACACAACGCGCTCCAGCGGATGGCATACTTCTCTATGCCTATCGTCGGCATCATCGCGGTGCTGACCGGAATCGCCATCTGGAAACCGGTCGAGCTGGCGCCGCTCACGAACCTGATGGGCGGATACGTGTGGGCTCGCTACTGGCACTTTTGGGCCATGCTGTTGCTCGTGATTCTCACGATCGGCCACATCTTCATGGTGTTCACGGTCGACCCATACTCAATTCCCGCCATGATCACCGGCCGGTATCGCGAGGATCTGTCGCCCGAGGCGCGCAACGCGCGTCCCTTTGTTCACCTTTTGCCGCGCGACGAATGAGCGACGCACCAGATCCTCGCGATTCGGCGTTGATTCGCGGCCTATCGCACCCCGCCGAGCGACTCGGCGTCGACCGTCGGCGTTTTCTCGCGGCGAGCGGCGGCGCGCTCGGCGCCTTGGTGCTCGCCGCCTGCGACTCGATGGGGCCGCGTTCGGCGAGCTCACTCCTCAAGTTCGCCGAACGCAAGAACGAATCGCTCGAGCGCGCGTTGCTTCGTCACACGTCGATGGACGTTCCTCCGTCGGGCGCGAGGCTCGCCGGCTCGCATTTCCCGTCGTATTACATCTCGGATGACGTCCCTGTCTGGGATGAAGCGACGCGCGGGCCGTGGCGACTCGAGATTGGCGGAATGGTGGCCAGGCCGCTCCAGTTGTCCTTGACCGATCTCGCCGCGCTGCCTCGCGTCGGCTACAGGCTCGATCATTTCTGCGTGGAAGGATGGACCGCCGTCGCGACACGCACGGGCGTTCGTCTCGCCGACATCGCGCGACTCGCCGGCGTGCAGCCCGGCGCGCAGTACGTCGACTTCCAGTCGTTCGACAAAGACTACCACGAGAGTTGGGACATCGAGAGCGCGACCCATCCGCAGACACTCGTCGTGTATGCGCAGGACGGCCACTACCTGAACGCCGCCTGGGGCGCGCCGGCTCGCATTTATTCGCCGGTCAAGCTCGGATATAAGAACACGAAATATCTCACGCGCATCGTGTTCATGCCCGCCCGCAACGGGGGATACTGGAGCGATCGCGGCTACGAGTGGTACGGAGGCGTATGACGGAGACGACAGCCGAACGAACACGCTCCTGGCAGGCGGTCGATCCGAACCGCGGACGCGACCTCGTTGACGCACGACTTCAGCTCCACCACGCGGCCCAGTTGGCCACGGCGTTCGGGATCTCGTATCTCGCGGCACAAGCGGACGACAGCCACACGAACCTCGAGTGGATCGAGTCGATCGGAGCGCTGGCGTCGAAGTCGGCGGGGTCACCGGCCGTTCGCGTTGCCGTCCGGCCAAATGCGTTGGCAATCCTCATTCTCGACGCGAACGCGAACGTCACCGCGACGTACCTGCTCGATGGCCGCACGATCAGCGACGCGGCGGAGTGGATTCGCGGTCAGCTCACCGAACGCGGCTTCGACGCGGCGCGCTACACCCTCAAGCGTCACTATCAGATTCCGACGCACGCACTCGACAGCGGCGCGGCATTCCGCGCGTCACAACCGGCGCTGTTCGGCGAGCTCGCGCGGTGGTACTCGAACGCCGCGGCCACGCTCGAGCAGTTCGCCTCGGTCACACCGAACGCCGCGCCCGTTCGGTGTTGGCCGCACCATTTCGACATCGCGACCATCGTCGAGGTGGCTCAAGGCAAGACGGTCGGCCTCGGCATGGAGCCCGGCGACGAGTATTGGCAGGAGCCATATTTCTACACCAACATGTATCCGTCGCCCAACGCCGACGTCCCCCGGCCGGAGCTCGGCGGCAACGGATTGTGGAACACACGCGATTGGGTCGGCGCGGTGTTGCCTTCGTCGCGACTCGGAACGACCAACCAACACGTCCAGGTCGACGACTTCATTCGAACCGCCGTGAGCGCGTGCAAGAGGATACTGCTCGGCGGCTGACGTCGGGCATGGAGAGACTCCTCGCCTGGCTCGAGCAGCGTGATTGGGATGAAGGCGCGACGCTCATCGCCGATCTCGTCGCCGCGGCCGCCGCGACGCGCCACGGAGTGCTACCGGTCGTCGATGGCGATGGGGCGCTCATCGGTGTCGTCAGCCACCACGCGCTGCGCGAGGCGATTCTGTCGCGCAGCGACCTCGACGCGGTCATCGTCGCCGCCGACCTCGCCGAGTCGGTCGATGCCCTCTCTCCGCGCGACTCGTTGCGCCACGCTCTCGCCGTGATGAACGCGCGCGGACTCGACGCCCTCCCCGTGGTCGAAACGAATGGTGCGAGCTTTCGGGTTACCGGTCTGCCCGGACGCAGCGACGTGCTGCGCGTCTACGAGCAGGCCTTATCGCACGCCATCAAGCCACGCAATCCACCGGCTACTTTCTCGTGTAGACGTAGGTCGTCGTCGTTGTCGCGTCTGTCTCGGTGAACGTGAGTCGCCCGTTGGCCCACGTCGCGGAATCGACCATCGACATGTCGGCGGCGTTCGTGAACACTACCGACGTCCCGTTCAAGACCCACGTACCGCCGGTGCTGTCGACGAAGATCGATACATTGCCGGGGATCGTCTGGCGAAACGTCGTCACGATCGAGAACTTTCCGTCGGTCGTCAGCGCCAACGTGCCGTTGGTGACTTCGTACGTGTAGTTCGTGTCGGAGAAAATAGCGACAGGCAGGACTTTTCCGTTCACCGTGGAAATGCTGTAGTTCCCATCCGGCGTCTTCGGCGTCGCAGGTCCACTCGGCGAATCTCCGCCGCACGCGGCGGCGACCGACAGGCCCGCAAACGTCGCGACGACGGCTAACGAACGAAGCCGTGCGTTCGTCCAATACGAAACTGAGTTGCGCCGTCTGATTTCCTTCATCGGGCCATCCCATGCGTGTTTTCGTGTACGCGGCACTCGTTCTCGCGGCGGCCTGCGGCTCCGATAGCGGCTCGACCACTCCCACAACCCACAACAAGTCCGTCGACGTCTTCGCTCTCAGCTCCGCCTTCAGCCCGAACCTCGTTCAAATCGCCCAGGGCGACACCGTGCGCTTCAATATCGTGCCGGCGCAAAACGGTGAGGGACACGATGTCACGTTCGATGCGACTCCCGGCGCGCCCGCGAACATCAAGGTCACACTCAACGGCATCATCGCTCGCGTCTTTACGGTCAAAGGCACCTTCCACTACAACTGCTTCGTCCATCCCGGCATGTCCGGCGACATCGTGGTGCAGTGAGGCGGAGACGCGCTCGTTCCACCGTTCCACCGTTCCACCGTTCCACCGTTCCACCGTTCCACCGGCTTCAGCGCGTCACCCCCAACATCGTCGGATTCCACGTCGGGAAGACCACGTCGAGATTCGGATTTCCCAACCGCCGCTGGACGATCTCTGCGAGAATGTCTCGATAGTCGACGGTGACCTGAAGATCCTGACCGTCGGCGAGGACTTCACGAGCGAGTCCGGGCCAGTTCTTGGTGAGCACGCGGCCGCCGGCGATTCCCTTGCCCATCGCGAACATCACTGCGCCGCGGCCGTGGTCCGTGCCCTGGCTGCCGTTCTCACGCACATTGCGTCCGAACTCCGACACCGACACCAGCGTGACGCTGTATCCGGTCGCGATCACGTCAGCGTAGAACGCCGCGAGCGAGTTCGAGAAATCCTGCATGGTGCGGAACATCGACCCGGCGATGGGATCCTCGGCGGAATGCGTGTCCCACCCCCCGATGTCCACTTGCGCGGCCTCGATGCCGACGTCGTTCTTGATCAACACCGCGACCGATCGCAGTGCCCGACCGAACGAGCTCGTCGGATACACCGCGCCGTTGGCCGGAACGTATCCGGCGAAGTTCACCGACTTGAGCAGACCGACGGTGTTCGTGGCGTCGAGCGCCGCCGAATGCAGCGGCTCGTCCGCGCCGGCGTAATCACCCTGAAGAAACGAGAGGCGCTGCGGCTGCGTCGTCGTCGAACCACCAATGGTGTAATTCGTCGGATCGGCAATCGGCAATGTCTTCGGTGCACCGACGAGCGTTTTCTGCAGACCGCTGGCGACGCCGATTCCGCGGAGCGGCGCGTCGGGCTTGAGCGGCGGAATGCTCGCCAAGTGTCGGCCGAGCCATCCGGTCACGAGGGTCGGGTCGACCGGCTTGCCGACCTCCATGTACCGTTGCGCGTCGAAGTGTGAGCGCGAGACGTTCAGCTGTCCCGTCGCGTGCACGACGAGCAAATCAGTCGCCTTGAAGGCCGGCATGAGACCGCCCGTACCAGCCGCGCCGCCGGCCATCGCCTGCGGAAACATGAAGAACCCGTCGAGATTGATGCCTTTCGTCGCCGCGGTCGAATCCGGCCGCGGAATGGCGATCGTCGATCGTGACGTGTAGTAGTTGGCGTCGGCGAACGGGACGCACAGACTCAATCCATCGGCGCCGCCACGTTGGAACACCGAGACGATGACGTCGCGTGTCGAGGAGTAGTTCTTCGACATCACGATCTTCGGCAGCCATGCTGGGAAGACCGCCGCCGCAGAGATGCCGGCCGACGCCGCCAGGAACTGGCGCCGCGAGAGCTCGTTGTACTCCTGACAGCCGCAGTCGGCGTCGTGTTGATCGTCCATCGTCACGCTCCGGGGGAGGTCAGTACCACTGGAAGGCGTTGGCGCTGATGGCGAGCGCGATCGTCTCACGAACGCGCGCGTCGGTGAACGTGCCGGCCTTGATGTAGGTGAGCAGGGCGGTTCGCGTCACCAGCGGCATCTCGCCGCCGAAGAAATTCTGGTCGATCAGGTCCACGGCCGCGTCGGGCGAGCCGGCGCGGTACGCCGTCGTGTCGAAGGCGATACTCGTGGCGGAGTTCAGATTGGACATCGTCGTGCCGAAGGCCCATCGCGGCACGATGTTCCCCGCCCAATACTCGACCTTGTCGGGGAATCCGTCGGGCGTATCCCAGGTGAAGATGGGGTGACCGAGCACGGAAAGCTGTTGATTCATGGCCGTCAGCGTCGCGACCGCCGGCGTCGTGGACCGAAGCGCCGACGCAAGGAAGTGGAACGGACGCTTGAGCTTCATGGGCGCCGCCGGCAACCACGTGTCATTCAGAATCGCTCTGATCATTGCCTTGATGTCGCCGCCCGTGGCGCGATACACCGACGCGATCGTGGTGATCTGCGTCTGGCTCGGATCGGCGGTCAGCAACCATCGCAGCATCTTCGTGGCGATGAATCGTGCCGTGCTCGGATGGTTCACGAGCACGTCGAGCATCTGCTCGCCTTCCTTGATCCCATCTTGGCCGAGGGACGGCGAACCGGCGGGAATGGTCACGCCAAGGACTGTCTTCGAGCCCCAATCATGAATCGCCGGATTGAACGCGAAGGTGCCGCGACCCTGGACCGTCCAACCCGTCAATACGCGCGACAGCTCGGCCACGTCGGTCTGGGTGTACCCGCCGTCGACGCCCAGCGTGTGGAGCTCCATGATCTCACGCGCGTAATTCTGATTGGGCGCGGTGTTGCGGCTCGCGGCCTGATCGAGGTACAACATCATGGATGCGCTGTGCGCGCTCGCCTTGAGGAGAGCCGGGAACTTGCCAAGCGCGTTTTTCCGGATCACGTCGCGCTGATCAGCCACGAGCAGGTAGCCGACCTTGTCGATGTCCTGGTTGAAGTGATCACTCCAGAATTCGACCATCCGCTGATAGAGCTGCCGCTGCGAGAACGCCGCGCGATAAATGGTCGACTCGATGAGCTGATTTCTCACGTCGCCGGCGGCCGCGCTGAACAACTGATCCGACGTTTGTGCAAGCAGCGGATATTTCTGCGCGACGAATGTCTCGACGGCATCGTCGTTGATGCGCGTGTAGTTGAGCTGATAATTCAGGTAACCCTGCCACCCCAACGCGTTCGCGTGCGTCACCTCGGCGGCCGTGATGCCGAGCGTTGCGCGTCTCACGAGTCGGCTGACCGGGCTGTCCCATTCGGCGAACGCCGTCACGCTTTCGTTCGGGACGATCCCGGTTGATATGTCGGCGGGCTCCTGCTCGATGATCCGGCGCTTTCGTGACGAAGCCTGCGCGCGCGAAGCTTTTGGGATCAGCGTCGCCGCCGCCAACGCCCCGAAGAACACGAACGACCGGCGCGACGGTCGCTCCGTCGCGCCTTCGACGTCGCTAGCCTGGTCCGGGGACGAGTCAACCTTCGAGTGCTGCGCCTTTCCGCGGGTCGTCATGCGCATGCAGATCTCCTCACCAGCGAGAGAGCGACGGGTTCGGGCGTCGTTGAAAGACGCTGCCTAGCAAAGCCTGTTAAGACTGTGGTCTGCCGCTGGTCCCACTTCGAACCTGCGGCGCCCGATTGTCAAATGGGACAACAGCGACGCATTGTTGTCCGATGCGTATCCTCATGCTTTCGCCCCTGCTTCTGGCGGCGATGTCTGTTTCCGCCCAAGCGCAGGCGCGGTGGAAAGACATCGGCAAGACGTCATCGGGCAACTCAGTATATGTCGACCCTCGAAGCATCAAGACGGTCAACGGCATCATCACCGCGTGGGTCCGCGTCAAGTTCGACCCGCCGGTGCAAACCCCGCAAGGCGCCTGGGCGACGTCGCAGCATCTCGCGATGTTCGACTGCGCCAAATCGACGATCGCGGTGAAGCAAAGCGTCTACTACGCCAACGAAAAGACGAACAAGGTCGTCGAACGCAAGGTCAATGCGCAGCCGGGCTTTGGACCCGCACTTAAAGGCTCGCTTTCACAGGTTGCGCTGGACTATCTCTGCAAGAAGTAGCGCGCTCGTCACGACGCGCAAGCTAATTTTTCGCCAAGCGCGCCGCCGGATCTCGAGGCGGCACTTGCATGGCCGTCCTGGTCGCAACACTCGCGCGTCTCACACGTGACGCCGACGGCCAGGTCTAATTAGTCAAGAAAAATCTTGACTAATTCAGTCACCGTCGATATGATCACGACACGGGCGCCTCGTGCCCGGCCATCACTTCGCACCCTTGGACGGAGAACCAGAACCATGTTGACGATTCGCTCCAGCCGCCTTCTCGCCGCAGCGGCCCTGGCCGCCGCGACCACATTCAGCGCCACGACGGTCGCCTCGGCGCAGGCCGCGGCCAAGCTCGACGATCCCACGATCGTCGCGATCTTCGATGCCGCGAACACGTGGGATATCCAAACAGGTCAGATCGCGGTGAAAAAAGGATCGAACAAAGACGTCCGCGACTTCGGCGCCATGCTCGCCCGCGATCACAAGATGGTTCGGCAGCAGGGACGCGATCTCGCCAAGAAGCTGGGCGTCACGCCCACTCCGCCGAAGGACTTCGCGATGGCCAAAGACCACGAGGCGGCCGTGAAGAAGTTGAACAGCCTCAGCGGCAAGGACTTCGATAAAGCGTTCCTCCAGCACGAGGTCGACTTCCACAAGGCGGTGATCGACGCGGTAACGACCACCTTGCTCCCGTCGCTGCAGAACCAGGAAGTGAAGGATCTCGTGACGAAGGTCGCCCCGGCATTCACGGCACACATGCAAGCCGCGCAGAACCTGCTCAACAAGCAGTCCGCTGCGAACTAGTCTGAACTAGTCTGATGTACCGAAGAGGAACGGCGCCGCCGCGGCGCCGTTTCCTCGTCATTCGGTAGAGCCGGGACTTCCCCGCATGAGCCGAACTTGGTTATCGTATCTTCGGGATTTATTCGGGACGATGCGATGAAAAAGATTTGGCTCACCACCGACGGTCGGCCGCACGACTGCGTCCTCGGCATCTTTACCAGCCGAGAAGGTGCGGAGCGTTATCGCGAGCAGCTCATCGAGCGGTACGCGCTGGGTAAGAATCTGAGCCTCATGGGCAAGCCGCTCGCCCACGATGCGGACTCGTGGCGCTTGGGCCTCGGTCCCGATGTCGCCGAACGCGTGCTCGACGAGAACTTCGAGTTTCTGCGCGGCGCATGGGTCGTGAAGGTCGACGAGACGTGCCGCATGATCGCGTGCGAATTCAGCACAAAGCTCAAGCCGAGTCATCCGCCATCAACCTACCGGGTCGGTATCCATCGCGTGTGCCAGGCGCACGGCATGACACCGCACGCCGCGCTCGATGCCGCGCGCAAGGCGATGGTCTCGCATCTGAGCCGCGCCAGAACGTGAGCCGCTGGAGCGCCCTCGGCCCGTCGCCGAGTCCCTAAACTGCCCGAAGAACCTATTATTCTCGGCATGACAAAAACCGTTGCCGTGCTCCAGATGCTCGCGCGATTGCTGGGTGTCGTTCAGATCCTCGTCGGCCTCGCGATCTGGTTCGGGTGGGCAACCTCCGCCGTCGCATTTCATTCGGCGCTCGGTTCGCTCTTCGTGCTCGTCGTGTGGATCATCGCCATCATCGCGCTCTTCGCGTTGTCGCACCGCACGCTGCCGCTGATCACGCTGCTCGTCGGGGGCGTGGCGCTGTGGTTCGGAATGGCGCAGACGACGCTCCTCGTCGGGAGCGCGCATTGGAGCGTGCGGCTCGCGCATCTACTGGTCGGGCTGGCCACGCTTGGCTTGGCTGAATCGCTGGCCAAGGCGGTCAAGCGGCATCACGCGGCGCTGGCCGCAGCCGCATGAGTCCCACGCGCGTCGTTGCGCTGGCCGCGCTCGCACTCGGCGCGGCTGGATCGATTGGCGCGCAGCAGCTTGCGAGCGATTGCAGCGCCCCGCCGCTCGAGCCGATCACGTTCGTGGACGTTCCCGGCAATCCGTTCCAAGCCCTTCCGAGCGCGGATGGCTGTTGGGTGTTCGTCTCGATGCCGGGCGGCGGAGTGCGTGGCGCGTCGAAAATCGGTGTACTCCGCCGGAGCGACGGAAAGCTCACGCTCGAGCGCGTCATGTCCATCGACGGCAACCCGACCGGGATGATCGTCACTCATGACGGACATACGTTGATCGTCGCCGACGGGCCGCGCGTCGCGTTCGTCGACGTCGACAAACTGGTGAAGAGCCACAGCGACGCGGTGCTCGGCTATCTCGACGAGCCGGGACGAACCGGACGGATCTACGCCAACGTCACGCACGACGACAGGACGCTGTTCGTTGCCGACGAAAACGCCCGGACGATCAGCGTCATCGATCTCGCGAAGATACGCTCGTCGCATTTTCACGCGTCGTCGATCGTCGGAAAGATTCCTACGGGCCCAGCACCGATCGCACTTACCTTCTCGCCCGATGCGACGTTGCTCTACACGACGAGCCAGGCTGCGCCGAAGAATTTGAATTGGCCCATCGAGTGCAAGCGCGAGGGCGCGGCCGCCAACGACACGACGCCGGTCAATCCTCAGGGAGCGATTCTCATTGTGGACGTGGCGCGGGCGCAGACCGATCCCGAGCGTGCCGTCGTCGGCGCGGTGCCCGCCGGATGCAGCGCCGTTCGCCTGGTGCTTTCGCCGAAGGGCGATCGCGCCTACGTGACGGCGCGGAATAGCAACGCGCTTCTCGTGTTCGACACGTCCAAGCTGCGAACAGACCCGACCCACGCGCGGATTGCATCGGTCACGCTGGGGACGGCACCCGTTGGAGTCGCGGTCGTCGATAGCGGGCGGAAGATCATCGTGACGAATTCAAACCGGTTCGCCGGCTCGAGCAACGATCGGCAGACGCTCACGGTGGTCGATGCGGCGAAGATCGGATCGAGTGACAATCCTATCGTCGGATCGATTCCGGCGGGCGCGTTTCCGCGCGAGCTGCGCGTGACGGGCGATGGGACGACGCTCATCGTCACGAACTTCGCGTCGAGCTCAGTGGAAATGATCGATCTCAGACGGCTTTCGCAGGCGCTGCAGAAGCCCTGATGCCGAGCGCCGCCTCGACGCCTTTGAGTCGCTCCCGACTCACGGGCACGCGCTCCCCCGTCGCGAGAACGGCGCTGTACGAATATGCTGATTCCGCGCGCAGCTCTCGAATGAGATCGAGCCGGACGAGTGCCGACCGGTGGGTGCGATGGAACCGCGTCGGATCGAGCGATGATTCTAGCTTCGACAACCGCTCGCGAAGGAGACGCACGCGCGCCTTCGCATGCACGCGCACGTAGTAGGTGTCGCCCTCGATCCACTCGACATCGTCGACGGGAATGACGAGCTGGCGGTCTCGCTCCGGAATCACGAGGTGCTGGAGGTAGGCCTTCGTCGCGTCCTGGCGTTGCGGCATCGCTTGGAGCTCGTTGCGAAGCGCACGCGTCTCGGCGACTCGTCGGACGGCACGCTCGAGTGACGCGCGGAGGCGTGCGTCGGCGACGGGTTTCACGAGGAAGTCCACGGCTTCCGCCTCGAAGGCCCGCACGGCGTGCTCGTCATACGCCGTCACGAAGATGATCGCCGGCGGCGTCGACTCCGGCTCGAGACGTTCGAGCATCGCGAAGCCGTCGAGCACCGGCATGGCGATGTCGAGCAGCAGAATTTCAGGCTGGAGGCGAGCGATGGCATCGAGAGCGACCACGCCGTTCTCGCATAGCGCACCCACATCGACGCGTGGCACGGCCGCACGCGTCACGGCGTCGCGCAGTCCCTCCCGGGCGAGCGGCTCGTCGTCGACGATCACGACGGCATATCGATCGGACTCGGCGCGAGTCGTCACGCGGAGTCAGAACCTTGGTACGGAATGCGTATCACGACCCGCGCGCCTCGAGCAGGCGCGCGAGACTCGATGCGTAGACTCGCGCGGCCACCGAACAGTCGGGACACGCGCTCGCGAGTGCTCGACAATCCGATGCCGTCGCTCGCGACGTCGGCGGCCATTCCCGCGCCCTCATCGTCCACTATCACTTGAAGCGCCTCTCCGTCGCGCGTCGCTTCGATGCACACGGCGCCGCCGTCGAGCGTGTTGCCGATACCATGTTCGACCGCGTTTTCGACGATAGGCTGCAGCAATAACTGCGGCACCATGGCGGCTCCCGCGGCCGGATGAACGACGATCGAATAGCGAAGACGATCACCAAAGCGCACCTGCTGTACCTCGAGGTAGCGCTGCACGAATTCGAGCTCCTCGCGCAGCGTCACATGCGGACGCCGCTCGTCGAGAACGTAGCGGAGGAGTCCCGTTACGCCGTCTATGACTTTGGCTAATTGATCGGTTTTCTCGGCGCGGGCCAGGACATCGACGCTATTCAAGGCATTGAACAGGAAGTGCGGATTCAGACGCGCCCGCAGCGCCGACAGGCGGCTCTCGACCGATTCGGCGCGCAGCATCGCTTCACGCTGCACCGCATCCCTGCGCTGACGCTCGGTGTCCGAGATGTAGCCTAGCGTCAGGATCGTCACGTAAACGAGGAGATCGAGCGGCAGGTATGCGACGAATGCGGCGAGAACGAGCGCTCCCCAGCTCGGGACGACTGGGACAAACAACGCCGCGGAGATCAGAACGACCGAGGCGGAATGGATGATCGTCAGCGCGCCGATCGAGACGATATGCTTCACCGCGCCGGCCGGCGTGAGTCCTTGAACCGTCGTGATCGTGTCGGGCATTCCGCGCGCTCGAAGAATGAGCGGCGACAGCCCGATCCAGCCGAGCAGCGTCATGGTCTGCCACACGATGGACAGCCATGCAGCGGCGGGATGCCCGAGCGCATGAAGACGGGCCGATACCGAGGGCAATCCCACTGCGGCGATTACGAGTAGTGCGACCGCCAATACGAATCGCTTGGAAAGTGGACGCCCGTTCCACGGCGCCTGCGCCGCTCTCGGAGGTGCAGCCAACTGCGACGCCGCTGTGTCGAGCAGCGTGCCGGCGAGACGTCCGCCATACGCGCCAATCGCCGCCGGCACGATCACGATCAGGAACCGTAGGTCCAGCTGTGCAAACTGATACAGATGAACGACCGGAAATGCGACCGCCGATGCGACCGC
>DASVYG010000389.1:0-2454 GCA_036392315.1 Gemmatimonadaceae bacterium
GTGCGTACTCGCGCGTCCAGTAGTGCATCGCCTGTTCGTCGCCAACGATGCGTCCGCTCTTCGGGTCGGTCGTCAGCTTCCGTCCGGTATACTGCGCGATGTTGCCGAGGTGGCAGAGCAACACGCTCTTCGCGCCCTCGACGATCGGTGCGCGCAATGCGGTCCCGTTTCGAATCGCGTCGAGAAAGTTCTGCATGTGGAGCGATGTCGCCGCGTCGTCGCCGCTGAGATCGAGCCCGTTGCCGGCTTTCGGCTCGATGTTCTGTTTCACCACCTTGCCCTTGAGATCGTAGAGGACGTATCCGTCGCGATCGAGCACGAGACTTCCCGTCGTACCGAGGATCGCCGTGCCGCGCGACCGATCGAACAGTTTGACGCCGTTGCAGCTCTGCCCCTGCCAGATGATGGTCTGGCCCCCGGGAAACTCGAAGGTCGCTTCCTGCGTGTCGGGAAATTCCCAATCGTCCTGGTAGTGATAGCGATGACCGCTCGACATCACTGAAGTCGGATACTCCACGCCCAGCGCGAGCCGCGCGATGTCGATCTCGTGCGTGCCGTTGTTGCAGATCTCGCCCGTGCCCCAGCGCTTGAACCAGTGCCAGTTGTAGTGAATGACGTTGTCGCGGTACTCGGTGTGCGGTGCGGGACCTTGCCAGAGCTCGTAATTCAAGTTCGACGGCACGGGCGCTGGATTGCCATGGCCGATTCCCATCCGTGTGTTCGCGTACCATCCGCGCGCCAGGTACGGATGCCCAATTACGCCGTCCTTGATCGCCTGCACGGCCTCGATCGTCCGCGCCGACGAGCGTTGCTGCGTTCCCATCTGCACGACGCGATTGTATTTCTGCTGCGCGGCGACGAGCAGCTCACCCTCGTGCGGATTGTGCCCGCACGGCTTCTCGACGTACACGTGCTTGGCCGCCTGCATGGCGAGGATTGCCATTGGCGCGTGCCAG
The DNA here is from genome assembly GCA_036392315.1 of Gemmatimonadaceae bacterium. Taxonomy (GTDB): domain Bacteria; phylum Gemmatimonadota; class Gemmatimonadetes; order Gemmatimonadales; family Gemmatimonadaceae; genus JAQBQB01. Next base: position 957 of record DASVYG010000389.1, read on the forward strand.
TGGTCGGGTGTCGCGATCGCCACGACGTCGACGTTCTTGTCGTCGAGCGCGCGACGGAAGTCGTCGATCGTCTTTGGTGCCTTGGCGCCGGCCGGCATGCCGTTGGCCGCCTTGGCGAGCACGTTCGAGTCGACGTCGCACAAGTACGCGACCTCGCTGTTCTTGAGCGTCGAGAAGTTCTGCGCGTGCACCATGCCGCGTCCGTTGAGACCGAACACGGCGACGACCATCCTTTCATTCGGCGACGCGCTCGTGGTCAGCGCCGGCGACGGCAGGCGGCTCGTCATCATCAGTCCCAGTCCAGTGGCGGAAGCGGTCTTGAGAAACTCGCGTCGGTCGACTGACGATTCGTCGGGCGTCATGGCGTGATCTCCCGAATCTTGATGTTGCGGTAGAACACTTCGTCGCCGTGATCCTGCAGAATGATATGCCCGCTCCGGCGATCGGCGAATCCTTTGAGCACGCGGTATTTGCTCTTGGCGAGCGCCGAGTCCATGCGCGGCGTTCCGAGGTCGAAGCTCACGATCTGGGCGCCGTTGAGCCAGTGCTCCCCATGGTTTCCGCGAAACACGATACGCGAGCTGTTCCACTCGCCGACGGGCTTCAATCGCTTCTTGTCGTTCGGCGCGAACAGATCGTACAACGCCCCGGCGCGGTGGGTCGCGACCTTGTTGTCGTCGTTCAGAGAATCATCGAGCACCTGATACTCGAATCCGAGCGCGGCGTGATTCGAGGCGTTGGCGAGCGAGTATTCCTCGGACACGTTGTACTTGACGCCGCTGTTCGAGCCCGGCACGACCTTCCACTGGAATGCGAGCTCGAAGTCGCGAAACGTGTCGACCGTCATGAGGTCGCCACCGTTGACCGGTTGCCCATCGGGCATCTTGGGCACGTTGCCGCTCGCGATCTTGTGGACGGCGCCGTCGACGACGTTCCAATGCGCCGTCGGCACGCTGTCGTAGCCGAGTCCGCGCCATCCGGCGAGCGTCTTCCCGTCGAACAGCAGTCGCCAGCCCGCGGCCCGCTCGGCGGGCGACAGCGCGTTGGGCGTGGTGCCCGTCGGTTGCGCGAGCAGGGGTGCGGCGCACAACGCGAGCACGAGAACAGCGAGTTGGCGCACGACGATCTCCATGAAAGGCGATGATCACGGAAAAGACGATGATCACCAACCTGGGAGTGCGTGGCCTCCGAGAGCAAGATGGGCGCGCCATCCGGGCTATTCAAACGTTGTCGTCGCCGGCCGGCCCGTCGTGCGGCGATGGGGTCTCCACATTGCAAGGAATCAGACAATCATGGAGGCTGCGCCGATGTCTGAAGTTCTGGTTCGATTTACCGAGCTGATACGTGGAAGTGACGGGCAGGAGTACCAACCTCAGGCGTGCGGAGTGGTTGGGCCCGACGGACTGTGGGAGGGATGGATCGAGTTTCTCACGCCGACCGGCGCCGTGCGCACGGAACGAGAGACGTCGCAGCCGAACCGCGCCGATCTCATGTACTG
>DASVYG010000390.1:0-9217 GCA_036392315.1 Gemmatimonadaceae bacterium
GCGACGTCGAAGATGAAGTGGCCGACGTGCTGAAAACGTCCCGGGATGTGTACGCGATCGAGGTGTCGCGACGCCTCGGCGAGACTCACCGCGAACTTCGGCCCCGCGGCGTCGAGCATGACGAGCGAGAAGGCAAGGTTCGCGGCTTGATGATCGCCGATCAGCGGCGTGTGGAGCGTCATACGCTCGCCCTTCCAATCGATGTCGCAGGTCGTGCCCGCATCGTCGACGACGATGTGCGACACGCGCACCTCGTGCGACACGATCCGGATCTCCGATGCGCCGGCCGCGCGGGCGCGCGACGCGAGCACGTCTTGGATGTGCGGCTCATTCGCACCGATGACCGCCGGACGACCGTGCTTGAAGATGCCGGCCTTTTCTCCGGCGATGTCCTCGAGCGTGGAGCCGAGGTACTCCGTGTGGTCGTACCCGATCGACGTCACGCCGGCGACGAGCGGCATGACCACGTTCGTGGAATCGAGACGTCCACCGAGTCCGGCCTCGATGATCGCGACGCTGGCCTTGGCGCGCGCGAAATAGTCGAACGCCATGGCGGTCGTCGCCTCGAAGAAGCTCGCGCCGATCTCCTCGACGAGCGGAGTGTACCGCGTGATGAACTCCACCACGTCGTCGGCGGGAATTGGCTCACCGGCGACGACCATTCGCTCACGGAAGTCGACGAGATGCGGCGACGTGTACGTGGCGACACGTTGTCCCTTGGCGGCGAGGAGCGTCGCCATGGTCGCGACACTGCTGCCCTTCCCGTTGGTGCCGGCGACGTGAAACGTGGGATACGCGCGCTGAGGATCTCCCAAATGATCGAGGAGCGCGATCGTGCGCTCGAGCCCGAACTTGAAGCCGCCCGTCGTGCGCGCGAAGAGATAGTCGAGCGCGTCGTGATAGTTGGCGAGCGAGAGGCCCCTGGTCATCGCTCGCGCTCATCCGCGCCGAGCGTCAGGGGGATGTCCACCCGGTCGCGGCCGGACGGCCTGACATGTGTCGAAGGAGTTGGCTCACAGTCCGTTTGAGATTTCTCCGATGGACGACGGAATCGAGCATTCCGTGGTCGAGAAGAAACTCCGACGTTTGAAACCCCTCTGGGAGATCCTGGCCGAGGGTCTGCTTGATCACGCGCGGGCCCGCAAAGCCGATCACCGCACCTGGCTCGGCAAGAATCGCGTCGCCGAGCATCGCGTAGCTCGCGCTCACGCCGCCCGTGGTCGGATTCGTCAGAATGGAGATGTACGGGATGCGTCGTTCGGCGAGCATGGCCAAGACGGCGGCGACTTTGGCCATTTGCATGAGCGACAGCACGCCCTCCTGCATGCGCGCACCGCCCGACGCCGAGATGACGATGAGCGGATATTTTCGCTCGAGCGAGCGCTGGCCGAGGCGGGCGATCTTTTCGCCGACCACCGAGCCCATCGAGCCGCCCATGAACGCGAAGTCCATGACCCCGATGTTGATCGGCAGCGAGTCGAGCGTGCCCGTACACGCGAGCAGCGCATCCGTCTCCCCGGCGTTGGTGATTGCCTTCTTGAGCCGCTGGGGATAGTCGGGAAAGCCGAGCGGGTCCGTGGAGCGGAGATCGACCTCGACCTCTTCCATGGAGCCTTCGTCCAGCATGAGGTTGCAGTAGTCGCTCGCCCGAATGCGACGGTGATAGTCGCAGTTGGGGCAAACGTTCATATTCCGCTCGAATTTCTCGCGGATATCAGTATGCCCGCAGGCTTCGCACTTCTCCCAGACGTCCGCGGGAATCTCGAGGCGCTCGCGGCGGGGCTGCCGGGGCTTTTTGTCCTGCTTCTTCCACCAGGCCATTAGCAGAATTTGGGTAGAGGCGGGGCCTGGGGCTAGGGCTTGTGCTCTGCGTCACACCTTCAACGGGCCGGCCATCCCGCCGCGACCCTCGCTGGAGATGCGGGCGAGAATGCCGACCGACAGCCAGCACGCCAGCATGAACGACCCGCCGTAGCTGAAGAACGGCAGTGGAATGCCCGTGATCGGCATCTTGTTCACCGTCATGCCGACGTTCTCGAGTACGTGGGTGAACCAGCAGGCGAGCAACCCGAAGGCGACGAGGCTGCTGTACGAGTCGTTGGCGCGCTCGGAGATTCGAATGACGCGCATGAAGAGAAAGAGAAAGAGGGCGAGCGCGATCGTCACGCCAAAGAAGCCGAGCTCTTCGCCGACGACGGCGAAGATGAAGTCCGTGTACTGCTCGGGAAGAAACGCCAATCGCTTCTGCGGCCCATGCAAATACCCGCGCCCGAACCACCCGCCCGAGCCGATCGCAACCTGGGACTGTATGACGTGATAGCCGCTGCCGCGCGGGTCGACGGAAGGATCGAGGAACACCTTGAGCCGATTCTGTCGATACGGCTTCATGTGCTCCCAGAGGAGCGGTCCGACGATGCCCATCATCACGTTGGCGGCGACGACGAACAAGCCTTCGCCGAGAAATGGCTTGTACCACAACACGAGCGCGAGCAGGAGCAGGAACCACGCGCCCCAGATGCGCGGGTCGAATCCGAGGACGAGACTGACCACCGGGCTCGCCAGCAGCAGCAAGAGCTGCCACGCCACCCCGGCCCAGAACAGCATCGCGAAGAAGATTCCGACGAAGACGATCGAGGTCCCGAGGTCGCCCTGCGCCATGATGAGCAACAGCGGCGCGCCGACTACGACGATCGGCTTCCAGAGCTCGATCATCGATTTCGGCGCGACGCGGTTCTGCGCGAGCACTCGCGCGAGCATGAGCACGACGGTGAGCTTCGCAAACTCGGCGGGCTGACCCAGGCGATGTCCGCCGATGGTCAGCCAGCCGGTGGTGCTGGTGGCCGTTCCAGCGCCGGAGCCGAGGCCGGCCAGCAGCGCCGTCAATAAGAGAATCGTAAATACGTATCCAGGAACGGTCATCCACTCGATCAATCGCACCGAGGCGCGACTGACGGACCACGCGGCGATGATGCCGATGACGATCCAGGCCGCTTGCTGTTTGTACGCGCCCGTGGCGGGCGTTCTCACGTCCGTCTTGCCCGCGGAGTATACGATGGCGAGGCCGTACAGCGAGAGCAGGACGGCGGAGATCACGAGCGGCAGGTCGATATTGATCCGGCGGCTCTTTGCCATCAGCCCGTATTCTGGATTGTGTTGGCGACCTGGACGTGCAGATAGTGCGCGATGATTTTGGTCGCCAACCCGGCGGAGGTCGCGCCCTCGAACGTCACGTTCGGAACCATGACGACGACGACGATTTTCGGCGCGTCGGCGGGTGCCATGCCGGCGAACCAGGCGAAGTAAAGCGGCTTACCGTTCTTGTCGTACTTGAGCGTCTGAGCGGTTCCGGTCTTTCCGGCAACGCGCACACCCTTGATCGCCGCGGCCGCCGCCGTTCCGCCCTCGGATACGACGCCCATCATTGCTTTGCGGAGTTGCGCCAGCTGATCGGGCTCGAGCGCGATCGTCTTGGTTCTCTTGGGAGCGCCTTGGCGGATCATCGGTGTCGGTTCGCTGCCATCGGTCGCGAGCGCGCTGTAGAAGCGGGCCATGTTGAGAACCGTTTGTGCGTTCTCGCCCTGCCCGATCGCCAGGTTGAGCTCCTTTTCGCCCGGCGTCCATCCGCGCGGGCCGTACTTCTGATTGAAGTAGTCGGGGAAGCTCGTGGGGAAGCGCGGCCTCGACTCCTCCGGCAAGTCGATTCCAGTTCTCTTATCGAAACCGAGCCCGATGCCGCCGCCGACGAGACGCGACAACGTGAGCTTTTGTCCCAGCTGGTAGAAGTAGACGTCGCACGACTGCGCAATGGCGCCGGAAAGATCGAGGCTGCCGTGGCCCTCCTTGCGCCAGCAGTGCCAAACGCGGTTACCGAAGTAGTAGAAGCCGGTACACGGCTGCGGCATGCGCGTATTGAAGCTGATCAAGCTGTCCTGAAGCGCGATGACCGCGGTCGCGAGCTTGAACGTCGATCCCGGCTGGTACTGGCCCTGAAGCGCCTTGTTGTACAACGGCTGCCGCGGATCGGTGTTCAGCGAGTCGTAATACGCCGACGAGACGCCGCCAACGAATCGATTGGGATCGATGGTCGGTGAACTGTAGAGCGCCAACACTTCGCCCGTCTGCGGGACCATGGCGACGACGGCGCCGGCCAGCGTGTCGGCGAAGAGCTGGTGGATGTATTCCTGCAGGTCCAGATCGATGTTCGTGTAGAGCGGCGGTCCTATTTGCGGCGTGACGTCTTCGCGTGCGCGGCCGTTGAGCACGATACGGTTGCGCGCGTCGACTTCGACGAACTGCACGCCTTCACGCCCGCGCAGCTGGGCCTCGTACTGTTTCTCGAGCCCCGATTTGCCGACGAGCTGCCCGGGCTTGTAGCCGGAGCCGGCCAGGTTTGCCAACTCGCGCTCGTTGATTTCGCTGATGTACCCGACAAACGCCCCGACAGCTTCGCCGTCCGGATAGATCCGCTTGGGGGCCGACTGGATGATCAAGCTCGGAAACTCGATGCGATGCTCCTCGAGCACGGACACGACGTCGAACGAGGCATCCTGGATGATGACCGCCGGCCGCGTACGATCGCGTGCGTAGCGATTCATCGCGTCGTTGAACTGCTTGTTGGTCAGTTGAATCGTGCCGCGCAGCCGCGTGAGGGTGGCGCGCAGCGAATCCGGCGACTGTGCCAAGACCGCGACCGAGTAGCCGACGACGTTCTCGGCGATGGGCTTGTGGTTGCGGTCGAAAATGGGGCCGCGTGGAGCGGCGGTCGGAATCTGGCGGAGACGGTTCTCCTCAGACTGCAGCGAGTATTGCTCGTTGCGCAGAATCTGCGTCCGGAAGAACGCGCTGAGCAAAAAGATCAGCACGCCGGAGACGATGACGCCGGCCACGCGGCCGCGTCGCACGACGTCGTTCGGGTGAAAGCTCATGCCGTTCGCACTTCCATGAGCGGCTTCAAGACCGACAGCGCGATCACACCCGCCACGGCCGTCACCGCTGCCGCGAGTGGTGACCAGACGAAGATCTGCATCGCAAGCTCAGGACCGATCGCTCGATGACCGACGATCAAGAAGATCAGATCGAAGATCCACTTGGCGAGGAATAGAAAGAAACCGTTCAACGCCAGGTTGTCTGCGAAGAATACTGCTTTGAGCCACGAGGCGCCGAATCCGACGATCGACATGGCGAGCGCGGCGGCGCCGAAGGGGCTCACGGCGATCGAATCTGCGACGAGGCCGAGCAGGAATCCGTACACGGCCGCCGCGCCGGGTCGCAGGCGCACCGATCCGAGCAGTAGCGCGACGATCAAAAAATCGATCGACGCCCGCCACGCGAGGAGCGGTCGAAGCGTGTAATGGAGGACGATCAGGATCGCGCAGACGAGCACCGTCCGCACGGCACCGGTCCAGTTCATGTCGGCGGCTTGCGAGTGGTATCCGAACGAGTCGAATCACGCCGTGCGCCGGCGGTGTCGCGTCGCACGGTCGTCGACGGCTTGACCGTCGTGCTCTCCGCTGGCGCCGGCATGACGACCGCGCCGAGGGATCGACGCACCGAGTCGATCGTGGCACGACGAACCGAGTCCAGCGCGGCTCGGCGCGCCTGTGCCTCGAGGACCGCGGCTTGGCGCGCGATGGAATCGTTGGCGGCGATGATCCGTCGCGTGGCGGAATCAGCGTTGACGGCCCCGCCCCATACGTTGCCTGTGCCCTGCGTTACGCGTTGCGCGGTGAGCACGAGCACCGTTGTCACGCGAGAGGGACTGACCGAGGGTCGAATCAGGTAGGTTCGCGTCCAGGGCTCGGTGGTCTTGAGCTCCGACACGACCGAGCCGATGCTGATGCCGCGCGGGAAGGTGCCGCCCAACCCGGACGTATAGATCTGCGTGCCCGGCTTGAGTTGCACGCGCGTGGACACGCCGCGGAGCTCGAGCATGTACGCGGCGGACCCGCGTCCCGTGTGCGGATAGATGATGCCGAACGCCGACGCGTCGGCCGACATCGCGCTGGCGCGAAAATCCGGGCTCGTGTAGAGGATCGCCACGCTCATCGTGGGATCGGCCGTCTGCACGACACCGACGAGTCCTTCCGGGGCGACGACCGGGTTGTAGCGCTGCACGCCCGCCACGCTGCCCGCGGTCAACGTCATGTTGGTGACGACGTCTTCGCTCGGCGCCGCGCTATGCACGGCTTCGGCGGGAATGAATCCCCACTCGAGGCGCGACCCAAGGCCGATGATCTTTCGCAACTGTTCGTTCTCGACGAGCGCCGCCTGCTCTTTGACGCCGCGAATGGCGACCGAGTCGGAGGCGAGCTGACGCTGCTCGCTCGTGACCCACGCGCTGCGCCACCGCTCGGCGCCTCGTTGCAGGCCGACCAGCGGCGCGACGACCGTGCGACGCAGGGCGCTGGCGACGGGCTCGCGGTCTTCGTCCTTCAAGACCACGGCGATCAGGGACAAGACGACGCAGCCGACCAAGAGGCCGGCATCGACGCGACTTCCGTAACGCGCTGCCGTTGCCACCGACTACCTCACGTGCTGAGGACCGACCAGTACTTCTCCTCATCGTCGAGAATCCGCCCCGTGCCGCGCACGACACACGTCAGCGGATCTTCATCGACGTGAATGGGCAGGCTCGTTTCTTGGCTGAGGAGCAAATCGAGACCCCGGATCAGCGCGCCGCCTCCTGTCATCACGATCCCGCGGTCGACGATGTCGCTCGCCAGCTCGGGCGGCGTGATCTCGAGGGCGCGGCGGACGGCGTCCACGATCTGTTGGATCGGTTCCTGGACCGCTTCGCGGATCTCGCTGGAATGCACGCGGACCGTTTTCGGAATGCCGGACACGAGGTCGCGTCCCTTCACTTCCATCTCGCGTTCTTCCCCCACCGGCGCCGCGGACCCGATGTTGATCTTGATCTGCTCCGCCGTCGGCTCGCCGATGAGCAAATTGTAATTCTTGCGCATGAATTGCACGATCGACGTATCCAGCTCGTCGCCGCCCGTGCGAATCGAGGTGTCGCTCACGATGCCCGACAGCGCAATGACCGCGATCTCCGTGGTGCCGCCGCCGATGTCGATCACCATGTTGCCCGTCGGCGTCTCGACCGGCAGACCGACACCGATCGCGGCCGCCATCGGCTCGGCCACCATGAACACTTCTTTCGCGCCCGCGCCCAACGCCGAATCGCGCACGGCGCGCTTTTCTACTTCGGTGATACCCGATGGTACACAGACAATGACGCGCGGTTTCACCTTGAAGACGTGATTCTCGATGATGAGCGTGAGGAAGTACCGCAGCATCTTCTCGGTCACGTCGAAGTCGGCGATCACGCCGTCCTTCATCGGCCGCACGGCGATGATGCCGTCCGGCGTGCGGCCAAGCATGCGCTTCGCCTCGAGACCGACGCCCTTGATCTTCTTGGTCTCGCGGTCGATGGCGACGACGGATGGCTCGTTCAGGACGATTCCCTCACCCTTCACATAAATGAGGGTATTCGCCGTACCGAGATCGACACCAATCGCGTTTGCGGGGAACAGCGATCCCGCTTTGTTAAAAGGCCAGCGCATTGATTACAAGGTATTGAGGCGTCAGAACTTAGGCAATGAAACTGGCAGGAGTTTCACAGGTCAGACCGAACGCTTCCGCGACGCCGGGATACGTCACTTTACCGTCGGTCATGTTGAGCCCCTTGAGCAGGGCCGGATTCTCGCGCAGCGCTCGCTTCCAACCTTTGTTGGCGAGCTGCATGGCATATGGAAGAGTAGCGTTGGTCAATGCGAGCGTGGACGTTCGCGGCACGCCGCCGGGCATGTTCGCGACGCCGTAGTGGATGATGTCATCGATAACGTAGGTCGGATTTTCGTGCGTCGTAGCGTGAATGGTCTCGACACAGCCACCTTGGTCTATCGCTACATCGACGATTACCGCGCCCGGTTGCATCAATTTGAGGTCCTCACGCCGCACCAGCTTCGGCGCCTTGGCCCCGGGAATGAGCACCGCGCCCACGACCAGGTCCGCGGTCTCGATCTGCTCGAGGATGTTGTGCCGGTTGGAGTAGATCATGACGCAGTTGGCCGGCATGACGTCCGACAGGTAGCGCAGCCGCTCGAGCGACAGATCGAGGATCGTGACCTTGGCGCCCATACCGGCCGCAATCTTGGCCGCGTTGATGCCGACGATCCCGCCGCCGAGAACGACGACCTTGGCGGGGGCGACACCGGGAACGCCGCCGAGCAGTACACCACGGCCACCGTACAACTTCTCGAGGTACTTCGCGCCCTCCTGCACCGCCATGCGTCCGGCAACTTCGGACATCGGCGTGAGCAGCGGCAGCTCGCGCGTCGGGAGCTCGACGGTCTCGTAGGCCACGCAGGTGGCGCCGCTCGCGAGGTGTGCGCGCGTGAGCTTCTCGTCGGCGGCGAAGTGGAAATAGGTGAAGATCAATTGTCCGCGGCGCATGTTCGGCCATTCGCGCTCGATCGGCTCCTTGACCTTCATGATCATGTCGCTCTCGCGCCATGTGGTGGCGGCGTCGGGCGCAATCTTGGCGCCGACCGCGGTAAATGCTTCGTCGGGAAAGCCGCTGCCCAAGCCGGCTCCGGCCTCGATCAACACCGTATGTCCTGCGACAACTAATGATTCGGCACCGGCCGGAACCAGCGCGATGCGGTTTTCGTTGGTTTTGATTTCCTTGGGGACGCCGATCTTCATCGTAGCGAAATGGCTGATTGTGGAGACGTGACTGACGGGCGCTTGGAAGGTAACCGGAGCCGATCTGCTACGCGCCTTTCGGGCCCAGGCTCACGACGCTCATCTGGTCGGGATCGAAGAACTCGCGCGCGACGTCCGCCACGTCTTCAACGGTGATCGCGTCAATCAGGGCCAGCAGTTCGTCGAGGGTTCGATACGGCTCGCCGTAGAGCTCCACCGACGCGGCGCGATACATACGAGAGGACACGCTCTCGAGCGATAATGTCACCTGGCCCTTGAGCTGCTGGCGTCCCATCGCGATCTCCGCTGCCGGCAGCCCATCCCTGGCCACCGCGCGCAGCTCTTCACGAATCGCGTCGAGCGCCGCACCCGCCGATTCCGGAGCCGTGGCGACGTACACGCCGTGCATCCCGCTGTCGGCGTGAAACGACTGGTAGGTGTAGACAGAATAGGCGAGGCCCAATTCCTCACGCACTCGCTGGAAGAGCCGCGAGCTCATGCCGCCGCC
>DASVYG010000391.1:0-1691 GCA_036392315.1 Gemmatimonadaceae bacterium
CCGTCGCGAATCCCGCGCGGGTGCTCGTGGCGAGCAGCATGTCGTGGCGTGCGCCGACGCCGGGCGCGGCGACGAGCCCGGTTTCCCAGCCCGCCATGACGTCCTGCGGGGCAAAGAGCGCGTCGAGGCCGAAACGCGTCATGTAGTCGACGCGGCGCATGGCGAACAATCCGCCAAGCCACACGGCGCGGACCGGAAGAAGGCGCGGCGCGACCAACGAGTCGGTCATGGGGACGGCGCCGGAATTGGTGATGAGGAGCATCTGCGACGTGGGCGTCACGCGGGCTCCGAAGACCACGGGACCCCAGAGCGCGGCAGTGTTCACGAAACGCGTCCTCAACAGGCCGCTGGCCGACCATCGCACCTGATGAAGCTCGACCGCCCCATTGTCTCCGCTGGGGCGAAGGACGATCGGGAAGTCGTGACCGCCGTAGTAGCTTGCCTGCCAGGCGCCGCGCTGAAAGTCAGAGAGAAAGGGTTGCGAGACGCCGATCGCGCCGCTTTCGCCGAGAAAGTCTCGTTCGATGTGCGCGTTCGTGCTGACGGGCTGTCCGAACAACGCGTAGTCCGCGATCTCGAGGTGAGCGGCACCCCGATAGACAGTCCCGCGCTCCCCGCCGGCGACCACGCGGAGGCCCAGACCTCCGATGTTCTCGTTGCCGAGCGACAACGCGGCCGGCACGGTGTGGCGAAGGCTTCCCGTGACGAGCACCGGGATTTCGTCGGTCGTCGACACGCCGACGATCACTCCACCGGCGCTGTCAGGGCTCGCGGTGACGCGAGCGTCGGCGAGGAAGGGAAGTGCCCGCAGGATGCGCTCCGATTCGGCGAGTCGCGCGTCGGCGCAGATCTCACCGCGTTTGAACAGCAGGTATGCGCCGACGACATCGGCGCGCGTGGTGGCGTGATGCAGGCCGATCGCTCGGGCGAAGAGTTGCCACTGGCGGGACGAGCCTTTGAACGACGGGCGCTCCGGCGCGATCTGGATTGTAGTGATTCGGCGGCCGTCGCAGGAGGGTTGTCCGCCTTGCGCTGCCACAATGCGCGGCTCCGCCGCGATGACAAGGATCGCGGTGACGCCGCACCGCCATCGCGCGGACGAACCGAAAACACTGTAGAAGAGGAGCGGCACGGCCGCTCATTAGGCGAGCATTGTGCCGAGCCGATCCCGGCTGGCCCACAATTGGCGCGCCGGATGCGCAACTCTCCGCGCAAGGGCGTTATTCGTCGCGACCTGGTCGGCCGTCGGTCGCATGTCGATGTGAAAAGAGGGAATCGCAAACTGCGCAATTCCCTCTTTTCGTTGGAACGGGGGTCCGAGCTAGCTCATTTTGCGACGCGCGTGCAATCGCCCCCGATGGCCGTCGTGGAAACCGGGTAGAACCGCATCTGCACCAGCTTCAACCCCGTATTGTCGTACTGCCAGAAATAGTCCGTGCCGAGGGATGAAAAGAGCGGCACGAGCTGGAGGTCGGTCACCAGCGGATCGGTGCTCACGTTGGCACAGACCTGCAGTAGCTGCTTGCTGACGTCGACGAACTTCGAACCGCCGGCCAAACGGTTGAGCGAGACCACGAGGCTGCCCGAGTTACACCAGGTGGTAGCGGTTGAGAGCTCGGTGAAGCAGCTCGTCATTGTCGCGCTTCCGCCGGGCGTGCCTAGCGCTCGCACCCAAACGGAATACGCGAGTT
>DASVYG010000392.1:0-23164 GCA_036392315.1 Gemmatimonadaceae bacterium
GCCATTCTCGGTGGAAGCAGTCTTCTCGAGGAGATCGACGACCTGCCTCCGGAACGGAGAGCTGCGCTGATCTCGATGATCGGCCGCAATGCGCGTGACATGCAGAGCACGGTCGAGAACGTCCTCATGATGTCGCAGACGGAGCATGACGCCCGACAACATCGTCATGTCCGTTTGCCCGAGGTGGCGAAAGAGGCCGCGCGCCACGTCCGCGAGGCGGCGCACGCCGCCGGCGTCCAAATCGTCGTCGAATCGGGGATCCCAGACGTCGAAGTGAATGCAAGCATCGTCGAGCTGTGTATCACGAACTACCTCTCGAACGGGATCAAGTACGCCGATCCCAACAAGACGCATCGATTTACTGAGATCAGCGGCCGCATCGAGAAGACCGAAACCAACGAACGGGAGATCGTGATCCGCGTTCGCGACAATGGCCTCGGCGTTCCCATCGAGAAACGCGACCGCCTATTCGAGGAGTTCTTCCGCGCGCACGAAGGCGTGACGGAGGCGGAAGGAACGGGATTGGGTCTCAGCATCGTGCGCGAGGCGACGCAGTCACAAGGCGGACGCGCCTGGGTCGAGCACCTCGAGGAGGGGTCGGCGTTCGTGCTTGCGCTTCCCATTCGACGCGAGGCCATCGACGCCGAACCGGCGACGTCGCCTCCGCCGCGTTCGAGCGACCACGCATCGTAGAGGCGCAGATAGGACGCCGTTTCATCCGTCGGCGCGATGACCGGATTCGCCGTGAGGGCGTTGCCGGCGTCCCCAACGGAGTACGCCCACTCTCACCCGTTCGTGTGATAGTTGGTTGACGTGTTCAGGTCTACACTCCGTCAGGACTGTCGAGCCACTACGCGGCGGCGCCGCACGGCAGTCCACTCGCCCTGGTGCGCATCGAGCGCGTGACCTGACAAAACTCGTCGGTCTCTGCCGCGAGACAGTACTGCCTCGAGAACATGGAGACCGTGGACAATACCGAATGATCGGAATCATCGCTCGCGCGGACGCGCGTCGACTCTTCATCGCCGTGTCGCTGCTCGTCGGCATCTCGGCTGACACTATTTCCGGGCAGGCCGCTCCCGCGCCGCCGCCGAACCCCGCGCTGCGTGCCGACACGAGCATTAGACGGAGCAACGTGCTTCCCGTCCTCGAGACCGCGGGCTTCCTCACGCTCCTGAGCGCGTACGATCGCGTCGCGTATGCCAACGCGGTCCAGGACGGAAAGAAGGTCTACAGCTCCACGTTGTCGAGCACGTGGGATCATCTCCGCACACAAACCTGGGTTCACGATCAGGATCCGTTCAACGTCAATCAGTTCGAGCATCCATATCAGGGTGCCACGATGTACGGCCTCGCCCGATCGAGCGGCCACCGGTTCTGGAGCTCGCTCATCCAGGCGAACGTGGGAAGCTTCATCTGGAAGATGGCCGGCGAAACCGACCCGCCCTCGATCAATGACATGATCACCACGGGTCAGGCCGGCAGTCTGCTCGGTGAGGCATTGTACCGCATGTCGGACCTCGTGCTCAGAGACGCGCACGGCGCCAAGCCGCATCGCCTGCATGAAACGCTTGCCGCGCTGCTTTCACCGCCGTCGGCTGTCAACCGCCGCGCGTTCGGCGAGCGGTTCAGGAGTCAGCTTTCCGACACGACTCCGGTCACGTCGTGGCAAGTCCGGCTCGGCGCCACGGCTGACGCGCTTTCGCACAACTACGCCGCTCCCGTGTCGTTGCTGCGCCGGGATGCCACCGCCGAATTCTGGATGTCGTACGGACTCCCCGGCCTGCCGGGCTACGACTATGCACGTCCGCTCGACTACTTCGATTTCCAGATGTCGTTTCTGTCCAACGCCGCCAATCCGGTCGAGAACGTGATGCTCCGCGGGCTTCTGATCGGACGACAAACCGCGCAGCGCGCGCGATCTCGCGGGATCTGGGGCCTGTACGGAAGCTACGACTACATCTCACCGTACCTGTTCCGCGTGTCGAGCACAGCGTTGTCGCTCGGGACGACCCGCCAATACTGGCTCATGCCGGGGCTCGCGCTCCAAGGGTCGATGCTCGGCGGCGTTGGATACGGCGCGGCCGGCTCGACCACGACGATTCCCAGCACGCCGACCAACGCGGCGATTCGCGACTATCACTTCGGCGTGACGCCCCAAGCGCTCGCCACGATTCGGCTCATTGCGAGCGACCGCGTCATGCTCGACCTGGCGGCGCGAGAGTACTACGTCAGTGGTCTTGGCTCCGACGACATCCGCGGCTCCGAGACGATCTTTCGCGGAAACGTCGGCTTCAACGTCCGCATCATCGGTGGGCATGCGTTCGGCGCGCGCTTCGTGTCGTCGACTCGCGATGCGCGCTATGGCAAGTTGCCGAACAAGAAATTGTCAGAAGGCACGCTCACCTTTGCCTATTCCTATCTCGGCAACGCTCGTTTCGGCGCCGTCAAGTGGTGAGCGGTCGTTAGCACACCAGGCGGCTTATGCCGTCGCGGGCACCGGCGGCAGCTCGACGATCTCGAGCCAATACCGGCCGAGGACGTTCATGGCCTCGACCAATCCTGAAAACGTGACCGGCTTGGTGATGAAGGAGTTCACGCCGAGCTGGTAGCTTCGAATCACGTCCGCGTCCAATCCCGACGTCGTGAGAATCACGATCGGGATGTCGACGAGCGTCGGGTCGCCCTTGATGACCTGGAGGGCTTCGCGACCGTCCATCTTCGGCATGTTGAGGTCGAGCAGAATCAGTCCCGGACGCGGGGCGGCGCCGGTCTCACCCGCGTATTCGCCGCGCTGGTGCAGATAGTCGAGCAACTGCTCGCCGTCTTCGACGAAGCGAAGGTCGTTCGAGATGTGTGCATCCTCGAGCGCCTGCTGGGTGAGCATCCGATCATCTTCATCGTCGTCACAGATGAGAATCGTGATCGGGATCTTGTGCTTGTCTTGCATCATCATGACGCGTACTCCGTTCCAGCTCGCGTGACCGGCAGAGTGACGCTGAACGTCGTTCCCTGACCGGCGGTGCTCGTCGCGGCGATGGTGCCGCCGTGGCGCTCGACAATCTTTCGGCAAATCGCGAGGCCGATGCCCGAGCCTTCATATTGCGTCCGGGCGTTGAGCCGCTCGAACATGCGAAACATCTTTGCTTCGTGCTCCTGCCTGAACCCGATGCCGTTGTCAGCGACGGTGATCGTGCAGACCCCGTCGACTGACGTCGTGGCGTCGAGTCGGACGATCGGAGGCACGTCCTTCTGGCGGAACTTGAGCGCATTGCCCAGCAGATTCTGGAGCAATTGGCGCATTTGCGGCGCGTCGGCATCGATCACGGGAAGCTCACCCACCTCGATTCGTCCGCCCGCGTCGCCGATGGACGTCTCGAGGTCGGCGACGACTCCACGCGCGACCGCTGCGAGATCGGTCGCCACGAACGGTTGCGTGCTCGTCGCGACCTGAGAGTACGCGAGCAGATCGCTGATGAGCGTACGCATCCGCGCCGCCGCGTCGAGCATCCGCTCGAGGTAGTGGCTGGACTTCCCGTCGAGGTGCGGCCCGGCCGACGTGTCCAGCCGTTCGCCGAACGACAGGATCTTGCGCAGCGGCTCCTGGAGGTCGTGGGACGCGACGAACGCGAACTCGTTGAGCGCGTCGTTCGAGCGTTGCAGTTCGACGCGCTGTGCGGCGAGACGGCGCTCCGCGAGCCGCCGTTCCGTGACGTCCTCGATGGCCAGTAGGATGACGCGTGGCACGTCCGGGCTGTGCGTCACGAGCCGCGCGTTCAGGAGCATGATCTTCCGTCCGATTCCGGGAAAGACGTGGTCGACGTCGATGTCGTAGAGCTCGCGTTCGGTGGCGAGCCGGTCGCGCAACAGCCGGCGGAGCGGTGGAATGTCCCATTGGCCATCGCCCAGGTCGAACAGCACTTCGCCGATCGTGTCTTCGGAGGCGACGTGAAAAACTTGGAAGAACGCGCGGTTGGCCTGGGTGACGCGAAACTCCGAGTCGAGCACGAGGAGTGGCTCGCGCACGGTGTCGATGATATCGAGCAAGAAGCGCTCGGCGGAGGTGACACGGCTGGCCGTGCCGCCCGAGCTCGCCCTGGAGACATTGTCGTCGCGCATCATGCGATGCAGCCTAGGATTCGCACGGTACGCACGCAATCGCACGTTTGGAGTAGTCGGTCTAGTACCACGGCCGGTTCGGGGGTGGGCTAGGTGACGGGAGGGCGGTAAGTTCAAATCGCTGCGACCCATCGGCCACGATTCTCGCACACTTTGCGCACAACCATCCGCACGGCACTCCCGGTCCCCACGAGATGATCACGGTTGCCATCGTCGACGACAATCGCCTCGTGCGGGAAGCGCTCACCGCGATGCTCGATCGCGTTGCTGATGTGCATGTTGTCGCAGCCGGGGTGGCCGACGAGACGTTCATGACGAGGCGAGGCCCGATGTAGTGCTCCTCGACGTCGGGCTCGGCGACGCGGATAGTCTGCGCGTCGCCGGCGCGCTCACCAAACACGCGTCTTCCCCCAAAGTCATCGTGATGGATCTCATTCCGATGAACGAAGACATTGTGCAGTTCGTGAACGCCGGCGTGTCCGGCTTCGTGCTCAAGGACGCCACGTTCGACGAGTTCGTCGCCACGATTCGAGCCGTCGCGGCCGGCGGCAAGGTCTTGCCGCCCCGCATGACCGAATCACTCTTTTCCCAAATCGCCATGGCCGCCGCCGGCCCCCGCGGCCACGAGCGCGTGCTCGAGGACGTTCGCATGACGCGGCGCGAGCGAGAGGTCATCGAGTTGATCGGCGAGGGGTTGAGCAACAAAGAAATCGCCCAGCGGCTCAACATCGCGTCGCACACGGTCAAGAGCCACGTACGGAACGTCATGGAGAAGCTGGCGCTGCACACGCGGTTGCAGATCGCCGCCTACGTGCGAAAAGACGGCAGCGCGTAGCCCGCCGGAGCCGGCAGGGCACCGTTCCGCCAACCGGCGTAACCCGTCGCTCATCCTTTGGTGCGATGGCCCGAACAGCCACCTGAGCGCTACTCTAAGTGACGCGAAGCCCCCGCCATTCAAAGGAGCGCACATCGGGATGACGACCCCAGAATCACCGGCGGCGCGCGAGTTGGCTCGCCAACTACTGGAGCGTGAAACGGCCGGTACGACGGAGGTTGAGGGGCACGGCGCGGCGATGCAACGAGCGTGCGCGCGTGTGACGGAGACGCTCCGCCGCGCAGTCGGGGAAGACGGCTACCGCGCGTTACTTGTACGGGCGCTGGCGCGCACCCAGTCCGAGCAGCCGGTGTTGAAGGAAATTCGTCGGAACGACGAAGCCGGAATCCATCTGGATGTCGTCACGGCAGTCGAAGATCATGGAGCGGCTACGGTGCGCGCCGCCCTCGAATCGCTGCTCGCGGCGCTCGTCGACATCCTCAGCGACCTCATTGGAGCGGACATGGTACGAAGCCTGCTCGATCACGACGACTCACTCCGGGCGCCGGGCGAACGGAGGCCACGATGAGCAGCCCAGAGGCTTTGGTCATTCGCAATGTCGCCACAGGTGTCCCCGGCCTCGACACGGTGCTGGGCGGCGGACTCTGTGAGTACTCGTTCAATCTGATCGCGGGTGCGCCTGGTTCGGGCAAGACGACGCTCGTGCAGCAGATCATGTTCGCCAATGCGACGCCGGAACGTCCGGCGCTCTATTTCACCGTTCTCGGTGAGCCGACGATCAAGATGCTCCGCTACCAGCGGCAGCTCGCCTTCTTCGATGCGTCGCGCGTGCCCTCGGCGGTGCGATTCATCAACCTCGCGGCTGAGGCCGCGAACGGCGATCTCGACGTGGTGCTGCAGCGCATTGTGTCGGAGGTTGGGAATGCAACGCCGGCCTTCGTCGCCGTCGATTCGTTTCGGACGATCGTCGGCGCTCGCCGCTCGTCGGAGTCCGACGGCGCGATCGAGATGTCCCGTTTCGTCAACCAACTTGCGCAGCAGTTGACGACGTGGGAAGTCACGTCATTTCTGATCGGTGAATACGCGGAGGAAGAGCGGCGTCACCCCGTGTTCACCGTCGCGGACACGATCTTATGGTTGTCGGAAGACGTCGATCGGAATTCCACCACGCGGAAGCTTCGCGTGGTCAAGATCCGTGGGCGGAACCCGATGCCGGGGTTGCACACCTTCCGGCTCACCGCTGCCGGCGCGCAGGTGTTTCCGCGCATCCCCGAGCAGCAGCGGCAACGCGTCAATCGCCGGAACCAGCGTCTCGCGACCGGTGTTCCAGGGCTCGACGAGATGACCGGCGGCGGTATTCCGGCGGGCGACGTCGTATTGCTCACCGGTCCCGCAGGGAGTGGCAAGACGACGTTCGCCACACAGTTCGTTGCGCAGGGGTTGAGCGAGGGTGAGAGCTGCGTCGTAGCGGTCTTCGAGGAGTATCCCGAGGCGTATCTCGCGCGAGCCAAGACCGATGTCGTCGATTTCGGCAGCATGATCGAGCGCGGTCGACTCGCCGTCACGTATCTCCGGCCGCTGGATTTGTCCGTCGACGAGATGTTGGCCGAGATTCAACAGGCGGTCGAGCGGGTGGGCGCAACACGCGTCGTGATCGATTCGTTATCGGGATTCGAGGTCGCGCTCGCGCCGACGTATCGCACTGACTTTCGCGAATCGCTGTATCGCTTGGTCGGCGCGCTCACGGCCACCGGCGTCACCGTGCTGATGACCGACGAAGTGGTCGACACGTATCCCACCGGGCGATTCACACACGACCGCGTCTCGTTCATCACGGACGACATTCTGGTGCAACGGTACGTCGAAATCGACGGCCGCTTAGAGAAAGTGCTCTCGGTCGTCAAGATGCGGGGAAGCGACCACGCGACCGATTTCAGAACGTACCGGCTTACGGCGGGCGGTGCCGTGATTGGCGCATCGCTGTCGAACTATCGTGGAATCACGACAGGTGTGCCGGAGCTCGTCACCGGCACCATCGCGGCGGGCCCCGATGGCTGAGACCACGTATGACCGGCACGGAGGCGGTGACAACGACGTGGCCGTGATGGGGCTGGTGCGTCAACGGGCGATCACCGAGCGATTGCTGCTCGCCGCACTCGACGCGCGCGACGTCAGCAGCGAGGCGCTGGCCGCGAGCCGGCGTGCCACATTTCTGGCTTCCGCGAGCCGCGAGCTCGCGATGTCGCTCAACGGCTTGGGCACGCGCGAGGCAATTCGCCGGCGTTCGCTGATGCGCGAAGGCAGTTGGTGCATCGCCGACGTGGTCGAACAGGACGGTGCAGTTCATCGGCTGGCCATCGTGCACCCGGACGCGTCGAAACAAGAGTTGGCTCAGAACCTCGCCGACCGATGGTTTCCGATGCAGGCCGGCTTCGCGGCCGATGCAGGCCCGGCGTGGGTCATCGACGCCAATGCGACGCGAGGTTTCACAGCGCTCCGCGAGCTCGGCTTCGGCGGATTGCTCGCCGTGCCGCTCGTCGTGCGGACCGCGGTGCTCGGCGCGATCACGTTCGTTACGCGGGAAGGTGATGCGCCGTTCTCGCCGCACGAGGTCGCGCTCGCGTCGGACCTTGCCGACCTGTGTGCACTTGCGCTCGAGAACGAGCGATTGTATCGCCAGGCGCACCACCTGCGCGCCGCCGCCGACGCGGCCAATCTCGCAAAGTCGGCGTTCCTCGGCAACATGAGCCACGAGTTGATGACGCCCCTCAACGCGATCGGCGGGTATGTCACGCTGCTCGAGATGGGGCTGCGTGGGCCCGTGACTGCGGAACAATTGGTCGACCTCAACCGCATTCGGCACAACCAGACACACTTGCTCACGCTCATCTCGGAGATGCTCACCCAAGTTCGAAGCGAGCACGGACGGTTGGAGTATCGGTTCGCCGAGGTGTCCGCGCAGGCAGCCGTGCACGAGGTTGCCGACATGCTTCAGGGCGCCGCCGAAGAGCGACATCTGTTGCTCCTCCATCCGGCCGACGACACGGATGCGTTCATGTGGGCCGACGCCGAGCGCGTGCGTCAGATCCTCATGAACCTCGTCATGAACGCCGTGAAATATGCGACCGCTGAACGCGGACAAATCACCTTGAGCGTCACGACCGCGCCCCACACCCTGGCCATTCACGTGGCTGATAACGGCCCGGGCATTCCGGAAGAGAAATTGGAAGTGATTTTCAGTCCATTCGTCCAGCTGGCCACTGGCTTGACCGATCGTCGTGGCGGCGTCGGGTTGGGACTGGCGATCAGTCGCGAGCTCGCGCGCGGAATGAACGGCGAGCTTACCGTACAGAGTACCGTCGGCGTTGGATCGCGGTTCACGCTGGAGTTGCCGCGTGCCGACAGCGCTGACGCTTCAACGCGCTCGACCTCGAGCCCGTCGCCGGCGATCGGCAGACAACAGGTTTGACGACGCACTCGTGGTCTGCGCGCTTGGACTCGGCGCGCAGACCACGAGAAGCACGAGAGCGAACGAGGCTAATCCAGCCGACGTCGCGGCTATCAAACGCCCGTGAGCGGCGTAGGGGTTTCTCGGGCACACGCACAGTGCATCGTCACCGCGTGTCACGCATTTGCCGATGCCATCTGCGGGACACTCCCGACACCGGATCAGGCGCCGGATAGCCAGTATGGAATACTCAGTGTTCCAAGAAGCGAGCGATGACAGCGCGTCCTATTGAGGACTCGTCATGCCGGATCTCAAACAGAAGCTGACCTTCGATGTTGCCGCCACGCGTATCGACGCACATGGAAGCGTCGCGACGTGCAAGTCGGCGTCGATCCGACTCGACACCGACCTCGCCGGCAATCCGGACGCATTCAATCCTGCGGAACTCCTGCTCGCCGCGCTCGCAGCCTGCATGATCAAGGGAATAGAACGGATCCAGCCGATACTCAGGTTCCAGTTGCGGGGCGTGGAGGTTCACGTACACGGCATACGACAAGATGTGCCGCCGAGGCTCGAGCAGATCAGGTATGAAATCCTGGTGGACAGCGACGAATCCGACGCGCGTCTGGCGTTGCTGCATGAGAACGTGAAAAAGTATGGCACCGTATTCAACACCCTGATGCCCGGCACCTCGCTCAGTGGAGTGCTTCGCCGCGGCCCTCCGAGCGCGTCGCGCGACGGCGTCCCGACGTAACCCGCGCAAGCTGCGGGTTTGCGTTCAGTACTTCCACCACGGCGTCGTCGTCCCCGGCGGCATCTTCCGCAGCCCGTACTCGGCCATCTCTCTCAGCCGGTCCGCGCTCGTCCCGGGTCCGCTCCAGCAGTGTGGCTTCTGATCGCCGTAGACGAAGTATCCCTCGTAGTGCGGGTTCTGCGTGGTCTTCATCCACGCTTCGAGCTCGCGCGTCGCGCGGTCGAGGAAGAAACTGTCCATGTTGCCGACGTAGATGTGGATCTTGTCGACGAGCTTGGGCCCCACGGTGCTCCAGTTGCGCTGCAGGTAATTCAAAAGATCGTAGTTGTCGCGCCAATACTGGGTCACCGTATGATCGATGACGCCGGTACGTGAATCGACCGCGGGCTTGAAGTATCCGTCGGTCCCGATGGGGCCGAAGACGGCCTGCCAGATATCCTGTTGGCCCGTACCGGACCGGCCGTGCGTGCCATTGACGAGCTCCATCCAATACCGTTGCTGCGCGGTCTGCCGAATTTCACCGTTGACCTCTCGCGAGTTGACGGTGGGAGTGAGCTGCCACGCGCTGTAGTTTTTGTAGAACGCATTAGCGTCCTTGTACATGTTCACGCCTTCGACGTCGGTGAACGTCACCGGATCGGGACAGGACGACCACGTGCCGCCGAAGAAATCGGGATGGAAGATCTGAAGGGCGAGCGACTCCCATCCTCCCGTCGATCCGCCGGACAACCACCTGGCCCACGGCTCCTTGATCACCCGGTAGCGCTTCTCGATTTCGGGGATCAGCTCCTTCATGAGGGCGTCGCCGTATGGGCCCATGTTCACGCTGTTCACAGCATACGAATCGTCGAAGTAGGGCGTGGGGTGTTGGAAGGTCACCGCGATGATGCGCGGGAAGTCGTCCGACATCCATTGTTCGCGAAATGACGGGCCGGACGGAGCGCGGCCACGTCCGCCCGGCGCCGCGTCGAATCCGTATGGCGCACCGAGCCCGAAGTGCCCCTGGATGTAGTTCACCGGATAGCTGATCGTGGACGTCTTGTAGTCGCGCGGCAGCAGCACCGTGGCGCCGAGGTAGATGGGGCGTCCCCAGAACTTCGTGAGCGACGGGCTCTGAAACTTGAAGCGCTGAACGTATTCGTTGTCAGCGGGCATCTGAATGGGCGGAATGATCTTGTCCGCCACGAGTTTCACGACGGTGTTCGCCTTCGGATCGAAGTGCACCTTCCGCGGCGCGCCGTAGATGTTTCCCGGCGAGCGCGGCCAGTTCTGTCCTTCCCACTGGTCGTCATGCATCCACAGCACGTGTCCGTCGGAGCGTTTGAACTCGGAGTAGACGTTCACGAACGGCTGAATCCAGTAATCGCCGGCGGGAATGTCCGCCATGTCGAACACTGGCGTGCCGAGGGCGATGCCGTCGATAACGGCAGGAGCGCCGGGCGCCAGGTGTTCCACGTCGCGCCCAAAGAGCGGCGTACCGACACGGCCCACCTGGCTGCGCGGCTCGCGCGAACTATCGCTGCTGATAATGACGTACACCCGGCCGGTGAGCGGCTCGTTGCGCACTGAGCTTGGCACGCTGATCTCGAACCTGACTCGCGCGCGTCCCGACGGACCGGGGAGGACTACCGACGTCTGTGCGCCGGCGACGCCGGCCGCGACAAGCGACGCGAGCGCCGCACACATGATGACACGACGCGGTAACGACGGCATGATCGCGGCTCCAGTCATGAGAGGTCGGGTGATACGACGGCGCGAGCTGCGACCGGGAGATGTGACTTTAGAGAACTGGCGTATTCGCAGTGGCCACCGCCGAGAGTCGTTCGCCCGACAGTCCCTCGCGCGCGAGGCCGTGCATGACCGTCTCGTAGTGCAGTCCCTTGATCGCGAGATTGAACGCTTTCACGAGATACGTGCCGGGGAATCGGTGCAGCCGCCGCTGCCTGAGAAAGTACTCTCGGCTCCATCGGTAGACGGACTGCATCTCGTCGATGCTCGCCGCGCCCTGGCCGATGCGCGTCTGCATCTCCCGCGCCCACTCGGCAATGTCGTCGAGACGTCGCGCTGGCTCGGCGCGCACCATCGCATCGCGTGCGCGGTCGACGAGCGCCGTGAGATCCGGCAGCTCGCGCTCGGCGAGCCAAGCCTGGCCCGCCGTGGAAAGTGCACGCATCCGCCGGTCGAGATCAGCGAGCGCGCGCCGAGCCGCGCGGAGCTGTGCGACGTCGCGCTGGCGGCCCTTCCAGAGCAGCCGGAAGTAGTCGATCCGTGATGCGCGCACCACACCTTGCCGCCAGAGTGAGCGGAGCGCCGCCCGAACGTCTGCCGGCCGCGTGTGGCTTCCGTGGAAGATGTTGGGCTGAAGGCGCTCGAGTAGCGCGCGGGAACGCTCGAACATCGCGCCAGGAGCGAACAGGGCTTCGAGAATCTGATAGTATCCGCGCTGCATCTCGGCGATGCTCATGCGACGCGGTACGAACTGCACGGCATCGTCGGTATTGTTGCCCGAGAACTCCGCCTCGCGCAGCCGGCCCTCGGCGCGTAATCGCTCGCGTAGCGGAGTGTACGGGATCGGCGTGAGCATGCCGGTCATCGCCGTCGGGATGGCGACCTGCGTCGCGAAGGAGGCGATCGCGCCGGCCGTGTCGAGCGTATCCTCGTCCGAGCCGAAGATGAAGCCCGCCATCACCTCGATGCCGGCAGCTTGGATCTGTCCAACGGTGGCGGCGATGTCGACCTTCGTGTTCTGCACCTTGTTCATGCCCTTGAGCGCCGCCGGGTCGGGGTTCTCGATGCCGAGAAAGACTTCGGAGAACGCGGCCTGCTTCATGAGCGGCACGAGATGGCTCAACTTCGGCGTGCCGAGGTCGAGGCTCGCCTGGGTATAGAAGGAGAACGGGTAGTCGTGCTCGCGTTGGAAGTCGATCATCACGTGCAAGATCGACTCGATCGCGGCGGGATTCCCGACGAAGTTGTCGTCGACGGTGAAGATGCCGCCGCGGTAGCCGAGGTCGTACAGCGCGCCGAGCTCGTTGCGCACCGACTCCAGCGTCTTGGGTCGAGTGAAGCCGCCGTTGAACTGGATGATGTCGCAGAAGTCACAGCGGAAGCGGCAGCCCACGGTCGTCTGCATCATCATCGAGCGGTAGTCGCCGACATTGATCAGGTCCCAGCGGGGCAGCGGCGTCGTTTCCAGATCTCTAAAGATGGCGCGATCGTTGAGCGCCTTGCGAGAGCCCGGCTCCTGCGCCGCGATGGCGTCGGGGATGAGCAGGAACGGTGCAGCGTCCGAGTGCTGCCGTCGCTCGCCCTGGAGGAGTTCGTCGATCGCGTTCACCCACTGGCCGGCTTCGCCCCACACCAGACCGTCGAGGCCTGTGTGGAGGATCTCGTCCGATTGCGTGGTCGGATGCAGGATGTGGTCGCGGTAGCTCGACGGGTACGGTCCGCCGAGGACCCAGGGCGTCTCGAGGCCACGGGCCGGCCCCGAGAGCAATTCGATGAGCGATCGCTTCTGGACGGACATGGCGCTCACGAACACCGCGTCGGCGTCGGCGATGCGCGCGCGCAGCTCGCCGTCGCTCGGCCGCTCGACGTTCAGGTCGAGCAGATCGAACGACCAATGCCGCGGCATGAGCGAGGCAAAGGTGATGAGCCCGAGTGGCGGGAAGGGCGCTTTCGCGCCGACCATCCGCATGACGTGCCGAAAGCTCCAGAAGGAGCTGGCCGGAAACTCTGGATACAGCAGCAGTCCGCGCATGCTGCCTCGCAGTGGTGTGTCGTACCGCGCGCCGCCGTCGCCGGTGGCGCTGTAGTAACCTAGTACTTAGGCGACGCGCTGCACGTGAGTCCGGCAGTCCTTGCCGCGGCGGCTGCCGGGTCGACCCGAACGCCGTTACGGCTGTCCGGCGCGCAACCGCTTGAGCACCGCACCAAGCTGGTCGATCTCGCGACCATACGTTGCCCAATCGCCGGCACGCTGCGCAGTGATCGCGCGGTCGTAGTGCTGCTGTGCCTCCTGCAACAAGGCCGCGGACGCGCCAGCGACGCCGGGCGCGCGCGTCACCGCGGCTGAATCCGCGGCGGCGATCGTCGCACGCGCCGGCGCTCCCGCGCCGAACAGCGCCGCCAATCCCTCTTCCAGCGTCTCGCCCATCGCAACGCGGTTTTCGTGCGCGACCACGACGCGCTTCAACTCGGGGATCGTTCCGCCCTCGGCGCGCAGATACAACGGTTGCACGTAGATCAAGGATTCATCGACGGGGATCACGAGAAGCTCCCCGCGAATCACACTCGAGCCTTTCTGATCCCAGAGCGTGATCTGCTGCGAGATATTCGTCTCCTGGTTGATGCGATTCACGATCTGCTTCGGACCGTAGACGAGACTCTGTTTCGGGAATCGGTATGCGACGAGTTTCCCGTAGTTCGGGCCATCCATGCGCGCGGCCATCCACGCCGCGAGATTGTCCTTGCCGCTCGGTGTGAACGGCGTCATGTAGATGAATTCCGGATTCGGCTCACCGGGCAGACGTAAAATGATGTGGCGCATGAAAGGATTCACATTGGGCGTTCCTTTCTCTACGTCCGGATACTGCCACTGATCTTCGCGATGGTAGAACGCGTCGGGATCCACCATGTGATAGGTGGCGTAGAGTGCAGTCTGCTGGCGGAACAGATCCCCCGGATAGCGCAGATGCGCGCGGATGTCGGCCGGCATGGCCGTCAGGGGTTTGAAGATGGCACCGAATATCGCCGCGTAGGTTCGTGCGACTGGATCGGCGGGATCGGCGAGATAGGCGTCCACCGTGCCGTCGTACGCGTCGATCACGACCTTGACGCTGTTGCGCACGTAGTTCGTTCCGTCCGGCGCGGGCTGCGAATAAGGCCAGTTCGTGCTCGACGTGTATGCGTCGAGAATCCACTTCAGCGTGCCGGAGTCGGTCACCATCAAATACGGCTCGGCGTCGAATTTCAAGAACGGGAGCGCCGCTTGTGCGCGCTCCGCGATGTTGCGGCGGTACAAAACCCGTGCGTCGCGCGAGAGATACGACGACAACACGATGTCCGTCGATCCAAACTGCCAGGCGAAGAGTGCGCGCCGCAGAAACGAGCCGACCGGCACGCCGCCGCGACCGGTGTAGTTCGTGTAGACGTTCTTGTCGCCCGCCGGATAGTCGAACTCCTTCTGACCCGTGCCGACGAAGACGTAGCTGTTCGTGAGCTGACCGTAGTAGATCTGCGGGCGTGTGACCTTGACCGAGACGGTCGACACGGGCGGCAGGTCCTTGATGAACAACACCGGCAAGCCTTCGGTCGTGACCTGGTTCACGGGCGCCATCGCGATGCCCATGCCGTGCGTGAACGTGAGTCGGTCGTTGATGAAGTTGCGCGTCGGCAGCTTCGCCGTGTTGAGCTCGCGGGCCGAGAGATGGATTTGGCGGTATCTGCCGTCGATCACATATCGATCGTCGTTCACCGAGACGAAATCGTAGTACGTTCGGATTTCCTGGAGTTGCCCCAGTGTCTGCTGGAGCAGATCGCGCTCCCAGAGCCGGACGTTGTCGATCGTCGGCGCGTTGGCTCGAATGTTCGCGATGGAGAGCTGCACGTCGCCCTCGAGGTCCCGGGTCGCGACGCTGTCGAGCCGCCATGCGCGGCGCGTGGCGGCGATGTGCTGCTGGATGTACGGCCGCTCGCGCGCCAACTCGTTGGGCGCGACCACGAACCGCTGCTCGGCCGCCGGTGCCAGCCCACGGAAGACGACACTCACCGCGACATAGCCGACCATCGCGAGGACCGCGAACCAGAGGAGTTTCTGGCGCGACACGCCGTACAGCACGACTCCCGCCGCGAGGACCGCCGCGACGGCGGATACGCGGATGCCAACCAGTGACACGTGCACGTCGGCGTAGCTCGCGCCCACGAGGGGACCGGTCGTCGAGTAGAGCAGCCCCGCGGAGTCGACGAACCACAGCTGGATGCCGAAGAGGAGAAGGAGCGCCGCGAGCAGGATACCGAGATGCCACGCCGCTCGCGGTTCCACCACGGCGCGTCTGGGTGCAAGGACGATCGCGCCACGCATTCCGTAGAGGAGTGCCGACGCGATGAGCGACAGGCCCGTGACGACGACGAGCACGGTGAGCGCCGCGGAGACCGCGGGAAGGCGAAAGAGATAGAAGCCGATGTCGCGGCCAAAGAGCGGATCGGTCTGGCCAACAGGAACGGCGTGCAGCGCCATGAGCACAGGCAGCCATTGCGCGGAGGCGGCGAGCGCGGTGACGAATGCGGCGACCAGAGCGCCGATGAGCACCAGTTTCGGCACCACATGCGAGACGTCCATCGTCTCGCCGTCGCCGCGATTCAGGTAGAGCGCGGGGATCCCGCCCGATCCGCGGCGAGTCCACAGCACATTGCCATATAAGAACGCGAATGCGAAGAGGCCCGTGACGACGAATAGCAGCGCGCGCGCCACGAGCGATGTGAGGAAGACCGATTCGAAGTGAATCTCGTTGTACCAGAGCCAGTCGGTCGCGAAGCTAGCGAGCCACGGGACCACGATGATCGCGAGGAACCCGATGGCGAGGGCGCCGAGTATGATGCGGCGCACGCGCGAGTTGAGCGCGGGCCCGGGGCTTTGGCGGAAACTCGCCGGTGGAAAGGTCATAGTACTGTCAACATGGCGAATGCGGGGGCGGCTTACTAGTCTCGGGTCGCCAAAACCGTGCTCCCTCGATCACCAGCAGGCCAAAGGCCGGAATACACCACACCATGTCGGGATTTGCCAGATTGCTGTGACGTCTGGGAGACTCGACATTGCGCACCATTCCTCGTCCGGTGCCACGTCGATTGCCGCCTGCTGCACTCATCCTCTCAATCTCCGCCGCGCTCGCGGCCGCGCAGGGCTCGAAACCGGCGTCGGTTCCGTGCGACGGACAGGTCGTCACCTCGATCGCCATCGCGCCGCGCGATCCGTCGTTCCTCTCGGTCCCCCGGCAATTCCGCGAGCTGGCGCGCGGAGTGGGATTGCTCCACACAACATCGACGCAGCAAACGATCGGCCACTTCCTGCTCCTCGAGATAGGGCAACCCTGCACGGAGCGACAGCGCGCCGAATCGGAGCGCATCCTGCGCTTGCAGCCCTTCCTCGCCGATGCCACGGTGCGCGTCGTGCCCGACAGCGGCGCCGGCGTGCGCGTCGAGGTCGAGACGATCGACGAAATTCCAACGGTACTCGACCTGCGCATGCGAGACAGGCGGCCGTCGCAGCTCCGATTTGGTAATGGCAACGTCGGCGGGCAAGGGCTCTACCTGGCGGGAACCGTCGAGCGAGGATTGGCGTATCGCACTGGCTTCGGAGTGCATGGGGTGGCCTATCAGGTGTTCGGTCAACCCGACATCCTCTCGCTCGTCGCGGAGCGCTCGCCGCTTGGCGGAGAGCTGACTGTCGCGCTCGCCCATACCTACCTCACGGATTTGCAGCGAAGTGCGTGGCATGTCGGGATCAGCGACGTCGACCGATATTTGTCCTTCCGTGCACGCGACGGCGATGATCTCTCGCTCGACGTTCGGCGACGCTTCTGGGATTTCGGCGGGGTACGCCGCATTGGGCTCGGGCGCCGCAGCGCGTTTGTCGGTACGCTCGTCACGCACGAAGACGTAACGCCGGCAAATCATTTCGTCGTTGCGTCGGACTCGGGGCTTGTCGCCGTCACGAGCCCCGCACTCGCCGATTCCGTCGTCGCCTACCGAAATTTGCGCTTGAATGCCGTTGCGGGCGTGCGCGCACTGTCGTTCATGACGGTGCGTGGATTCGACGCGCTCACCGCGGCGCAGGACGTGGCCGTTGGCGCGCAATTCGGCGCGCTGACAGGGCGGACCATTCAACGATTCGGGACCACCGACGATGACGTGTTGATCTCGACCGACTTCTACGCCGGGGTCGGCTCCGTCACGTCGTTCGGCGCGCTGCGCGTCGACGGCGAAGCGCGTAACGATCGACGCACAGGCGACTGGGATTCCATGTTCGGCAGCGGACGATTGGCCTGGTACGTCAAGCCTGGCGGGGCGCACGTCGTCATTAGCAGTCTCGAATTTGCCGGCGGACATGGACAGCGCGTTCCGTTCCAGCTCACGCTTGGTGATCGGCAGGGAGGCGTGCGCGGCTACTCGGCTTCTCACGATGCCGGAGCCGTTCGGGGCATCGCGCGCATCGAGGAACGCTGGTCGATCGGCGGATTCACGCAGCACGACGCGCTCGGGATCGCGAGCTTCGTCGACGCCGGTCGGGTTTGGGCGGGCGATGCGCCGTTCGGCGTGAACAGCAGCGCGAAGGTCGGAGTCGGTGTAGGGCTGTTGGCAGCGTTCCCGCCGGCGTCGCAGCGCCTGTGGCGGTTGGATGTCGCCGTCCCGGTGAGCCCGGACCCGCACGCGCGCTGGGAAGCTCGCCTCACGGGCATCTGGACGCGGCGATTCTGGCGAGAGCCGGATGACGTTGCGCGTGGGCGCAGTGGGGCGGCGCCATCCACGATCTTCACGTGGCCTTGAGAATTACTGGCGCGCGAAGAGCCAGATCGCCCCTTCGTTACTCATGCGAAGCGTGTCGCTGGTCAACGTGCCTGTATTCGCGCCGCCATTGTTGTATGTGAAGGAAAGGCTGCTCCCCTGTCGCGTGTAGTGTCCGGTGAGGTCGTTGGTGACAGGCGTGGTTTGCCCAATGAGTTGGTACACGACCCTCATGCTGAGCGTCCCGCCGCTCATCAGCGTCAGGCCTCCGGAGAGCACGTCGGTGGTCGTTGAGCCCTCGGTAACCGTGGCCGGCAGGGGATGCCCGTTCAACGAGAGCAGGGTGTAGCTCCCCACTTCAGTGGAAGCCGGCGCAACGGGGTCGGTGCCGCTGCCGCCGCACGCCGCGGCGACCGCTAGCGCGAGAACAATCTTCCGCATCGTGCCTCCCGTGGGCCACGCCCACGGTGGATCAGCGACGTTGAGCGACTGCCAACATAGCCCCGCGCGAACGACTCATTGTTGCCGCCGTGCGCGGTGATCTGAAACGATGCGGTCGCGCGAACGGCGACGTAGCAGGAGAATGCCTGACAGATCGTGGGGATTGCCCTTACAGCTTTTCGAACCTCCTCGAACGCGTCTTGTAAGCCCGTTCGCCCCGCACCATTTAGAGATTGCTCAACGCGTACGTACCATCGGAGTAAGTCTGCCGACGTCCAATCATGTAGGCTGGCATTCGCTAGATTGGCGAATCACCGAACGCTCCCCATGTACATTCGCTCTTCCAGCCCGTTGCTGATCGCGACGCTGCTGATGGGATGCGCGTCGGCCAACGTGGCCGACGCCGATCACAACGTGTATCCGGTCATCACAATTGGCAGCCAGCAGTGGCTCGGCGCCAACCTGCGCGTCACGCACGCGCCGAGTGGTTCATTCCTCGTCACCCACGCGCCGAACGACGACTCGAGCGCCGCGAAGCGCTTCGGGATGCTGTACGATTGGGCGAGTGCCAAACAGGCGTGCATGCGAGGTTGGCACTTGCCGAGCGACGCTGAGTGGGAGGCATTGTCCACGACGCTCGGACCGCGCGCCGGGGGCGCGCTCAAGGACACCGTGCAATGGTTACGACCGAATGTCGGCGCAACAAACCGCGCCCGGTTTGGCGCGCGCGGCACGGGGTATTGGAATGGCGGGGAGTTCGAGAATCAACTCGGGCGGATTGCAGTGTACTGGTCGAGCACCGCGGCAGACACGCACTTCGTCTGGAAGCGAGCGCTGGCAACGGCCGACGAGCACCGCGTGCTCGACGTCCACCGCATTGACGACCGCGCGAACGTCGTCGGCGAAGGCCGCCACGGTCCACGCAGCGCGATTGACTCCGGAGGATCCATGACCCGCCAGGTCGACTGCAACGACACGAAAACGGTCGGCGAGCGACTCACGAAGAAGCCACTTGGCCATCGGCGCGCTTGCGCCGAACAACGCCGCGGCGGCGACGGCTAAGTAGGGACCGTGCCGTCGAGCCCAGTGTGGTCACCGCGTGGATGGCTCGATCGGAACTCACCGCGCGTCTGCACGGTCGCCCGAAGAAACACGTCCTTCAATCGCAGCGGGCCCTGCCTCGATTTCGGTGCGAAGTGCGGCAAGCTCGGTACGAATCGAATCCATCGCCGCTCCATTCTTGTGACTCATCAGCATGAGCTTCACCGAAACGAGAAACACGCCTGCCTCGAGAAGGATGTCATGGGTCAAACCCTTGACCCAAAGCGCCGCAGCGAAGAGTACGAGCGTGAGAACGATGGTGGCGCGTGTGCCCAGGTCTAGCAGGGTGCGAGTCTTCATGACGACGTCCTGGCTGAGAATTGGATGACGAAGAGCCGCACGCGACAGCCGGCTGCGGCGGCCCCAACGACGATAAGATCTACACCGGCGCGTCTGCTGAGCGGTACGCCTACCGACCAATTACCGGCAGGCGTAAGATGGAGAGGTGAACACCGAGCTTTGGCCGTGCTGAGGACGCGCAGTGAATCGCGTCGGGCGAGCAACTCGGCGAGTCCATCGCGGAACAGCCGAACCTCTGAGACGATCAGAAGCGATGGCATGCGTGCGTGACCAGCGAAATCGATTCCCGAGAACGCACGCGACGCGTTCAGCTCGAGGTTCTCAATTACCTCTGACTTGGGCCGCGTGTCAAGGCGGTCCGCGAAACACAGGGCGCACGCGTGCGCGATCGCGCCGCGGTCTTCGATGCCCTTAGTGCTCGAAGCCATTGCTCAGACGGAAGATATGGAAACTTTAATAATCGGTGAGCGCGCTTGTTGGCCGCGCGTGGTTTGAGGCTAGGCGGCTACCGTCCGACCTTGGTACACTCCCCTCTGGATGCGTCGACGATCAGTCTCGATCTATGAATGTGGCAGTAGCGTTTCCCTGACCGTTTGTAGGGTCCTACCGTACCGTGAATGCGGGCCTGCGGGAACATCAAGGTATACTCATTTGAATACACACAGAGGCTACGTCGAAGACAATGGCACGTCCGGCATCGGCCAGGACAAGTTCTGGATCAGCGCCTTCGGCGAGCTGCTCATGCCTGGGCCGGCAAATGGTACGAACGCAGCCGTGCTGACTGGAGGCAACATTCAAGTGCCGCAGCCGCAGGGCGGCAAGTAGTGCGAAGGGAGTACCCACAGCGAAGGGGCCGGCGATCCGGCCCCTTCGTCTCTTGTCGGCAGTCGCTCATCACACCGCGGCACGGCGAAAAACCCTCGAGGCGTGGGCGTACTAACGTGGCATGCAGCTCCCCGATTCGCACCATGATCCTTGCTTCGATCAGGCTCGTAGTGCGAGCGGGAATCCCCCACAGCGGAGAGCACTTGGCCTGATGGCGCTCTCGTCAGCCACGGGCAACGTGAATCCAATCCGTATTCTGGTTAGGTGGTTGCGCATGAAGATCGCCCTGATCGCGATGAGCGGCGTCCGCGTCTGCAACGAAGAGCTGACGCGCGTGGGCATGACACTGCCGGGGTTCGTCGAACGATCGAAAGTCATCGCGTCGCTTCCCAGCCTGTCGCTCCTGACGCTCGCGGGCATGACGCCGGATCGGTTCGACGTCGAATACCACGAGATCGCCGACCTGCGTGACACGACGACGCTCCCGGAATGCGACCTCGCCGCGATCTCGACCTACACCGCACAGGCGAAGGATGCGTATGCGCTCGCCGCGCGCTATCGCGAGATGGGTGTCGCCACCGTGATGGGCGGGCTTCACGCGACCGTGCTTCCCGATGAAGTGCTGCGGCATTGCGACGCGGTCGTCGTGGGCGAGGGAGAGCTGAGCTGGCCCACGTTGCTCGAGGACGCCGAGCAGGGGCGACTTCAACGACTGTACGAGCCGAATGGACGCCAGTTCGATCTAGCGGACGCACCGATGCCTCGATTCGACCTCGCGTTGCCGACGAAGTACAACCGCTTCACTGTGCAGACCCAGCGCGGCTGCCCTCGGCGATGCGAGTTCTGCGCGAGCTCCGTTCTCCTGAGTCGGCACTACAAGGTGAAGCCGGTTGCGAAGATCATGGACGAGATCCGGGCGATCAAGCGGATCTGGCCGCGCCCGTTCATCGAATTCGCCGACGACAATTCCTTCATCGACCGCAACCACGCGCGGCGGCTCATGGACGAATTGGGTGGAGAGGACGTGCGCTGGTTTGCGGAAACGGACGTCTCGATCGCCGATGACGCGGACCTTCTCGCACGCATGCGGGCGGCGGGCTGTGCGCAACTCCTCATCGGCCTCGAGAGCCCGACGGCGGCGGGTCTCGACGCACTCGAGCTCAGACGGAACTGGAAGCGCACCAGACACGAGGGCTACAAGGCGGCGATCGAGCGGATACAGTCGGCGGGGATCGCCGTGATCGGCTGCTTCATCCTCGGACTCGACGGCGACACGGCAGAGGTGTTCGACGACGTGTGGCGATTCGTCCAGGAGAGCGGCCTCCATCAGGTGCAGATCACGGTGCTGACGCCGTTCCCGGGAACGCCGCTTCGCGCGCGTCTGCGCGCGGAAGGGCGGCTGCTCGGCGAGGAACCGTGGGAACGAAGCACTCTGTTCGACGTGAACTTCGAGCCGCGGCACATGACCGTCGAGGAGCTCGAGCACGGGCTGATCGAATTGGCGCGGCGTCTCTATTCAGACGAAGCAACGCGCCGTAGGCGAAGCGCATTTCGGAAGCAGGCGGGGCGTTCCATTCATTCGAAACAGTGAGGAGAAAAGCAAATGACGACCCAGCTCGAGCAGTCCGGATCGGCGAGTTTCTACCGAACGTTCTTCGTGGTGGCGGCACTCTACGACGGGATCCTCGGGCTCCTGTTCTTCGTGCTCTACGGGCCGATCTATCGGTTCTTCGCGATCCCACTGCCGGAGAATCTCACCTACCTGCAAATGATCTCGGCGTTCGTGTTCGTGCAGGGCGTGGGATACTGGTATGTCTCCCGCGATGTGTTGCGGAACGTCGATCTCGTGAAGGTCGGTACTATCTACAAGGCGGTGTACGTCTTGGTCTCACTGGCAGCGCTCGTAAACGGCCAGTTGCCGCACACGATCTTCGCCTGGTTCGCCGCGTGCGACGTGCTCTTCCTGATCGGTTTCGTGCGTTTCCTGACGTTGGCGCGCCCGGCGGCCTCGCCGCTCGCCGCGCACGCGTAGGCGCGATGGAGCTGTCCCGTCGCATGAGCGCGCGATCTGCGATCGAGATGACCGACGATCGCGCGTTCGCATTCCGGGTGGTGCGTTTGGCGATCATCAGTGCGCTGGCACTCGGCGCGCTCTGGGCTCTCGCCCACGCCGGCGGCCGGCTCCGTCCGGCGATCGGACACTTGCTGCTCGCCGGCTGGGTGCTCATGCCGGCCGTGTTGCTGGCGAGTCTCCGCCGCCCCAGGCTTCGCTACGCGCTCGTCGTTCCTGCGACGCTCGTCACCGTCGCGCTCATGGCGCTGTCTGCGACGACGTTCTCGAGCGACGGCGCGGCCGCGGCTGGATGGGCTCTCGTCGCGGGTGGTGTGATCGTCGGTGACATGCTGGGACTCTGGTTCTGGTTCCGGCTGTTCCCAGTCCCGCTGGCGCTGCGCGATCCGTTTTCACGCCCACGATGGGCGCTCGTCGGGCTGCACGTGGCGCTCGTCGTGAGCGGTGCGCTGCTGGTTGCAGAAGCGATCGTGTAACAGGGAAGATCAATGTCCGGCTCAGTCCTGCCTGAGCACCTGCATCGGCGCGATCCGAAGCGCGCCAAGCGCCGGGACCACGCTCGCAGCTGTCGCAACCGTGAACAGCAACACCGCGAGCCCCACTAGTCCTGCGACGCCCAGTGTTGCAAGGGGAAGCAGCCACGCGGCGATCAGCTTGGCTTCACCCGCCGCCAACACGAACCCTGCCGCAAGTCCGATGACGATGAGCCGGAGCTCACGCCGGAGCACGAGACGGAGCACGTCCGAGGGTCCTGCACCCATCGCGACA
>DASVYG010000393.1:0-4376 GCA_036392315.1 Gemmatimonadaceae bacterium
CCCTCAACCCTCAACCCTCGACCCTCAACCCTGCCGTATTGGAACCCGCCTCCCCACTGGCGGTACCATTCACGCCAATGCCAATGAACAAGCGCCTCTACGAGGAGCTGCAGATCAAGCGCGCCGCCGAGCACGATGCTGCGGAGCGCGATCGGCGATGGGCGATGATACGATCAGGGCTGCTCTGTCTCGTCTGGGCGGCCCTCGGCTTGTTCTGCTACGCGTTCGCCTTCCATACGACCGACCTCGCCTGGGCCCAGATCTTCAAATGGGGAGCGTTCCTCATCACCTATGGCGGCGTGTCGTACACGCTGCTCCGCGCCTATCGCAAAGGGGAGCAACGCGGCGACTGGTAGCCGCTCGGGACTACTTCTGTGAATCGCGGGGTGGCGAAGAGTTGCCTCCGTCGACGACGAACTTCCATGTGCCGTCTCGCTGGCGCTTCCACACGGTGAGGTATTTCCCGAATCGCTGCACCGCTGCACCCGACGGCCCGAGTCCAGTGGCGATGGACTCCCCCACAGTGAAGCCGAGGTCGCGTGAGCCGGCAACGGCTGCGTAGACCGGTCGCCAGGTGAGCGTCGACGACGTGCCCTGTCCGGCGTAGAACGAGCGAATCGCGTCTGGGCCGACGACGAATTGCTGGCCGCCGAACACTACGCCGTTGTCGGCGGCCGTGTTCGAGAAGGCGAAGCCCGTCCCCATCCGGTATGCGAGGTCGGAGAAGAGACTATCAGCCGCGCGGACGGCGGCCGTCGCCTCCTCGAGCGGTTTGGGAAGGCGGACAGTCGGAGGAGTGGTTTGATCGGGCGACAGGCTTACCTCGCCGGCCGGCGGCGATCCGATTTCGGAGTATGCCGCGATACGCCACACCCGGTCGCGGTTGCGATCCCAGAAGGCGATGTATCGTTCAAATTGGATGGGCGATTTCGCATGCGACAGGCGGGCGACCACACCGTATGTGTACGCCGACCCGAGGTCGTCGGAAATGCCGCCGCCAATCGGCTGCCATGCCAGGCTGAGAGCGGTCGCTCCGGATGCCGCGCCGACGAGGGCTCGCGCGCCCTCGCGCCCATACACCGCCGGGACACCGGCGCGCAGGAAAACGACGTTCTCGGCCAGCAAGGCAACCACGCCCGCGACCGGCCCGCGCGCAAGCAACGAGTCGCCACGAGACTGGTCGAGTCGGAAGAGACTGTCGAGTGCCGGCCCGCGCGCCGGTTCCGGGGCCGCCGGACGACGGTGCAAGCCGCACCCGGCGACCAGCACCGTCGCCAGAATGACCGAGCGAGTCCTCATGACTCCACGCTACGACCCTGGAAAGTTCGGCGCCAGGGTTGCGCTGAGGTCGTTACGCGGACTCGGTGGGGATGCGCAACATCCAGTACAGCAGCCCGGATTTCGTCGCGCCCACATTCGGCACGACCGTCACCGCGGCGTGCACGGTGATCGGGAGGTCGCCAACGCGCTGCATCAGCAGCGGCCAATCGCGAACCCCGTCCACGGTGCTCGCGATGAGCGTCAATTGTCTCCGGAAGGACTCCCGGCGATCGGGAAGCAGCAAGGCCGCCAGCGGCTTCCGGTCGAGTTGGTTCGCTTCGCGCCGAAAGAGCTGTGCCGCGGCCAAGTTGGATTCCTGAATCGTTCCATAGAAGTCGGTAACGAACGCCGGGGCCGGCGCGTGCTGAAAGAGCAAGCGATAGTAGCGCGTCCGCTCCTCCATCGCCGCTCGCTGCGCCCGGAGCTTCTCGTTCTGTTCGCGGAGCTCCTCCTCGGCAACCTTGAGCGCCTCCAGCGACGTCGTGAGCAACGCAGAAAGACTCGGGATGGCGTCGAAGCGTTCGACCAATGGGACCTCCGCAGGGCCGTCCATCAACGCCTTGGCCCGCTGGAGAACCGTGCGGCGACAGAGGACCAGCGCTTCGAGCGTGTCATTTCCATCCAGGTTGTCGATCATGGTAATTGCCGGGTTTAGAGCGCATAAGACAACGAACAGCCGCCATTGAACTTACCCTTCACCCTACAATGCCAGATTCGGGCCTCGCGCTCGCGCTCGCTTTGTGGCTGGAGCAGGTCGCGCAGGTGCATGAGCGTGAAGAGCTGGCTGTTGCGCAGGGCTGCCGTCAGTACCAACCGATCGGCTGCTCGTTGAGGTTGATGTGGACCTGCTTGACCTGCAGGTATTCCTCGACGCCCCAGGTGCCCAGCTCCCGGCCGATACCACTTTGCTTATAGCCGCCCCACGGCGCCTCGACGAACGTGGGCTGCATGTGATTCACCCACACGATGCCGGCCCGCAGTCGCTTCACGGTTCGCATCGCCCGGAAGATGTCGCGCGTCCACACCGCGGCGGCGAGACCGTAGGGCGTATCATTGGCGATGCGGATGGCGTCGGCTTCGTCGTCGAACGGAATGACCGCGGCGACCGGCCCGAAGATCTCCTCTTGCGCGATGCGCGCGCTGTTGTCGACATCGTAGAAGATGGTCGGCTCGACGAAGAGGCCGCGATCGAGCGCGGATCCGCTCGCTCGCCCGCCCCCGAGCGCGAGCTTCGCCTCGGACTTTCCAATTTCCTGATACGCGCGCACGCGTTCGAACTGCTCGCGGCTCACGACCGGTCCCATCTTGGTGGTGCGATTCAGTCCCGGCCCCAGCTGAATACGTCGCGCCTTCTCAACCATCGCGTCGAGCACGTCGCGGTAGATCGACCGCTCGACGAGTATACGACTCCCCGCCGAGCAGACTTCGCCTTGATTGATGAAGAGTCCAAACAGCGCGCCGTCGACGCTCGCCTCGAAGTCAGCGTCGGCAAACAAGATGTTGGGCGACTTGCCGCCAAGCTCGAGGGAGATCTTCTTGAGCGTGTCGGCCGCGTTGCGCATGATCGTCTTCCCCACCTCCGCGCTCCCGGTGAAGGCGATCTTGTCGACGTCGCGGTGGACGACGAGCGCAGCTCCTGTCGCGCCCGCGCCGGTGACGATGTTCACTACGCCAGGTGACAGGCCCGCCGACTCCAAGTGCTTCGCCAGCTCGAGCACGGTGAGCGGCGTCTGTTCGGCGGGCTTGAGCACCATCGTGCAGCCGGCGCAAATCGCCGGCGCGAGCTTCCATGCCGCCATGAGCAAAGGGTAATTCCACGGAATGATCTGTCCGGCGACGCCGATCGGCTCGCGCAACGCCAGGCTCAGCGCGTTGTCGGGGACCGGAATGACATCGCCGTGAATCTTGGTGGCGAGCCCGCCATAGTACTCGAAGCACGTCGCGACGTCCGCGACGTCGAACTCCGACTCGGCGATCGGCTTGCCGTTGTTGCGCGTCTCGAGCTCGGCCCATTCGGCGGCGTGGTCACGAACGATTTGAGCGAGTCGGAAGAGAATGCGTCCGCGCTCCTGCGCGGTGACGTCCTTCCAGGGCGACGACTCGAACGCGTTGCGCGCGGCGGTGACGGCGCGATCGATGTCGGCGGTGGTGCCGTCGGGAACACGGGCGATGATCTCCTGGGTCGACGGATCGATGACGTCGATCCACGCGTCGCCCGACGAGTCGACGAAGTGCCCGTCGATATACAGAGCCTTTTGATTCGCGGATGTTGGGGGCATGCCGCGAATCTACCGTCATTCCAATGGCAGCGCAGACTCCTACGACATCCAGTTCGTTCCCGCCTCACGATTCCATTTCGTGGTCATCTTCTTGGACTGCGTCCAGAATTCGATCGAGCCGCGACCCGTGATGTCGCCCACACCGAAACGCGACTCGTTCCATCCGCCGAATGAGAACGGCTCGCGCGGAACGGGCACGCCGACATTCACGCCGACCATGCCCGCGCTCGCGTTCTCCATCACGCGGCGAGCCACGCCACCACTCTCGGTGAAGACCGATGCCGCGTTCCCATAGGGCGAGGCGTTCTCGACACGGAGCGCGTCGTCGACGTCCTTGGCGCGAATGATCACGAGCACCGGACCGAACACCTCTTCTTGCGCGATCGCCATGTCCGGCGTCACGTGGTCGATGATCGTCGGACCGACGTAGTATCCACCCTCGCGTCCGGGGACCGTCATGTCGCGCCCGTCGAAGAGCACCTTGGCTCCGGTCGCCTCCGCCTCATTTATGTATCGCGTGATGCGCGCCTTGGCCTCCGCCGAGATCACGGGGCCAAGATCCTGCCCGAGCGTCATGCGTCGCGCGTGGTCGACCATTCGCGCGATGATGTGGTCCGTCCTTCCGACCGCCATCATCACCGAAGCCGCCATGCATCGTTGACCGGCACACCCGGACATCGACGCGACCACATTGCTCGACGTCATCTCGGGATCGGCGTCCGGCATGACGATCAGATGATTCTTGGCGCCGCCGAGTGCCAGGCAGCGCTTCAAGTT
>DASVYG010000394.1:0-8291 GCA_036392315.1 Gemmatimonadaceae bacterium
CGCGACGGCCTGCTCCGGCACGCCGAACCCGGTGAGCTCGCGGAAGTAGCGACCGAAGATGATCGCGGCGCCGGCCATGCCGCCCGTCTGCGTGACGAGCAGCAGCGTCCATCCATAAAGGAAAGCGACCGA
Organism: Gemmatimonadaceae bacterium; assembly: GCA_036392315.1. Classification (GTDB taxonomy): domain Bacteria; phylum Gemmatimonadota; class Gemmatimonadetes; order Gemmatimonadales; family Gemmatimonadaceae; genus JAQBQB01. Next base: position 133 of record DASVYG010000394.1, read on the forward strand.
CGATCCGTAGGCGTCGCGCAAATACGCGTACTGTCCGCCCACGCGCGGACGAAGCACCGCGAGCTCCGCGTACACGAACGCGCCGATCAGCGCGATCCCGCCGCCGATGATCCACGCGCCGAGTACGAGCGCCGGCGTGTACACCTGTCGCGCGACGACGCTCGGATTGACGAAGATGCCGGCGCCGATGATTCCGCCCATGACGATCATCGTCGCGTCGAAGGGGCCGAGTCGGCGAGCGAGTGTCGGTCCAGCGCCGGACTCTTCTCCGGAGATCGTCGTCATCTTGAGCAGCGCGAAGGATCCGCTGTCGAGAGCGAGGCCGCGCACGTCGAGAGCAGTCGCATCGATTTCCGTCCGGAAGTGGGCAGCCGAAGTTACCCTCGAACCGCCCACTCCGCAGGATCACGGCGTGATCTCCGGAGTCTACTCCCCTCGCAGCGTCACCGACGGATCGACGCGCGAGGCCCTCCGCGCCGGCACGACCATCGCCACGAGCGCAATCGTCGTGAGCAGCACCGAAACGGCGACATAGGTCGCCGGATCATTCGGTGCAACGCCGTAGAGGAGATTGGCCACCAACCGACTCGAGATCAGCGTTGCCACGACTCCGAGGACGACGCCGGTGCCCGCGAGCCATCCACCCTCGCGAACGATCATGCCGATGAGGTTGCGCGGCTCCGCGCCGAGCGCCATGCGAATCCCCATTTCGCGTGAACGCTGGGCGACGGAGTAGCTTACCACGCCGTAGATGCCGACGATCGCGAGAACCAGCGCCGTCGCCGCGAACACACCGACGAGCAGCAGCGGGAAGCGGCGCATGAAGACGGAGTTCGATTGCGAGATGAGCTGGTCCATCGCGACCGTGTTCACCACGGCAGCTCCAGGCGCCTGCTCCGTGACGGCCTTCGTGATCTCGCGACCGAGTTGTGTCACGCCGGCCTCGCCGCGAACGACCACGGCCATGTACGTCTCGGACGATTGCGCAAGCGGGATATACAGCGTCGGCGGGATCTTGTCGCCGATGTTTCCGATGGGCACGTCACCCACGAGACCAACGATCCGTACGGTGTCCTTGGATCCGAACAACAGCGCGCTGCCCACGGGATCCTTGCCGTCGAAGTATGCCGCGGCGAGTGCGCGATTCACTACGCCCACCTCCGGCGTTGTCGCCACATCGCGCGCATCGAACGCGCGCCCGCTCAGTGTCGGGACGCCGAGCGTCTTGAAATAATCTCCGGCGACTTCGCGATAGCTCGCCGACGGATTCTGACCCGGAGGCGACGGAGCCCTTCCGGCGATCTCGAACCCGACGCTGTTGCCGAAATCCAACGGGAGCTTCGACGTGAGTCCGACGTCCGACACACCGGGAAGCGAGCGAACCGCGGCTTCGATCCTGGCGAAGGCCATCACTTGCGACGCTTTGTCTCCGTAAGCGCCGCTCGGCAACAATACGCCGGCGGTGGTCACGTGCTGCGGACGGAATCCAAGCTCGAGCGACAGCAGCTTCGCCAGACTTCGCCCGAACAACGTTGCGCCGCAGAGCAGCATGAGCGTGAGTGATATCTCACCGATCACCAGCGCATCTCGGAGTGACGCTCCCGTCGTCGCGCCCCGCCCGCCGTTTCGCAGTACCTCCTGCACCGACGTGCGCGACGTCCGAAGCGCCGGCGCCAACCCGAACCCCAGACCGGCCACGATCGAGACGGCGATGCTGTACAAGACGACGTTGACGTCGACGCCCGCCGTCGACAGCGCGGGAATCCTGGCGCGCGTCGCGGCGGGAATCGCCGAGGTGAGCGATCGGACGCCGACGTGCGCCAGGAACAGGCCGAGCGTCGCGCCCGCAACGGAGAGGATCAGGCTTTCCGTGAGGAGTTGTCGGATGAGGCGACCACGCCCAGCGCCCAGCGCGACGCGGACGGCGATCTCTCGCTGCCGATCGGCGCCGCGCATGAGCAACAGATTCGCGACGTTCGCGCACGCGACGAGGAGCACGACGGCGACCGCGCCGTACAGGACGAACAGCAACGGCCGAACAGAGCCTACGAGCTCGTCGCGCAGGGGAACGACCTGCGCGTCGCGACCCGCGTTCGTTTCCGGAAATTCGCGCGCCAGATCGCGCATCACCGCGGACATATTGGTCGATGCCGCGGCAAGCGTCGCACCGTCTCGAAGCCGACCGACGACGTTGAGCCAGTGGGCACCGCGCCGCTGGCGCCAGATTGCCTCGCGGTCGATCGGGGTCCAGATCTGCGCGTCGCCCCGTCGCGCGAATTGGAAGTCCTTCGGGAGCACGCCGACCACGGTCGCCGGGACGCCGTCGACCATGATCGTGCGTCCCACGACCGCGCGGTCTCCGGCGAACTGGCTCTGCCAAAAGCCGTACGCGAGCAACGCCACCCGCGGCGCTCCGACGTCGTCTTCGCCGCGCGCGAAGGTACGGCCGAGGATGGGACGAACGCCGAGCACATCGAAGAAATTCGAGGTCGCTTTGGCTCCGGGAACCACGACCGCGTGATCGGTGCCGATCAGATATCCTCTTCCCTGATAGCCCGCGAGATCCGCGAACACATGGTTGCGCGCTCGCCAGTCGAGGTAGTCGGGGTAGGATGCCTCCGAGCGGGAGTCGACCTTGGACTCATAGACCTCCCACAGATGCACCAGACGATCGGGCTGTTTGAACGGGAGGGGCTTGAGGAGAACGGCGTACACGACGCTGTAGATCGCCGCGTTGCCGCCGATGCCGAGCGCGAGCGTCACGAGTGTCGTGATGGCGAATCCGGGTCGCGTGCGGAGCGCCCTCAGGCCGAACCGAACGTCTTGGCCGAGTGACGAGATCCACTCGCGCCAGGCGCCGCGCCGCGCGCGGCGACGGTCGATCGACGCCAGTTGCCTTCTGGCGGCGTTCAGATCTCCGAATTCCTGGATAGCCATCGACTCGGCATCAGCACGAGACAAACCCGCCAGCATCAACGCATCGATCCGGGTCTGAATGTGGAATCGCATCTCCTCGTCAACTTCCGCCTCGACGCTGCGCGCGCTGGAGATCCGAAAGAATCTTCCGGGTTTGCGGTCGGCGCTCATGTCGCCTCTCCCCCGGCAACCTGCAGAATCTTGAACACGGCATTCGCGTACGCCGTCCACTCGCCCGTCTTTTGGCGCAGGTTGCGACGCCCGGCCGCCGTGAGCTCGTAGTACTTGGCTTTGCGATTATTCTCGGAGACGCCCCACTCGGCCTGGACCCACCCGCGCTCCTCCAGCCTGTGCAGCGCCACGTAGAGCGCGCGGTCCTCGACCAAAATGGTCCCGTCGCTCGTGTCCTTGATCCATCGCGCCACGGCGTAGCCATGTCGCGGGCCCCATGAGAGGGTCTTGAGGACGAGGGTGTCGAGTGTACCCTGGAGCAGATCGAGATTGGGCGGCATGTCTTGTTCCCCGGAATGGTTCCGGGGAGTTAGACGCCGGGACTTCGGAAAAGGTTGACTGTGGGGCGCTCCGGGACTCCGTACGCCCCCACCGGCCGCCGCCGAGCAGTTCCGAACGCTTTCCCCGTTGTCTGCATCTAACTGGCAACACGTGACCAATTCAGTCGTTGCCCTACAGTCCTCCTACCGGGTGAGCGAACCCGACCTGATCGCTCGGGTCGTTGCCGGAGACCGGATCGCGGCGCGCGAGTTGTACGACGCGCACGCTTCCCGGGTCTTCCGTCTCGCCTTTCGGTTGACCGGCGACGCCGACTTGGCCCGCGAGTTCACACAGGACACGTTCGTGCGCGCTTTCAGTCAATTGTCTCGCTTTCGTGGAGACGCGGCGCTCTCCACCTGGTTGCATCGCATCACGGTCACCGTCGTGGCCAACGCGATGCGCAAGGTGAAGCGGTTCAGGGAACGGGAGACGGACCTCGAGGACGTCCACCCGGTCAGCTCAGAGGGTGCGGGTGTCGACCCCGTGCTCCGCGAGCGACTGCACCGAGCGATCGATGCCCTGCCGGAGATCTACCGCACCACAGTCATCATGCACGACATCGAAGGCTACACCCACACCGAGATCGCTGATGTACTCGGCGTGGCCGAAGGAACCTGCAAGAGCCGACTGTCGCAGGCACGCGCGCAACTCCGCGCCGCGCTCGCCGACTTGGCTCCGGAGTTTGAATCATGACGGACGATCGCTTTGACGAATTGATGCGCGATGCCGCGCACACGTACAATCGCCCACCCGACGCGCCCCTCGATCAGATGTGGGCAGCCGTCGAACGGACGGCCTGGAACGCCGAACCCGCACGCCAAGCGTCGCGCGTTTCGCGTTTCTCGCTGCGCTCGCCGGGTTGGGCAATCGCCGCGACGCTCGTGCTGGGCATCGGTATCGGCCGCGCTTCGTTGATCTTTCATCGGGCGGCCCCGGCGCAGCCGACCGCTCAAGCATCGAGCGCCGAGCAGGCTATCGCGAGCGCCCGCGCCGACAGCTCGGCCGCTCAGCCATATGAAGCCGAAACATCGAGGTATTTGGGACAGACGGCGGCGCTGCTCATCGCCTTGCCGTCCGAGGTCCGGGCCGGTCGCGCGGACGAACAGTTCGTCGCTCGCGCCGGTGAGCTGCTGACGCGTACGCGTCTGCTGCTCGATTCGCCGGCCGCAAGCGATCCGTCGATGCGCAGTCTGCTCGACGACCTCGAGTTGGTGCTCGCGCAGGTGGTCCGCTTACAGAACGACACGACGAGCCGCACCGAGTTGGATCTCATTAACCGCGCGCTCGAACAGCGCGACGTCATTCCACGACTGCGGAACGCGGTCGCTGACAATTCTGCGAATTGAGGAGAGGAGCGATGAAACGCATCACGCTCGCCATGACCATGCTGGTCGCCGCGGTCACGACCGCGACGGCGCAGGATCCCACGCCACCGGCCCGTCCCGTGCGACCGGCGCCGGCTCCGAGGCCGGCGCCCGAAGCTCGCCCGCCGCGGCCCATGCGCATCGATATCGACATCGACCCGATGCCGGTGATGCCGGTGATGCCGGTGATGCCGGTGATGCCCCCCATGCCCGCGATGCCGCCGATCGACATCGATCTCAATGATCTCGACATGATTCGCGATAATGCTCGCGATATCGCGCGGGAAATGTCGCGAATCGACTTCGGGCAAATTCGCGAGCAGGCGCGTGAGGCGTCGCGCATTGCCACGGAGGACATGCGCCTCGACATCGACGTGCGCGAGCAGACGCGCATGGCCATGGATATGGCACGCCCCTTCGCGCCACTCGCACCGATGCCGATGATCGCGCCGATGCCCGCGCCGGCACCGATAGCTCCGGTGATGCCCATGGCACCGATCGGTTCGATCCACATGGGCCGCGACTTCACCGATCGGCTCCCGCCCGAGCCGTGGGCGCAAGGCGACCCCGCCGACTCGCTCTATCGCGTCGCGCGAAACGCACTGAACAACGGCGACTATGGCCGGGCGGCCAAGTTGTTCGCCGACATCTCGAAGAACTATCCGCGCTCCGCGTATCAGAACGACGCACGGTATTACGAAGCGCTATCGCGCTACAAGGTCGGAACGACCGACGAGCTCAAGGCCGCGGCAAATCTGCTCGAGCCGATGGCATCCAAGGGGTCGGGCGCAACGGTGCAGTATGTCGATCGCCAGCGACGCGGCGGTGCGAACGACTCCGACATCGCCGCGCTGTACCAGCGGGTCAACGGGGCCCTCGCGCAACGCGGCGATCGCGACGCGGCCGCGAAAATCGCGAAGGCCGCCGCGGAAACCGGCGCCGCGCCATGCGATCAGGAAGACATTCAGATGCGCAGCGAGGCGCTCAACGTCCTCAGTCAGATGGACCCGGAAAAAGCCAATCCGATTCTTCGCCGCGTGCTGGAGAAGAAGGACGAATGCTCGGCGTCGCTGCGCCGCAACGCGGTGTTCATGCTCGGACGTCGTGGCGACGCCGAGTCGTCTGCGCTGCTCATGTCCGTCGCGAAATCGGATCCCAATGCGAGCGTCCGCAGCGAGGCAATCGGTTTTCTGGCGCGCATGCCCGGCGACGCCGGCCTGAACGCGCTGGAAGAGATGCTGCGCACGGAACAGGACGAGCGCATCCAGCGCGCCATCGTTCGCGCGCTCACCTCGAGCGACGATCAGAAAGCGCGCGCCAGCATGCGCGCCTTGATCGACCGCAAAGACGCGCCGCTGTCGCTGCGCGTGGAAGCGGTCAGCAGCTTCAACAGCGATCGTGCGACGTCGGAGGACGCAGCCTACCTTCGAAATCTCTATGGCAAAGTGGACAACGATCGCTTGAAGGAAGCGATCATCAGCGCCGTGTCGCGCATGGGCGGATCGGAGAACGACCAGTTCGTGTTCAACATCGCCCGCAATACCAACGAGTCGAGCCAGCTCCGCGCAGCCGCGCTGTCACGCTACTTCCGGTCTTCGACGGGCTCCATTTCCGATCTCTCGAAGCTCTACGACAGCGCCGACAGCTACAATCTGCGGTCGCAGATCATCAACGTGCTGGCCAGTCGCAAAGAGCCCGAAGCGACGGACAAGCTGATCGACATCGTGAAGAACAGCACGGTGCTGCAGCTGCGTGCGCAGGCAATCAATGCGTTGTCGAGAAAGAACGATCCGCGAACCGTACAGCTTCTCAATGAAATCCTCGACGGGAAGAAACCATGACCCGGATCCGCTACTTCGCCGCCGCCGCCGCGCTCGTCGCGGCCGCCGGCCCCGCGGCTCGAGCTCAGTCGCTCGCCGGCCGCGTTGACGCCGCGCCCGATGGCCGCGTGCAATTCAGCTTCGCCGCACGACCTGGCATCTGCGGCAATGGTCGCACGTACATCCAGACGGGGCCAAACAGCTACAACGGAACGTTCTACGGCAACTTCAACGATGCAGTTCGCACCGATCCGTGCATCGCCGGACCGGTGCGCGTCGTCATCGATCGAGCGGACAAGCTCCCACTCAGCGTACAGACGTACGTTGGTCCCGCCGACACGTCGCTCCGCGCCGTGACCGACCTCGGACACGTGCGAGCGCAGGACGCAGCCGACTACCTGTTGTCTCTCGCCGCCAAAGTCGACGGACGCGCCGGACGCGATGCGATCTTCCCGGCGAGTCTCGCCGATAGCGCCAACGTTGCGCCGGCGCTCGTCGCCGTCGCACGCAATGCGTCACTGCCTCGCGAGACGCGTCGCAGCGCGCTGGCTTACATGGGCCGCTCGACCGATGGATTGCAGACGATCCCGGCGAGCGTCACCGAACCGATCCTCGCTATCGCGCGCGACGAGACCGACAACCAGTCTGTTCGCCAGCAGGCGCTCTCCGTCCTCGGCCGGCTTGATCACGGCGCAGGCATTCCGCCGCTCGTGCAGCTCTCGCAGCAGACGCAGAGCAACTGGCTGGCCAAGGAAGCAATGCAGACGCTTGCTCGCTCCGGCGATCCACGGGCTCGCCAGTATCTGCGTACTGCCGTTCGCCGGACTGATTTGCCCGACGAGGTGCTCACCGTCGCGCTCCGTTCGCTCGGACAGGAATACGCCACGGCGCAGGACGCCGCGCTGCTTCGCGAGCTGTATCCGACGCTCAAGACCGATCGCACACGCGAGGCGGTATTCTCGGCGCTGGCCGAGATGGGCGGATCGGAAAACACGAAGTGGCTCGTCAACCTGGCGCAGGACGGCAACGAGCCGTTGCAGACCCGCCGTCGCGCCATCGACGCCGCGAGCCGCGCTGGAGCGCCGATCGTCGATCTCGTCAAGTTGTACGACACGACGACCGATCCGAGCATGAAGGAAACGCTCATCAGCCTCTACATTCGCAACGGCGAAAAGCCCGCGATCGACAAGCTCTTGTCGATCGTCAAAGGCGAGGAGAGCATCTCCGTACGGCGACACGCCATCTCACAGCTCGCCCGCTCGGACGATCCGCGGATCAAACAAGCGCTTCAGGACATCGTTACGCGCTAGCGGTCGACGATCTGAGGGAGGGGGCCAGCGCCGCGCGCTGGCCCTCGTTTTTTTCGCGGACTCTACCTCCCGCCGGCCACGCCGATGGCGTATCATGTTGTCTCCCCCTTTTCGCGTCCGCGCGCGCCTCCCCGATGACCGAATCCACCGCCGCCGCGCCGGCAAAGCCGGCGCAATCATCATTCTGGGAAGATGTG
>DASVYG010000395.1:0-1728 GCA_036392315.1 Gemmatimonadaceae bacterium
TTGGGCCGTTTGCGATAGATGGCTTCGGTGCCGGACCGCGCGGACAAGTACGTGATGAAGCGACCGTCCGGCGTCCACGTGACGTCGTGGCCATCGCGGTCGAACGTCGCGCGTGCGAGTGCGCCGTCGCTCAGCGTCAATCGCCAGACGTCGCGTCCGTCGGCCGAATTGAAATCGAGTGCGATTTCCCGTCCGTCGGGCGAGAAGCGCGGGCCATGGTAATTGTGCAGCGCGTCGAGGGCGCGATGTTGCGTCCCGCTCCGGTCGACGAGGACGAGCGACTGTGGCTCCTCGACGATGTACGCGATCGTGCCGTTCGGTGCGACGGCGAATTGCGCGATTCCCGTTCCCGTCGTCGCCACGCTGTTCCCGATGGCCACCGATGCTCCCGTAATGCGACCGCGGTCGGCGTCGAACGGCGCCGCCTGCAGAGTGCCGTCGGGTAGCACGTACACGAGGTACCCCACGGCATAGCGTACCTCGACCACCGCGGTGGTCATGAGCGGCGCCGTGTCGCCGGTTTTCATATCAAAGATCACTGCTGGTCCGCTTTGCGTGCTCGCGCGGCGCATGGCCAATGCGTGACGGCCATCGGGAAGCACTTGCTGCAACCGAAGCCCACGGGCGTGTGGACCAGCCTCGCGTGGCACAGAGTCGCCGGGGTCGAGACGGAGAATGGTGCCGCCGTTGTTCGGGCTGAACCAGATCGATCCTTGCGAGCTCCATTGCGTGAAGCTCGTGTACCCGCCGATGAGCGACAGCGGCTCGCCCGATCCGCCGCCGACGGCGTAGCGATACGCCTCGCGCTCGCCCGGGACCCATCCGGCGAACCACTTGCCGTCGGCCGAGAAGAAAGGCACCGTGGTTCCGCTCCGAACGTTGGCGACCGGCGTGGGGTCCGACGCGTCGAGCCGCTGTCGCATCAACTGCGTGTGGCCGTCGGCGCTCAGCGCCAAGTAGAGCAACGCGCTGCCGTCGGGCGTGAGCGTGAGTTGACGCTCGAGCGCCGCCAACCCCGCGGCACCGAACCGCGGTCCCACCACCGCGAGTTTCGACGGCGGAAGAGACGTGAGTTCGCCGTGACCGCTGCGCCGACCGATGGCCCATCCCGCACCCCACGCCGCGAGGACGGCGACGATCGCAACGGCGCCCAACGCCCACGCGCCCGCTCCCGCGCGATGCATGGCGGGGCGCGCGGCGAACGCGCCGCTCGACGCCGACAATGCGGCGGCAAAATCTCGCGCGTTGCCGAACCGATCGGCGGGCAGGCGCTCCATTGCCTTGAGCACAGCCGTCTCGACGTTGACCGGCACGCTTTTGCGCTGAGCCGTGAGCGGCCGCGGCGACTCAGTCATCACCCGTGCGAGCGTCGCCTGCACGGTGGGACCGGTGAAGGGCGGCTCGCCGGCGAGCATCTCGTACGTCACCGCGCCCAGCGCGTAGATGTCGCATCGCGCGTCGACATTCCGCTCACCCATCGCCTGCTCGGGGCTCATGTACTGCGGCGTCCCGAGCGACAGACCGGTTTGCGTCATGCGTTGGCCGCCGGCCTGTTGCACGGCGAGCGCGATGCCGAAGTCCGCGACGAGCGCATGGCCTCCTTGCAGGAGGATGTTCTCGGGCTTGATGTCGCGGTGAATCACGCCGCGCTCGTGCGCATACGCTAACGCGTCGGCGACCTCGCGGGCGATCCGCACGGCGTCGTCCACGGGAAGCTGGCGCTCGCGC
>DASVYG010000396.1:0-14545 GCA_036392315.1 Gemmatimonadaceae bacterium
GACACCAGCATCGCCCACGCCGCGTCGGCGTTTCATCGACCGTCGGTGGCGCTTTACACTCGGGGCAAGGCAGAGCGTTGGGGGCTGTACGGAACGATCGGCCGAAACATCGAGCACTCGGAATTGACGCTCGCCACGCTGTCCGTCGATCGCGTCAGCGAGGCGATCGATTCGGTCTTGGCGATCTCGCTCGCTACGCGCGGCTGACCAGGCTCGACACCAGCGCATCCAGCGCGGCGGGATCCGGCACGCCGCCTTGCGCCAATCGAGGCGATCCGCCCCCGCGACCTCCCACTGATGCCAGCCGCTCCTTGAGCAGCTTGCCCGCGTCGACGCCGGAATCCTCCGACGCGGCGAGTAGCACCGACGGTGGCGAGCGCAGCACACCGACCACGACGACGCGCGGCAACTCGAACGCGCCTTGCGCGAGCGTCCGCAGATCGTCCATCGTCGCGGCGTCGCGGATCACGATCGTGCGTGTGCCGCGGGCATCGGGCGTGGCGCGATCGTACAGCTCGCGCGCGCGAAACGACGCAAGCTCCTTCTCGAGCTTCTTGCGCGCGTTGTCGCTCTCCTTCAATCGCTCCGACTGCGCGCTCACTAGCGACACGACGTCGTCGAGCGCCGCCGAGAGCGACGTGGCAATGCGCGTGAGGGATTCGAAGTCCCGGCGCGCGCGACGGATCGCGCGCGCGCCGCAAACGAACTCGACGCGCGTCGCATTGCGAACCTTCTCGGCGGAGCGGAGGAGCACCGCGCCGATCTCGGCGGTGTTCCGGACGTGCGTCCCACCGCAGGCGCTCCGATCGACCGAATCGATCGTCACGACGCGCAGCGTTCCCGGCCGATCGGACGGTTTCCGCAAGCCGGCGGCGGTCGCCGCATCTTCGAACGTCACGTGCACGGGCCGCGCCTCGGCCACGAGTTCGTTGGCTCGCACTTCGGCCGCGATCATGCGGTCGCGCGAGAGCATCTCGGTGTCGAGGTCCAGCGTGGAGTAGTCCGGGCCAAAGTGAACGCTCAGCGTCTTGTGGCCGAACAGATCTTCGAACACCGCCGACAGCAGATGCTGCCCGGTGTGCTGCTGCATGTGATCGAACCGGCGTTTCCAGTCGACCACTCCGGCCACCGGCGCCGGCGTCGGCGGCAGCGGCGACGCCAGCACGTGCGCGACGCGAGTGTCTTCGTCGACTACGTCGATGACGGGAACGCCGCCGATGGTTCCGGTATCGTGCGGTTGACCGCCCGACGTCGGATAGAACGCAGTGTGGTCGAGGTAGATACGGGTCCCGTCGCCGTTTCGGTCGACGACGGTGGCCGTGAACTCGGTGTGGTAGGCGTCGGTGTAGTAGAGTCGCGTCGTCATGACGTCAGTGCGGAGAGCGCGCGGCTAAAGGCCGATGCCGAGATCCACGCTGAAGAACCACTTCTTCGACGTCGGGTCGCCGGCGATTCGGCGAAACACGCCGATCCGCGGACCCATGAACACGATCGGCCACAGCAGCACATCTCCGCCGGCGTAGGTCACGTTGGGCTTCGTGGTCCACGGCTCCTTCCACGTGCGCAGCATGGTCGCGGCCACGCCGAAGCCGGAACCAAAGCGCCCGTTGTCCACGTAAGCCAGCGACGCGCGACCGGCGCTCAACCCCGGCTCGGCGAAAAGCGCGATGTTGCGGGAGTGATCGCGGCCGTCCTTCTGCCACTCCACGCCAAGCCCTATGCCGACCGCCGCCGAGAGCTTCTGCGGCGTCCCGGCGTGAATGCCGAGCGCGGGAATGACGTGCATGCGCGGCACCGTGTCCTCGCCCACGCACCCGCGACACAGCTGCGCGCGAAGCAAGGTCGGTGTCGACAGACACACCGTCGCGACGAAAACCGCCGCCGAACGTCTCGAAGTCATCATGCGCGCTCTCCATCGAGCGGAGTGGACAGCTGACCGCAATGTATCGGCTGTCATGGTGCGACGCAGGGGATCACCAGGCTTCGCTCGTGGAAGCGCAGGCTGCGCGTGCTCGCCGGGAGCCTGGCTAGGTCCACTGGCTGCGTCTCGACCGCCGGCACCGGGCATCCGGCGGCCGGGCGCGAGCGGCGAACGTCGACTTCGATGCCCGACGAGTCCTCCGCCGCGCCCTCGATCAAGACGTCGAACCCGGCGCTCGGTCGTGACCCCAGCGCGGCAACGACGATCATCTCGCGCTGAAAGTCGATCGATGGGAGCGACGGCGGCGGGATGAATGGGCGGTTGATCTGCTGCCACAACTGGCGCCACGCGCTTGAATCTCGAACGACCATGCGGAGCGAATCGATCAGACCGCTGTAGCTGGAAAACGCCGCCGGCCCGTCTCGAAAGCGCAGCAGCGGAACGGGCTCCTTCTGTGCGTTCGGCTGGCCCGCGGCAAACGCGGAGTGGCACGCCCCGGCCGCGACTAGCAGCACTACTCGCGCGACGCGAGTCACCCGTCGCGGCTCCGGCCCAGGTTCAACCGGGGCCAATGCTCGCGCGGCACGCTGCGGATTCCGAACGCGAGCACCGCGCACGACACGAGCTCCACCACCGAGAGCGTGACGAGCAGGTCGCGGCTCGCCGCAATGGCCATGGTCCGTCTCTCTTCGACCTGAAGCGCGATGCGCAACAGGCCGACCGCCTGTCGCTCGTCGAGCGGCTTCTCGCCGCGCTCCACGGCGGAAATGAAGTCGCTTCGGCCCTTCCATGTATCGCCGCCGGCGCCGAGCACGCGCAGCTGGAATGCCGTGTACGCGATTCCAGCGCCGACGAACACCAGCACGATGGCGGGTGCGATGAGGAGCAGTTTACGATCGAGGCGCACGCCTACAATTAAGCACAGCCGCGCCGGCTGCGCTGCCCATCCGGCGCTCAGTCCTCGCCGACGGCCGGCGCCACTTTCTTCCTCGGCCGGCCACCTTTTCCCTTGGCCGCGTCTGACTCCAACAGCGCGAGATACTCGCGCCGCGCCGCGGCCATGGCGTCGCTTTCCGATGCCGCATGCACGGCGCGCCTGGCCTTCTCTCGGTGATAGTGCTCTGTAGCCTTGTCCTTCGGACCGGCATGCTTCGCGGCCGACCGCGCGGCCGATCGCGCGGCCGATTGCGACTTCGCTCTCGATTTCGTGGATTTGGTCATGGGACTCCCGACGCGCCCGACATTCCGCCCTGTCCGGTGTTCATCGTTACAAGCGTGACGTTGATCGTCGCTGACGCGACATGTGTACTGTCGAAGGAGTACCGCGCCGTGACGATCGTGGTTCCAGGTGTGACCGCAGTGACCATCCCGGTCTGCGAGACGGTCGCCACGGCAGGCTGCAGCGAGGCCCACTGCACCTGGGCTTGGAGCGACGTGGGCGCATTGGTCGATAGCTGGAATTTGCCGCCAACGACCAGCTGGATTTGGCTCGGCGAGATCACCAGCGGGTTGGTGTTGCTGCTGGCATTTCCCGGCGGGCTGTTGGTGCTGCCGCCGAGTCCCGCGATCCTGGGCGACGTCGACTCGCCGCAGGCAGCCAGCATCAGAGCGCTCACGGAAACGACGAAGAGTGAAGTTCGCATACCATGCCCGTGAATGGGTTTCAGATTGCCACTATACGCGACAGAATCCGTGCCGCGACTACATGATTCCTGAGAACGCCTGCACGCTCTGTCGATGCGCACATTGTGCGCCTCCCGCGCTGGACCATATGTTGTCGCGTCACGCATCCTACGGATGAGCATGCCGCCGACAATCACGTGGCACGACCTCGGTCTCGTCGCGCAGTTCACGAAAGCAGAGCTCACGCACGCGAGCATCGGTACGACCAGGCTCGTCGTCACCCACGTCAACGGAGAGTTCGGGGTGTTATCCGGCGTGTGCAACCACGCCGGTGGCCCGCTCGCTGACGGACGAATCGACGGCGAATACCTCGTTTGCCCATGGCACAACTGGAAGTACCACTGCCGCACCGGCCTCGGTGAACCGGGCTACGAGGCCGATGCTGTGCCGAGCTACGCGGTCAAAGTTGACGATGGGCACCTCTTCGTGTCTGAGACGCCGGTCACCAAACGGATGCGTGGCGATCACACGCCCCATCCGCTTACCCGCAAAATCGTCCGCGCGCCCGGCCCCGTTCGCGTCGTTGGCATCTCGACGACGAACATGGATGTCGCCAACCCGCGCTATTCGACGTCCGACGCGCTGCTCACCGAGGCGATTCAGCACGCGGCAAAGCTCGGAGCGCAGACGCAAACCATCCATCTAGCGGGACTGAAGTTCCGGCCGTGCGAAGGCTATTACTCGAAGAGCGCCCACGCGTGCACCTGGCCCTGCTCGATCACGCAGATGGATCCGTCCGATCAGATGGAGGCGGTGTACGAGGCGATGGTGCATTGGGGCGACGTCGTCATCGTCGCGACGCCGATCCGCTGGGGCAACGCGAGCTCGCTCTACTACCGTATGGTCGAGCGCATGAACTGCGTGCAGAACCAGGTGACGATCGCCAACCGCGTGTTGCTCCGAAACAAAGTTGCGAGCTTCATCATCACGGGCGGCCAGGACAACGTGCAGGCGGTCGCCGGCCAAATGCTCGGATTCTTCGCCGAGATCGGATTCCATTTTCCTCAATTCCCCTACATCGCGCACTCGCGCGGCTGGACCGCTGAGGACATGGAGCGCAACATCGACATCGTGATGCACAGCCGCGAGTTGCGTCAGGGCGCGCGCAGTCTGGCCGCCCGCGCGGTGGACATGGCGCAGCTTCTTCTCGACCACGAGACGGCGCCGCACACAATGGATCGCGGTGGACGCAAGGCGCACCATTTGGTGTTGGAGGAGCTCGGTGTCGACGAGGGAGAGCAGCCACAAGTCGACGGGGGAACGGCGGTGCTGACCGACTGAGCGGCCTGGCCCGTCGGTGGCCATTCTCCTAGCTTGAGGCCACGATGGACGTCCGCGACCAACTACAGTCGGCGCTCGGCAACACATACACTCTCGACCGCGAGCTTGGCGGTGGCGGTATGTCGCGAGTGTTCGCCGCGACGGAGACCGCACTTGGCCGAAAGGTCGTGATCAAGGTGCTCCCGGTCGAGCTCAGCGCGGGCGTCAACGTCGACCGGTTCAAGCGCGAGATTCTGCTCGCGGCGAATCTGCAGCATCCGCACATCGTGCCGGTGCTCGCGGCCGGCGAGATCGACGGCGTTCCGTATTACACGATGCCGCTCATCGACGGCGAGTCGCTGCGCGCGCGACTGACGCGCGGTGCGATGCCGATCGGCGATGCGGTGAGCGTGCTACGAGACGTCGCGCGGGCGTTGGCGTACGCGCACGAGCACGGCGTCGTCCACCGGGACATCAAGCCGGACAATGTGTTGATGTCGGGCGGATCGGCGGCCGTCACCGATTTCGGCATCGCCAAGGCGCTCGCCGCGGCGACGCGCGGCGGGCGTCCTGAGAGCGCCAGCCCGAAGGACCTCTCAGAATCCGCGCTGACCGTGATGGGCACGTCGATCGGCACGCCCGCGTACATGGCGCCCGAGCAAGCCGCCGCCGATCCCACCACCGACCATCGGGCCGACATTTACTCGTTCGGCTGTCTCGCCTACGAGCTGCTTGCTGGTCGCCCGCCGTTCGCCGCGATGTCACCGCACAAGCTGCTCGCCGCACACATGGGCGAGCGGCCGCAGTCGATCTCCGAGCTCAGACCAGACACGCCGCCGTTGCTCGCCGATTTGGTCATGCGGTGCCTGGAGAAGGATCCCGACGCGCGGCCGCAGAGCGCCGCCGAAGTGGCGCGGCTGCTCGACGCAGTCACGAGTGGAAGCTCGCACGCGACGCTGCCGGCGATCGCACTCAGCGGACCCGGATCCACTGCCCGCGCATTGGTCGTGTACGCGCTGGCGTTCGTGGCCGTCGTGATCGTCGCCAAAGCCGCGATCGTCGGCATTGGGCTGCCCGACTGGGTCATGCCCGCCTCGATCGTGTTGATGATTCTTGGATTGCCGATCATCGTCGCGACGGCGTACGCGCAGCGTGTGGCGAGACGAACGTTCCTCTCGACGCCTCGCGTGACGCCAGGTGGCGGCGCCGCACAACACTCGACCATGGCGACGCTCGCGCTCAAGGCGAGTCCCCATCTCTCGTGGGGACGCACGGCAGCGATCGGTCTCTACGGGCTCGGCGGATTCGTGGGCGTGGTCGCTCTATTCATGGCGTTGCGTGCGTCTGGTATTGGGCCCTTCGCATCGTTGCTTGGCGCGGGGAAGCTCGCGGACAAGGATAGGATCATCGTCGCCGACTTCACGTCGTCGGGTGCGGACACGACGCTCGGGAGTGTCGTCTCAGAAGCCGTGCGCGCGGACCTCGGACAGTCGCCGATCGTCTCCGTCGTCACGCCGCAAACGGTGGCCGCCGCCCTGGAACGCATGCAGCGCCCGCCGAACACACGCGTCGACACGGGTCTAGCGCGTCAGGTTGCGTTGCGTGAAGGCGTCAAGGCCATTGTCGCCGGCGACGTGCACTCGCTCGCAAGCGGCGGCTTCGTCGTCACCATGCGGCTCGTGAGCGCCGATTCGGGACAAGAGCTCGCGTCCCTCCGTGGCAGCGCTGATGGGGCCAAGGATCTGATTCCGACAATCGGTGGGCTGACGCATCGATTGCGCGGCCAAATGGGTGAGTCGCTCAAGCACCTGCAAGCGTCGCCCGAGCTCGCGCAGGTCACGACGTCCTCGCTCCCGGCCCTCGAGAAGTACACGCAAGGGCAGCATGCAATGATGGTGGAGAACAATCTCGACAAGGCGATTCCGCTATTCAAAGAAGCGGCGGCCATCGATACGAGCTTCGCATCTGCGTATCGCGCGCTGGCAACCGCGCTCGGCAATCGCGGTCAAGACCGCGAAGGTCAGATCCGTGCGCTCGAGAAAGCATACGCACACGCTGATCATCTTCCCGAAGTCGAGCGTTGGCTCACCATCGCCACATATTGGAACTCGGGACCGCGTCCCGACCAGGCGAAAGCTGCGCAGGCGTATGAATCGTTGTTGGCGATCCGGCCCACGCAGTACGCGGCGCTCAACAACCTCGCGCTGATCTATGCAGGCCGACGCGACTTCTCCCGCGCCGAGCAGCTGGTTCGCCGCTCGATCGCGTCCAATCCGACGTCGCTCACGGCGTACGGAAATCTGGTCGTCTATCTGGCCGAGCAAGGCAAGATCGCCGCGATGGACTCGGTTTTCACGGCCGAGCTCAAGGTCTCGGGGAACAATCCACGCGTCGCGATCACCCGCGCCACGATTCTGTTTTCGCGTCAGAAGCACGACAGCGCGGCGCTCATCGCCGACTCGATCGCCAAGGCCAATCCCAACGACGAGTTCCTCGCCACGCAAGCGATCGGCATCAGATCGTACGTCGATATGGTGCATGGCAAGCTCAATGAGAGTCTCCGACTCGTGAGCCAAGTCACGCCCTACAACGTAAGCCACGGGAATCCAGGGGCGAATCTCGCCGCTGCAACGCTCGACTCGGCGATCGTCGAAGCCTTGTTCCGCGACTCGAAGGACAAAGCGCTCGCGCTGATCGAGGCCGGTCTGCGTCGCACACCCCTCGCGAGTCTGCCGCCGCTCGAGCGACCATACGCAGCACTCGCGCAAGCCTATGCGTTGGCCGGGCGACCGGACCTCGCGAGAGCGATGCTGACCGAGTTCGAGCGAATCGCGCCCTCACTGGCGACGCGCGTGGCGCAACAAGGGCGGCAGTCCATCAACACCGCAATTGCGTTGGCCGAACACCGCTACCTCGATGCGGCGCACGAATCGGAAGCGGCCGCCATTGGCGCGTGCGGCACGTGCGCGGCGGCGGTCACGGGCATGGCATTCGATCTTGCTCAACAGCCGGACTCCGCGATCGCCGCGTTCACGAAATTCGTCGGGTCGACGTCACTCAACGGTCGTTATGCGACCGACGGTTATTTTCTCGCCGGTTCCTACAAGCGGCTCGGCGAGTTGTGGGAGGCAAAGGGCGATCGAGCGAAAGCCATCGCGTACTACGCCAAGTTCGTCGATCTGTGGAAAGGCGCCGATCCCGATCTGCAACCGAAGGTCGCCGACGTTCGCCGGCGTCTGGTGCGTCTCAGCGAAATAGAACCGCGTTCGTGATCTTCACGTGTGCTCGGCTGCGTTCTGATGAAAGGCCCGCGTTCGCGCCAGCAGCATGATCATCGTCGCGAATCCGAGGTAGGCCGCAGTCCAGTGATATGGTAGCGTGGATCCGATCGCCCAGGGCAGATAGATCCCGCCGGCCGCCGTGACGGAGTGAATGAATCCAAAGAAAGCGAGTGCCGCGCACGCAACGAGCGTCGCCGCGGCAGCCCCAATCCGTCGATCGATCAGAAACGCCACGGCGCCGCCCCACAACATCGCCGTCAAAATGAATCCGTGCGCGAGCATGACCATCACTCCGCACGTTCTGACGAAGTCCGGATTGGCGAGTCCCGTCACCTTCATTGTTCCGGCCGGATCGATCGCGGCGGACATCAACGCGCCGTTGTACACCTGCGACAGAAAGATCTGCACGAGTTGCGCGACCGACGGAAGCACGGCCAGCGTCACGGCCGCCGCATGGCGCTTGGGCGTGGCGTGATAGCCTTGCTCGGTGATGTCCAATGCGACGAAAACGAAGATCGGCGCCAGCGCCGGCTTGGGCAGCGCGTCGGCCATGAACGCGATGTACCCGAGCACGCCGCCCAGACCGATGAAGAGTCCCGTGGCGAGCGTGTAGCCTGCCCGTCCGCCCATCGCCTTGTACGCCGGATGGCCGATGTACGGCGTCGTCTGGCTCACGCCACCGCACACACCCGCGACGAGCGTCGCGATGGCTTCCGTCAACAAGATGTCGCGCGTGTTGTAATCGTCGCCGGCGATCCGCGCGCTCTCCGTCACGTTGATGCCGCCGATCACGGTGAGGATCGCGAACGGCAGCGCCAGGGGCAGGTAGTCGCGAACGGCGATCGGCATCCCTTTCAAGAATCCTAACGACGGAAGTGGAAGTCCGACGGGAAAAGTCGCCGCCGGAGTCGTCATGCCGTGCGCCAACAATCCGAACGCACCGAGCCCGTAGTACAACACCGCGCCGAGCACGACGCTCGCCAGCACCTCCGGCGCGCGAAACGGCAGGCGAATCTTGGCGACGAGCGCGTAGATGATGACGCCGAGCGCCATCATACCGACCACGGGCTCGCCGTAGATCTCGCCGAGCTGCAGGGTCCCGAGCAGCGCGATGCCGACGCCGGCGATCGAGCCGAGCAATCCGGCTTCGGGAATCGCGCGTCGAATGCGATCGCCCACGAACGACATGGCGAGCTTGAACACGCCCATGACGACCATGGTCGCCATGCCGACCTGCCACGCGAGGATCGCGGCGTCGGCCGCTGGCATCTTTGCTTTGGCGACGACGAACGCCGGCCCGAGCACCGTCAGCGCCATGCCGATGGTGGACGGCGCGTCGAGCCCGAGCGGCATGGCAGTCACGTCGGTGCGGCCGGTGCGATGCGCGAGCCGAATTGCCATCACCGTGTACACGACGTCGCCGAACAGAACGCCGAGCGCAGTGCCCGGGAACATGCGCGTGTAGACGAGCGCTGCCGGGAACCCGAACCCGGCGACGAGAATGCCGGCGAGCACTGCGAGATTGACGACGTTGTCGAGCATCAACCCGAAGAAGGCGTTGATGTCGCCCGTCGCGACCCACGCATACTTCGTCGGGCCGACCCTGACGCCACGCGCAGGTGCGCTCATGGCGCAGCAAGATAGGATGGCGAACCCGGTCGGGCCACCGTAGGTTCTTCGCACTCCCTCTATTCTCTTTTCCCACCCGGCGCGAGGCGATGATGCGGCACTGCTTGATGTATCAAGGTGGCTTTGAACGGAACTTCACGAAGCTCAAATCCGGCGCGACGACCTTCGAGGGCACGGACGGCACGCCACACTCCGTTCCGGCGACTCCCTCTGAAGTTGACGGCGTCACCGTCGGCTACATGGAGAAGGCGGGGAAGAAGTTTGCCGCCGTTCGCGTGATGCGAGGCAAGGACGATGTGGTGCTCAACCACGAGCTGCGGCTCGATCCCGCTCGCCACATGGGTTTCGGCAAACGATTCTCGCCCGAGCCCACGATCGTCGACGACGAGATGATGGCGACGCTGCTCGCCGACATCATGGCCAAGAACCCGGAGCAGCGAAACGAGCTTGCGAAGATTCGCTCGAGCTTCTCCGTGACGGGCAAAGGGCACTAGTCACAGGCCATTGGTCGGAGTCTCGCCATGCGATTGATCGTTGCACTCGGCGTCGCACTGTCGGCGGTCAATGCGACGGGCGCGCGGGCACAGTCGGCGCCGCAAACCGAGTCGGACGCCTACACGCGATACGAGCTGCTCGCGCCCGGCTCGGCGAAGTTCCGCATCATTTATGAAGTGACGGCAACGACGCCGGGTGCCACGTACTACTTCAATCCGATTCGCAAGGGCAGCGTCGCGAGCAACGAGAGCGTATCCGACCGCGCGACCGGCAAGCCGCTTCAATTCGACGTCGTCGGAGCCGCGGTGGCGCAAGCGGGCGGCGTGCGCAACAGAGACACGTCGCAGACCTACATTCGCGTGAAGTTGGCGCGACCCGTGCCGGCTGACGGCGGCGAAGCGCGCGTCCTCATCGACAAGACGTACGAGGATGCGACGAGCTACTTCATGCGCGGCGACACGCTCGTGTTCACGCGCCCGCTCGGCATCAAGCGCAACGCGATCGTGCTGCCGCCGGGCTACGAGATCATCTCGTCCAACTTTCCGTCGCAGGTGTTGCAGGAGCCGGATGGCAGAATCGGCATCAGCTTCTGGAACAACTCACCGGCCGAAGCGCCGGTGACGTTGCGCGCCAAACGGAGCACGAAGTTGGCGCCGGCCACGTCGAGCGTCGCCAAGCGGCTGAACGAGCGCGCGCATCAGAACCGCGAGATCGTCTACTTCCTTCAGCAGCCCGAGACGCACGCGTTCGATCTCTACCACGATTACACGGAGTCCCGCGTCGGCGTCGCGACGTACATCAATGAAGTGCGCGGTGGCAGCACCGTGTCCAAGCCGTCGGCGCGTAATCTCGACACCGGCGAAGAGCTCAAGTGGGAGATCCTCAAGGGCGACGCGATCACTCGCGCCAATCTCGACGTCGCGAACGTTACGCCCGAGAGCGAGATCGTCGTGTTTCGCTTCGCGCCGGTGAAGCAGGGCGAGTCGATTCGCATTCGGATGTTCGAGACGTACACGGATACGGCGCGTTACAAGCTGGTCGGCGACGAGCTTGTGTGGGATCGAAGCTTTGGTCGGCCGGCAAATGCGGTGGTGCTCCCCGCGGGGTGGGTGCTCACCAACAGCGCGATTCCGGCAACGGTGAGTACGATGGCTGACGGGCGGGTTCGGCTCGACTTCATCAATCCGCGGCCGGATGAGATTGCGACGCTGATTACGGCGCGTCGGAGGTAGGCGGCGACAGACGCAATTGCGTCGGGAATGCGGCGGGCTCTTTCTATAGAAGGCGAGTGGCCCGGGCGGACAATCGCGATTCGCGCGCTGACAATCGCGATCCGCGCGCTGACAATCGCGATCCGCGCGCTGCCAATCGCGATTCGTGCGGTGACCATCGCGTTCAGCACGCCGACCGACGCGACCCGGGTCGCGACCTGCGCGACCAAGGCTCGGGCACGCTCGCCCAATGGACCGACAATCCACATTCGGGCGCTGGCAATCCACATTCGGACGTGGGCAGACGCGACAAAGGCTACGCCAATCGACATTCGGCCGCCGAACCTGACGTTCGCATGACGGGTCCAAGGCGACCACACGCTCGGCCAACGCGACCAAGGGTCGGGCCGGGGAAATTCGTGCCGCGACATGACGATGGGATGACGCGACAATCGACTTGCGGGCGTCGACACCGACGACCAGTGCCGCGACAACGTGAACCGTGAGAGCTCGTCGCGCAGGGGTTTGCGTGTATAAACCCAGTGTCCATTTTGTTGGGGGAAGTTCACGCTGTCTAAGCAGCGTTCGGTGGACGACAACCGGCTCTCGGGAGGGCGCATGAATCGTCGCGAGTTTCTTGGCAGCGCGGCGGTGCTCCTGGCCGCACCACGACTTGCGCGGCGCGAGCCCCGGCGCACGCGACTCGTGCTGCTCGGCACCGCGGGCGGCCCGCGGCCGCGCACGACGCGGTCGGCGCCCGCGCAGGCGATCGTGGTCGACGACACGGCGTACGTTGTCGACTGCGGCAACGGCGTGGCGCGACAGCTCGTGCTCGCGAACCTGCCGCTCCGCGCCGTACGACACATCTTCATCACACACCACCACTCCGACCATAACGCCGACTACGGCAACCTGATCCTCCTCGCGTGGGCCGCCGGTTTACACACCCCCCTCGATAGTTGGGGACCTCCGCCGTTGGTGCGCATGACTGACCTGTTCTTCGAGATGAACGCGACGGACATCCGCGCCCGAACGGTCGACGAGCGGCGCGTCCCGCTCCGGCCGCTGGTGCGCGCTCACGAGGTGCACGGCGGCGGCCCGGTTATGCAGGACGAGAACGTTCGCGTGACCGCAGCCCTCGTGCACCATCCGCCGATCGTCCCCGCCTTCGCGTACCGGTTCGACGCCGCGGACCGGTCGATCGTCGTCTCCGGTGACACCACGCCGAGCGACAGCCTGGTGGCGCTCGCGCGGCGCGCGGACATCCTGGTGCACGAGGCGCTTTTCGACGAGGCCGCGGTCGACCGGCTCGTCGCGAGCGTGCCCAACGCGTCGGATCTGCGGCGCAGCATCCTCTCGCACCACACGACGGCGGAGGAGGCCGGTCGCGTGGCGGCGGAGGCGCAAGTGGGTACGTTGGTGCTATCGCATCTCATTCCGGCTGAGGACCCGGAGGTGACCGAGGCGATGTGGAGCGACGCAGCGCGTAAGCATTTCGGTGGCCGTGTCATCGTCGGCAAGGACCTGATGGAGCTATAGCATGCGAGCGACTGTATGCTCGACGCACGGGTAGCGCCCCGCCGCCGAACGAATCGATGCAGCTGACAAGGTTGCGCATCTCGCTACTGTCCGGCGCATTGCTCGCATGCCACAGCGATTGCGTTTTCTATCCATGTCCGCAGCCGACTGCGGCGATAATCACCGTGACCGCCGCCAATGCTCCCGGCGGAATCCCGGGACTAACAGTGGCAGTGAATGGCGCCGACGCTCAGGACGGTCTCTGCAGCCTAGGTCCCACGAGCACGTGCAGGGTCCTTGGTGGACGCGGGAGTTATCACGTCGATCTGCGCGCTCCCGGCTACATCACCGCCGAACTAAACCTCACGATCACCGGCGCGGACGCGGGCTGCAATACGTGCGGCCACGTTGATTCACAGACGGTGTCCGTCATCATGCAGCCAACAGGGTAGACTGCCGAGTATCGGATTCGTCCGGATGCACTCGGCGATCCCGACACCAAACGAACGCTGCAGCAGTCGGGATTTAGGGATTGCGAAAGCTGCGCATTCGCCTTTATTGGACTCGTCCGCAGGTGAGCTCGGGCGTTACGTGACCATCCGGCCATGAGGTAGGAAGAATGCGACGGATCGCGGCACACATCGAAGCGCTCGCAGCAATCCCTTTCATTCTTCTCCTCGGATTGGTCGGCGGTGCCATCCAAGGCATACCGCGCTTCTTTCTCGGCGGAACGGGCGCGTCAGGTCCTCACTTTGCGCAATTCCTCGTTGTCGCCATCTCTGCTGTGCTCTGGTGGACCGCTGCGTTGCTCTTGTGGTGGGTCAGCGTTCGTCGGCGGCGGTGGTCACTGTGGAGAACGGCGGCCCACGTGACGCTCGGCTTGGCCCTAGCCGACGTGCTCACGAGCGCTCTGGGCATGGTGATCGCGTCCATCGAGACGAGCGGCATGTTTGCTACGACGATCGTTCGCGAGCCGTTGACCTTTGCATCATCGAACCTTGTTCTGCCACTCGTTCGGAGCCCACTCTGGTTTCTCGGCTCCGCGATGGCCGTGGCCCTTGGGCGCCATCTCAGCGGCGGGCAGCGGACCGTCGCTTCGTCGCAGTCAACGGCGACGCCTCCCGATCCGGTTACCTAACGGGCTGGAGCTGACGAGTGCCGCGGCACTGAGCTTGTGACGCCCGTCGGCATCTCGGATTTGTCGCCGCGAGTCGCCCAGAACTACTTCATCGCGATCACGTGCTCCACGAACTGATCGACGGCGATCTCGGTGCCCTGGTAAAAGCCCGACGCTTTGTTCTTCTCGAGGTCCGCTTCATCGCGGTGCAGCGCCGTGAAGACGTAGCGAGTGCCGGTTCCCACGGGTTCCATCGTCATGATCGCGGTGATCGGGATGTCGTCGAAGACAGCCGGACGATAGCCGGGGAACAACATCGAGGTCCAGACAAGTCGCTCCATCGGAACAACGTCCAGGAAACAGCCGAGGTTGGGAAACTCCCGACCGTCCGGCATCGCGATGTCGATGCTGAAGATGCCGCCCGGCCGCA
>DASVYG010000397.1:0-5896 GCA_036392315.1 Gemmatimonadaceae bacterium
GCCTGCATGAGTGGATTGTGAAAATTGCAGCGGTAACCGAACGTGCCCAGCTGGTTCGCCGTCCACATGAACTCTTCGGCTCGTCCAATCGTACCGGAGTCGCCCCATGGCCCGCCGGTCACCGTGTGGTCGTGCACGCCCACGTTGTACCAGCAGACGATGACTCCCGCCTTGACGGTGACCATCGCGTTCGGCTCGCCGAACGGCTGTTGCTGGAAGAAGTAGTCGCCGGCATAGATCTCTTGTACCGTCTCGCTCGGCGAGCCGAGTTCGATCTTGAACTGCACGACGGTCGGTGCGTCAGCGCTCACCGTGATGGGGACCGGATTCGGGAGTGGCTCGGGAACCGAGGCCTGCGTGTCGCCCCAAAACCGGAGTTGGTAGGCGCCAACGGGGATGCTACCGAGATCGAACGTCCCAGACGCGCCCACGTCGGCGTAAATGTTCTGATTGAGTCCGCTGGGGAGCAGAAGGTAGATCCGGCCGATGGCCTGCGGTTGTCCGGCTAGATCGGTGACGGTGCCGCGAACCGTGCCGGTCAACGCGATCGGCGCCGACGGGTGATCCCCGCCGCACGCAGCGACGAGGCCGGCGGCGGAGATGCCCGCCACCGCCACGCCGCTTCCACACACTGACAGAAACTCCCGCCGGGTGAGGCGCGTGTCGCCACGCGAGCCCACCCGGCTGTCCACCCAACGCGTCATGCCAGTTTGCTCAACTGATGCCCGGGCATTTCCCGCCGTTGATCTTGATGTTGGGATTGTTCACGGCCTCGGTGACCGACAGCGGCAGCTTGATCAATCGGCCGGGGCCGAGCTTTGCAGTCACCAGGTTGAAGCGATAGAGGTCCTGCATCCGGAAGCCTTCCGTGAAGAGTTGCGCGAACCGCTCGCTGAGTAGCGCGTCACGGACCCACGTGGAGATGTCGCCGGTGGCTGGCAGCACGAGATTCGGCAGGCCGGCGGCGGCGCGATTGATGTTCATCTTGTCGATCGCCGTCTGATACTGGCCTTTTCTCCAGTACACTTCCGCCTGGATCAACACCATCTCGGCGTATTTGGCCATGGCAATGGGCGCGCTCGCCACACTCGCCTTTCCGTTGCTGTAGAACTTCACCACGCCACCGGCGCCGAGGTTGTAGCCCTTGCTGTTGTTGTTGTCGTGCTGGAGGGGAATGCGTTGATCCAACTGGCCGCTGTACCAATCCTTCATGAACCCGGCGATCGTGTCGATCTGGCTCGCCCAGATCCCGCGAATGGTGTATGAGCGGTTCGAGGCCGCGTTCCCCTGGACGAACAGGTTGTTGTTTTGCGCGGTCGAGTTGGACGAAAAGATCGCGTCCTTCTCGAAGCCGACAGGGACCTGCTGCGCCGCCGCGAGCGCGGCGTCGTAGTTACCGAGCATCAGGTTCGCTCGCGCGATTCCCGCCGTGATCCAATTGACCTGATTCGTGCGGTCGGTCGCCTTGGTGTAGTGCGCGTTCTGCGCGAGCGGAAGCACGGCGGTGAGCTTGGCCAGCGCGTTCTTGAACATGACCGTATCGCTCACGGCGGCCGAGCCCTGCGTCGGAGGGGATTCGCAGAATCCCATGGCGAGCACGAGATCGGCCCAGGCATCGACGGTCTTGACTTGCACCATGAGAGGACTGGTGCTCGCCGAGTCGCCCATGCCCGAAGCGAAGCGATCGGCGGCCGCTTGTGCCGAATAGCGAGCACGCAGCACGGAATTCTGTACGCCGTCGCCGAACGTCCCTTGCGGTCGGTTCGGTCGGATCGCTCCGGTCGAGATGTCGTGCCAGTCGATCCAAGTACTGCTGTCCCACAGCTCGTCCGAAAGCATTCCGGTGAAGATCGCGAAATCGTCCAGCGGCAACATCAAGTCGCCCTCGGCGCCGTTGGCGACTGCGGGCCAGAGGATGGGATTGTCGAGTGTGCTGGCCGCGAAGTTCTGCGGGTCCTGCACTTTGAGAACGTCGCCACACGCCGCGCTCGCGAGTAGCACCGCCGCGACCAACCCGTGCGAAACGCCGCGCGACATCCGCGTCATTGTATCATGCATGGCTCGAGTCTCGATGATTGGGTTGGTGTGCGTTAGAACCGTGAGCGAATGGCGAAGCGGAACTGATGAGGTGCCGGATCGGCCAGGAAGCCGAGCGATCCGGAGAAGTCGGACCCCACGTACGTCGCGAAGTCCGGATCCTGGCAGTGACAGTGTGCCCAAATCTTGACGTTCTGCTCGGACGCGGTGAACGTCGTATGACCGAGGCCGAGCCGCGACGACATCGCGACCGGAATCTCGTACGTGAGCGACAGCTGGCGAATGCGCGTGTTGTTGCGGCTCTCGGGATCGTCGAACAGCGCCCAATACTTGACGGCGGAGTCCGACGCCGGTGTGTTCGCCCCGTTCGCGCCGAGCAGCGACAGGAACTCGTCGCCGGTGTGCTGGCGGAAACGATAGGGTCGGTCGCTGTTCGATATGACCGCCCCGCGCTCGACCGTTAAAAGCGCGAGGAACTGGAAGCTTCTCCAGCGGACCGACGGCGAGTACGAGAAGTTGAACGTGGGAAGAGGCGGACCCTGATACAGCGTCGTGTCGCTGCGTACCCACGTCTTCGTCGTCGCGTTGTACGACACAGGTCGAGGCATCCAGATTCCTTGAATCGGATAGCCCAGGCGAATGGTCGTGTTGCTGCCGATGATGTGGCCGTTGAGGTTCGTGACTTTGTTCTTGTTGCCGTCGGCGCGGAAATCGTTGTGCCAATCGAGATCTCGCGAGGAGAACGTCAGCCAGTTGAGCGCCGTCTCCCATCCGTTGTTCACGATGCCGCCGATGTTCTGCTTTTGCGAGTTGAGGAACCCCTCGCTCGGCGGCAGGGTGACGCTCGTGATCGCGTCGTTCGTCTTCTGCTGGTAATAGGTCGCCTCGAGACCCAGTCGATCGCCAAAGAAGCCTGCGTCGAAGCCGGCGTCGATCGCCGTCGTGATCTCCGGCGCCAGAACGGTGTTGCCCGGGTTGAACGGCGTGAGCGCCGGCGTGTTCGAGAACACCGCCTCCGGTCGATACGTCTGATATTGGTCAAATGCTCCCGGCGTCTTGCCGGCGCGGCCCCATGCGCCTCGCAGCTTGAGGCTGCTGATGAACTGGGGCACGCCCGCAAGGCCGGCGATGTTGTAGGCCGCGTCGATTTTCGGGTATTTCTGATAGCCGTAGTTCTTGCCGAACGCGCTGTTGCCGTCGATGCGGAAGCCGAGCGTCGTGAAGAACCGGTCGCCAACCGAGAAGCGATCCTGGGCGTACCCGCCGATGTTCACGGTGTGCGCGTACGACTCCGAGCCAAAGGTCTGCGAAGCGGCAGTGACCGTGCTGACGCCCGGTCCAGGATATTGTTTGCCGACGGCGAGATTCAGCTGCTCCGTCTCGTAGTATCCTTGACCACCAACCGCGAAATCCGACGTAATACCGCGCGGCAGCTTGAGGCTGTATTGCGCTAGATAGTCGGCCGTGTAGTTGGAGTAATAGCGGAAGGCGTCATCCTTCTCGCCGTTGAAGACACTCGCCGAGCCGAAGTTGCCGTCGTACGGGAAGAAGCGCTGCTTGTTGTCGTTGGTCAGGTCCACGCCGACATTGAAGCGCGACAGAAAATTCGCCGTCGCCTGGTAGCTGAAGGTCGCTCCGCCCGTGTAGCGATTCGCGTCGCTGAACGACGTCATCTTCTGGATGTCGGCGACGGAGACCCACGCCTCGCCGTACGGACGCAGCTTGGTCGCGTTCCGTGGGTCGCCGTTCGACGCGTTGCCGGTGAGCGCCGTCCAGTTGTTGCCACCCTGCAACGAGTTGATGTAGTTCCGGCCGTAGGACGAACGCGCCTCGAAGTTCATTTTCTCAGTCGGCTGCCAGTCGACGTTCACGCGCAGCGTTCCCCGCCGCGCATCGTTGGGCTGAATGCTGCCCACTTCCTTTGTAAAGCCGCCGGAAACGAAGTAGGTCGCCTTGTTGGCGCCGCCGTTCACGTTGACCTGATACTCCTGGTACGGCCCGTCGCCGATCAGCGTCTTGTTCATGTCGAGCGCGCGGGTGCCGTCGGCCCCCGTGAAGTTCGGATACAGATGCGTCGGGTAGTTCTCGGGCGATCGGTCATAGCCCCCGGTGAACGCAAAATTCCACGTGGGTGCGCTCTCCAGCCGACCCTTCTTCGTGAAGATCTGAATCACGCCGTTCGACGCGTCGGAGCCGTAGAGCGTTGCCGCCGCCGGTCCCTTCAGCACTTCGATGCGGTCGATGTCGTTCGGATTGAGATCGGACAGCCGATCTTCACCGACGCCGCCGTTGAAGTTGCAGCAGCCCTGATTGGGCATCGTCGAGCTCCAGTCGACCGCCTTCGTGTCGATCTTGACGCCGTCGATGTACACGGCGGGGCGCTGGCTCAGGCTGAAGCTCGACATGCCGCGAATGCGGAGGTCCTTCGCTGCACCCGCTCCACCGCCGCCGTCCATTGCGCGCAACCCAGGAACCTGGAACGTGAGCGCGCTCGACAGATCGGGAATCGGCTTCGTCTCGGCGAGGTTGTCGACGTTGACAATGCCGATCGGAGCGCCGAGTTGTTTCTTCTCGACGGCGCCGCCTGTGCCGGTCGTGACCACCGACTCGAGCTCGACGACGCTCAGTGTGAGTGCGAATCGCACCGATACCGAGTCGTTGGCCGGCACCCGCACCACTTGCGTCGCCGGCCGAAAGCCGAGGCGTTGCGCACGCACGGTGACGGAACCGGCGGTCACGCCGCGGATGATGAAGTGCCCGCGTCGGTCCGTGGTGCCCGCGAGGTTCGTTCCCTGGATCAAAACCTGACTGCCCTCGACGGGCTGTGCGGTACTCTGGTCGACGACGGTTCCGACCACTTGGCCGGTTTGCGCCTTCAGAGTTGCGGCCGAACACACCAGGGCGAGCGTGACAGATCGCCAAGCCAGTCGATGCAGCCGACGCGGAGGCGCGCGGAAACAACGGGTCATAGAATCCCCCTCGAGGCAACGGGCTGTGATGGAACAACGGAGTCTGATGCGGCGGCGAGGCCTGACCGACGGCGCATGCGCGCGGCCAATACGCGGCAGCAAAGCGCGTCGGGGGCAGTAGGGCGCGACAGTCTATTCGACACGAAGCACCTCCGGGCCAATCTGTTCGGGGCACCGATTCGGCGTCGGGCCGGGGAGCGACATTATCGCGGCGACCGGGACGGCGCAAGGCATGGGCTGGTCCACGACGTGCGCGCCTAGACTAGCCCGCCGAACCCGAAGCGTCGCAGGCCCAAATGTATACAGCCAGCGAGGATGGTCGAACCTCGCGAGCTAACAGCCGCGCGCTCACCACACCTCATCAAGGGTCGGCGGCGGCAGCGTTGTGCGGGGCGCATGTGGGCGAGTCGGTGGCGATCATTGACGTAGCGGCCGTGCTCAGTGCTGCAGATTATCTGAGAAATAGAATGAGCAGTTACTCAGCGACGTGCTGCTTGCTGACGGTACGCGGTCGACGGCCGTCGAGTCTGGCGTCGGCCGTCGCATCGTGCCATCTCGGGTGTAGAGGGGACCGTTGCGGGCATTCCCCCACACGAACGTCGTCAAACTCCCCATTGGCACGCTCCTCCGCGGCCGGTATTTACATGGTGTCGCGGCTTGAGGTGAGGTGCACCTCGGCGATAGTTGCCGCTCACGGGGCCCGCATGCTGGACTTTTCCGAACAGCTTTTTCGCGATAGTGGTGCACAGCCACCTGCGCCGACAACGAGCGTCAGGGCGACGATCGTCGAGCGAGTGGTCGCCGTGTCGATCGTCGATGAGAGCATGGCGCCCGCCGCCGCGCCTTTGGCGCTCGGACCGCTTGGCGGAGTCCTCGACCTGCTCGACGAA
>DASVYG010000398.1:0-22806 GCA_036392315.1 Gemmatimonadaceae bacterium
GGCCTCGCTCTCGACAGCGGATCCTTCGCGCTTCTCAAGATGACGACGATCTCCGGAGAAGAGTCCGGCGCTGGACCGACGCTCGCTCGCCGACTCGGCCCCTTCGACGCGACGATGATCGTCATGGGCGGCATCATTGGCGCCGGCATCTTCGTCAATCCGAGCGTCGTCGCGCGACAGGTGCACACGCCGGCGCTCGTACTCGGCGCGTGGATCATCGGCGGCGGGATCGCGCTGATCGGCGCCTTCGTGTACGCGGAGCTCGCGGTGCTTCGTCCGCGCGTGGGTGGACAGTACGCATATTTGCGCGACGCCTACGGATCGTCCGTCGCTTTCCTTTATGGATGGACGCTGCTGCTCGTCACGCAGACGGGCGGCATGGCCGGCGCCGCGATCATCTTCGGTCGCTACTTCCGCGAGCTCACCGGATTGGGCGTGCCGGAGCAGGCCGTCGCGGCACTCACGCTCGCGGTGCTGACGATCATCAACTGCATGGGCGTGCGCTCGGGCAGCAACGTGCAGAGCGCGCTGATGCTCACGAAGCTCGTGGCGATCGCGTTGCTCATCGGCGTCGGATTCATTCTCGTCACGCCGGCGCCGGTCATCGGTTCGGCTACCAGCACGCAGTCAGGCGGAGCAGTCGGTCTCGCCACCGCGATGGTGCCAGTGCTCTTCGCGTACGGCGGATGGCAGACGGCAAGCTTCGTGAGCGGCGAGATGCGCAATCCTCGCCGCGATTTGCCGCGAGGCCTCTTGATCGGCGTGGTCGGAGTGATCGTGCTGTATCTCGCCGTGACCTATGTGTGCCTGCGCACGCTTGGTGTCGACGGGCTCGCGCAGACATCGACGCCCGCGTCCGAAGTCATGCGTCGCGCGCTCGGCGAACGCGGCGCGCGATTGATTGCGCTCGGCATTGCCGTGTCGACGGTGGGATTTCTCAGCCAGAGCATTCTGACCGCGCCGCGCGTGTATTACGCGATGGCACGCGACGGCGTCTTCTTCAAGGCGGTCGGCACGCTCAATCCGCGTTCGCGCGTGCCCGTGGTTGCGATCGTGTTGCAAGGCGTGTGGGCGGCGATCATCGCGCTCACGGGCAAGTACGATCAAATCCTCAACTACGTCGTCTCCATCGACGTGCTCTTTTTCGGGCTCACGGGCGCATCGCTGCTCGTGTTTCGCGCGCGCGCGCGTCGAGCGGGCACAGAGGAGTCAGAGGGTGAGCTCGTACGTGTTCCCTGGCATCCGATCACGACGCTCGTGTTCGTTCTCGCCTGCTGGTCGGTCTCACTGACGACGATCGTACAATACCCAGCGAACGCGGGCATCGGCGTCGCCATCCTCGCTTTGGGGCTGGTCGTGTATCAGTTCTGGAAACGCGTTCCGCTGAGCACCGCATGACGTCGCGTTGCTATGAGGATCGCGCACGGCCGGCGAGCGTCGCCCGCACGTCGGGCAAGCCGGCGTCCAACGATCGTAATGCGACCAGCACGTGGTAGAACAGATCGGCGCTCTCGCTCACCGCTCGTTCGCGATCTCCGTCGGCACACGCGAGGACTAACTCCGCCGCCTCCTCGCCGAGCTTCTTGAGGCGGAGGTTGCGGTCGTCGAGCAGGCGGCGCGTGTAGCTCGTCGTCGAGTCGCCCGTGTGGGCGCGCTCTTGAATCGTTGCATCGAGCCGGTCGAGTGCGTCGGAGACACCGAGGGTCGGCGAGGCCGCCGCCTCGTCGCCGAAGCAACTCGTGGTTCCGGTGTGGCACGCGGGCCCGGCCGGACGAACGATTGCCAACACCGCGTCGCCGTCGCAGTCGTGAAACAGAGCGACGACCTGCTGAACATTTCCGCTCGTGTCGCCCTTCCGCCACAATCCTCGACTGCGCGAACGATAGTGCATCTCGCGCGTCGCGAGCGTGCGCTCCAGCGCCTCGCGGTCCGCGTGCGCCACCATGAGCACCGCACCGCTGCGATCATCCTGCGCAACGACGGTCACAAGCCCGCCGCCCTTCGCGAAGTCGAGCCGATCGAGATCGGCGACACGATCGACGTGATTCATGGGCGCACTCCTTCGCGCGCCGGCGCATCGGCACCGAGCACCGCGCGCACTTCGACGGCGAGCGCCGCATTCGTGGCGATGCCGCTTCCGCCGAACGCCGTCGGTCGACCGTTCCAATCGGTGAACACGCCCCCAGCCTCGGTAATCACCGGAACCAACGCGGCGGCGTCCCACGCCGCGAGCGCACCGTCGACCATGACCTCGGCGCGGCCGGTCGCGACGAGCAAGTACCCGTAGCAATCGCCCCAGCTCCTGCTCAACGCCGCGCGCGGCGCGAGGCGTCGCCACGAAGGCTCACGAGCCGGCGCGGCGGCGAATCGCTCGTCGGTCGTCAACACGGTTGCCGCATCCAACCGATCGACTGTGGAAACGCGCGCGAGGGAGCCGTTCCACCAACAGCCCAGACCCGTGCCTGCGCACAACAACTCCTCGAGCGCGGGAAAGTACGCCGCGCTCGCGAGCACCCGCTCTCCCTCGACGACGGCGATGAGCGTGCCCCAGAGCGGAACACCTCGCACGTAGCTCTTGGTGCCATCGATCGGGTCGATGATCCAGCGCCGTGACGCGCCGCGATCGACTGAAACCATTTCTTCGCCAAGCACGTCGTCGCTCGGAAAGCGCTCCGCGATCCACTTGCGAGCGGCGGCTTCGGCGGCGCGATCGGCGATCGTGACCGGCGACCCATCGGACTTCGTCTCGACGCGGAGCCGCGTCCTGAAGTGTCGTAAGGCGACCGAGCCGGCGACACGCGCGACGTCCGTGACGGCTTCGAGGAGTAGGGAAGTCTCGTTCATGATTCGCTCATTCGTACCGCGATCCCGGCCGTGGCGAGCGCACGCTTGATCGCGGGCACCGACGTGGCCTCATCGTGCAGGATGCCGGCGACCAGCGCGGCATCGGCGAGCGAGGCGTTGAACACGTCGACCACATCATCCGGCCCGCCCGCTCCGCCGGAGGCGATCACCGGTACCGATACCGCCGAGGCCACCGCGCGCGTGAGCTGGACGTCGTAGCCGCTGCGCGCACCGTCGCGGTCGATGCTCGTCAACAGAATTTCGCCCGCGCCGCGCTCTACGCACGTCTTCGCCCACTCGACGGCGTCCAGTCCAGTGGGTCGTCGTCCGCCGCGGACGTAGACCTCCCAGCGCTCGTCGCCGCATTGCTTGGCGTCGACGCTCGCCACCACGCACTGCGAGCCGAAGCGGGTGGCGGACTCGGTCAATATCTCCGGCCGCTGGACCGCGGCCGAATTAATGCTGACCTTATCCGCGCCCGCGCGAAGCGCCCGCGCGACGTCGTCGGCCGTGCGCATGCCGCCGCCGATCGTGAGCGGAATGAACAGCCGCTTGGCCGTGCGCTCGGCGAGATCGAGCAGCGTATCACGCGCGTCGGACGTTGCCGAGATGTCGAGGAACACGATTTCGTCGGCGCCGTCGCGCTCATAGCGCTCGGCCAACTCTACCGGGTCGCCCACGTCGCGCAGGTCGACGAAGCCGACGCCTTTCACGACGCGCCCACGCGTCACGTCGAGGCACGCGATGATTCGACGCGTCAACGTCATGGTTCGACTCCGATCGTTGCCGCGCCTTTCGTGCTGAACACAGCGCCCGTCTCGCGCAGTGCATCGCCGAGGGCGAGCCCGAGCGCCTTGAACGCTGCCTCGACGACGTGGTGCCGATCGCGGCCGCGGATCACGCGTAAATGAATCGTCGCACCGGCGTTGTCGGCGAACGATCGCATCCAGTGGTCGTACAGGCCGCTCGGCAGCGGTCCGCGGTAGTACGGACGTCCGCCCAGATCGAGCGCGCATTGTACGAGCGCATCGTCCATTGGGATCGTGCGGTCGCCGTATCGTGCGCACGTGGGTGGCGCGTACGAGAGCAAGGCCTTGCCAAGACAGATCCCGACGTCTTCGACGATGTGATGACGGAGATCGCCGCGTGCCTGCACCGCGATGCCGAGCCCGGCGTATCGTGCGAGCGTTTGCAGCATGTGATCGAGAAAGGGAATCGACGTATCGATCGATGTCGCGCCGACGTCGGCGACGATCGTCGCTCGGATGCGCGTCTCGCGCGTGTCGCGTTGAACCGTGGTCATGCTCCGAACTCCTTGGCGACGGCGTGCGCGTCGAGCCGTCCAGTGTAGAGCGCCATTCCGATGACCGCCGCCGATATGCCGAGATCGGCGAGCAGTCGGAGATCAGCTAGAGATGCGATGCCGCCCGACGCGATGACGGGCACACGCGCCGCGGCCGTGACCGCCTTCATGAGAGCGACGTCGGGACCCTGCATCTGTCCTTCCACATCGACAGCGGTGACGAATACGCCGGCGAGCGGCAGATCGGACAAGTCGGCGAGGCATTCGTCGATGGCGCGATCGATCGAGGTCGTCCACCCGTGAGTCGCGACCCGGCCGTCGCGAACGTCAACGGCGACGACGAGACTGCCCGGGAAGCGAGTCGCCTGTTCCACGATCCAATCGCGATCCGCCAACGCCCGCGTGCCGGTGACAACGCGCGCCGCGCCCGACGTGACCAACTCCTCGATGCGCGTCGCCGATCGGACGCCTCCGCCGACCTGTACTTCGGCATCGACCTCGCGCACGATGGCGTCGATGAGCCCCGCGTTCGATCCCGCGCCCGTCGCGGCGTCGAGATCAACGACGTGCAGGCGGCGAAACCCGATTTCCGCCCAGCAACGTGCGACGCGAACCGGATCGGAGAGTCGAATCCGCTCGTCATCGTACGAGCCGCCGACGAGCTGCACGCAGGCGCCGTCGCGAAGATCGACCGCTGGAATGGCGATCATCGCGCGCACTCCGCGAGCGCCGCGCCGAGAAAGCGGATGCCGGGCGTCGAGCTCTTCTCCGGATGGAACTGCACTCCGATCGCCCGGTACGCGCGCACGATCGCCGGAAAGCGATCGCACTCGTGCGTCGACCAAGCGACGACCGCCGCGCCGTCGATTGGGCGCGCGACGAACGAGTTGGCGTAGTACCCGCAGGTCAACGACGACTCGGTCACCAACGGATCGCATGCGCCGTCGATCGAGTTCCAGCCGATCTGCGGCACGCGCTCGGCCGACAGGCGCGCGACGCGTCCCCCCAACACACCCAGCCCTTGGCCCGGGCCTTCGTCGCTCGCATCGAACAGCAGATGCATGCCGAGGCAGATCCCGATCGTCGGAAACCCGCCGCGGATAGCCGCGCGAAGTGTGTCACGACCGGCGGCGAGTCGTGCAGCGGCATGTCCGAATGCGCCAACCCCCGGCAGAATCAGCGCGTCGGAGTCGAGGCAGCGCTCGGGGTCGGTCTCGATAGACACCCGCGCGCCGGCGAGCACGAGCGCCTTCTGGAGCGAGTGGAGATTACCCGCGCCGTAATCGAACATCGTCACGCGCATGCGATCCTCGCCTCGTCGAACGCAGACAGGGCGGCGCCAATCTCCGGCCAAGGCGCGACGGATATTCGAAGGGCGGAGCCGCGCGTCCGCTCGAGCGCGGGCGACGTCGCACGCAAGCCTTCGTATGCGCGAACGGCTACGCCGGACTGGCGCATCCGCGACGCGATCGCCTGCGCGTTGCCGACGGGCGCAAACACGAAATTCGCCAACGATGGAACGACGCTGATGCCGCGCGCCGCGAGCTCACCTGTCAGAGCCTCGCGGCTGGTGACGGCGAGCGCGATGTGTTCCCGCACCCAATCAAGATCCTCGGTCAGAGCCGCGACGGCCGCGCGCTCGGCGATCGCGTTCACCTTGTACGGGCCGCGCGATTTCTCAACCTCGGCAACGAGCGCCGGCGCGCCGACGGCGTATCCGACGCGGAGTCCCGCCAAGCCGAAGGCCTTGGACATCGTGCGGACCACGAGGAGGTTCGACGACCGCTCGACGAGGTCGAGAATGCTTGCGTCGCTGAACTCGACGTAAGCCTCATCGACGATCACGACGCCACGCGCGCGAGCAACGATCGACTCGATCGTCGAGCGCGGGATCGTCGTGCCGGTCGGATTGTTTGGCGAGCAGAGATAAGTCACACTTGCATCGAGCGCCGCGATCGCGTCTGCATCGACGCCATAAGACGCGTCGAGCGGAATCAGCGCGCACTCGAGTCCATTCATCCGCGCGAACAGCGGGATCATTGGGAAGGATGGGTCCAATGTCGCCACGAGCTCACCTGCCTCGGAGAACGCGCGGATCGCCGAATCGAGAACGTCGTCGGAGCCGCAGCCGGTCACGATCATCGATGGATCGACGCCGGTGTATGCGGCGAGCGCGCGCTTGAGTGACGCGCCATAGAGATCCGGATATCGTGACATCGACGTCTTGGCGGCGCGCTGCATCTCGCGGAGTGCGGCCGGCGGCACGCCCCACCGATTGGTGTTGTCGCTCAAGTCGATCGCGGTCGGCGCACGATCTGGGGCGTACAACTCGATGTCCCGGTACGTGGCTCGAGTGCGAAGCGGTTCGTTCGCCACGCGGTTCATGATGCGGCGCTCCACCGCCGAGCGGCGGCCGCGTGTCCCGGAAGTAGTTCCGCTTCTGCGAATCGCGCGACGTCGTCGCTGAGCCGACGGGCCGCCTCTTCGTCGACGCGCTGGTACGTCGTCCATCGCACGAAATCGAGCGGCGAGAGACCGGAGTACGTGCGCGCCGCGCCGCCGGTTGGAAGCACGTGGTTCGCGCCGGTCATGTAGTCGCCGAACGCGACCGAGCTCATAGCGCCCAAGAACACGGTGCCGGCATTGCGCACTCGCGACAACGCGGCGTCAGGACGCCGAACGGCGAGCAAGAGATGTTCGGGCGCGTACTCATTCGCGAAGTCGACTCCCGACTCGACGCTGTCGGCGCAGAGCACGCCGCCCTGCGCCGCCAGTGCGAGAGCGACGATGTCGCGCCGCGGCGTCGCAGCCACGGCGGTCGCGAGCGCGCGCCGGATCGCACCAGCGAGGCCGTCGCCCACCGCGATCGCGAGCACGCAGGCATTGGGATCGTGTTCGGCCTGCGCGACCATCTCGAGCGCGACGTCGTTCGCGTCGGCCGACTCGTCGGCGACGATTAGCAGCTCGCTCGGTCCGGCGGGCGAATCGATCGCCACGTCGCCAACGAGTTGCAGCTTCGCGGCCGCGACATACGCGTTACCGGGTCCAACGATGCGATCGACGCGCGGAATCGTTTCGGTTCCGAGCGCCATCGCAGCAATGGCTCCCGCTCCGCCGACGGCGAAGACGCGATCGACGCTCGCGAGCTGGGCCGCGGCAAGCACGGCGGAGGAGGGAACCCCGGTGCGATCGGGCGGCGAGCAGAGCACGATCTCGCCAACGCCGGCGACGCGCGCGGGAATCGCGCCCATCAAGACGCTGCTCGGATAGCTCGCGCGTCCGCCCGGCGCGTAGACGCCGACGCGTCGCAACGGATCCGGCCGTCTCCCGACGATGATGCCTGATTCGGATTCCACCTCGACGGCGCTCGGCATGAAGGCGCTGTGCACCGTGGCGATGTTGCGCGCGGCGCGCTCCATGGCGCGGCGCAGCGAAGCCGGCGTCTCATCGAGGGCCCGCGCGAGCATCGTCCGCGGAACCTCGAGCGCCGCGAGGTCGACTGAATCGAACCGGCGCGCCATCTCGAGCAACGCCAAGTCGCCACGAGCGCGGACGTCGGACACGATCCGCGCCGTCTCCGCGGCGAGGGAGTCCGAGGTGTTGGTCGCGCGGGCGAACAGCGCCCGCCGAGCTTCGATCGAGAGCTCCTCGATCGCGCCGGAGTATCGCAGCCACGACGGCGCTGTCTGCACACGAGAGACTGTGCCTGCGGCGGTCATGGGACGAGCCTCTCGATGCGAGTTACCAGAACGCCGGTCGCGCCGATCGCGCGGAGGTCGCCGATCGTTTGATAGATGCTCGCCGCGGGCACGACCGCATGTACGGCGACATGCTCGCCGCCATTCAACACGTCGACGACGGTCGGCCCGCCGAGTCCAGGAAGGATTCGCCGGACGTCGGACAAGAGCGCCCGCGGAACGTTGGCCATGACGTAGCGCTGGCCCTTGGCTCGTACCACCGACTCGAGCGCGGCCACGAGACCGCGAATCTCTTTCGCCTCGTCGCCGTTGCGATCGAGCGTCGTGGCAATGGCTCGCGACGCAATCAATCGGGCCGATGATTCGAGAATCGTCGCAACTTCGCGAAGGCCGTTGACGCGGAGCGTCGAACCGGTCGACACGAGATCGACGATCACGTCGGCGATGCCGAGGTGCGGCGCGATCTCGGCGGCGCCCGACACGGGAACCACTTCGACACGACGATCGGCCTTCGCGAAGTAGCAGCCCGTGATAGCGGGAAAGGCCGTCGCGACGCGCGCACCGTTCGGCACGTCGTCGACCGTGCGAATGCAACTGTCTTCGGTCGCCGCAACGCTCAACCGACAGCGTCCGAGCTCGAGATCGAGCAGCGGGACGACGTCGCGTTGCGACTCGGTGATCAGGTCCCAGCCGGTCACGCCGAGGTCGGCCGCGCCATCGGCGACGAACTCCGGGATATCGGCCGCTCGAACGAAGATCGCCTCGAAGATTCCGCCCAGTGATGCTGAGAGCGCGCGTTCGCCGCGAATTCGGACGTCGAGCCCGGCGTCGGTGAAGAGCTCGCGCGTGTCGTCGGCGAGGCGTCCTTTGTTGGGGAGTGCGATGCGTGGCATTGGTCGATGAAATCGTGGAAGTGCGCGAGGATCGATGTAGCGGAAAAAGAAAAAGGCCCGTCGAGGACGGGCCGCAGTGTGGAACGCGAGTGTCGAGTGGTAGCGAACGGCTACACCTACACGCGTGCCTCCCCTGGGCCCGAGGGACCATGGTGGTGGCGATGCGTGTGGTGGGTGCGGCCGATCATTGGCATGGACGCAACGTAATGGCGTGTCCGCGGTCGCGTCAACCCGCGGACGAGGCAGCCGAGGCAGCCATGGTGACGCGCGTCACCGGAGTGGTCCGCCTTGCTGACGCCGCTTGATCGAGCGGTCTGTGCCCGGCGAATTGAGGCCCGCGGCACCGCACGTGCTTTACACTCCGGTGTAGAACTCGTGTAGCCTCGGAGGAGGAAGTTCATGCGAAAAATTGAATTGATTGCCGTGTTCGCCGCGCTCGCGGTTGCGACGCCAGCCATGGCACAGGGACGCGGTCGAGGGAATGGTGGGATTCCGCCCGGACAGCGCCCCCGTGCCGGTATGTGTCGCATCTGGATCGACGGTCTTCCGCCGGGCCAACAGCCGGCGCCGACCGACTGCAACACGGCCGCGGCGAACGTGCCGTACAACGGCCGGATCATCTATGGCGATCGGACCGACGGCTCCGGCCGCCGAGTGTATGACTCGAACGGCCAGGTCATCACCAACGGTCAGAACTGCGTCCAACGCACGGACCAATACGGACGAGTTCACACACTCTGCCCGAACAACACCGGCATCAACGGCACATACAACAACGACCGCGACGATCGCGTTTCGGGTGTGTACAGAAACCGGAGCCGGGTCTACCAGAACCAGAACCAAGTCTACGAAAACCGTGATCGCAGCGTGAAGGGCAAGGGCAAGGAAAAGCACCACAAGCACAAGGGCGATCGCGACAACGATGAGGGTCGCCGCTGAATTCGGTAGTCGGTTTGTGGTAAGTTTCATGAATGCACTTCGCACGGGGCGTCGTCGCGGTAGTACTGGCCAGCGGACTCGCTGGATGTAGTGGCGACGCCTCGAGCGATGTGCGCGGCCGCGGTTTGGCGACGGCATCGCTGTCGCCCGCGGACCAGGCCCACGTCTACGAGGCGGCGGCTCGCGCCGCCTTCGACGTTGGCGACCCGGCGCTTTCGCTCCTCCTCGATCGCCGGCTCCTTCCGCGCACGACCGGCCTCGCGCCGGCCGGCATGGTGTCGAGTGACGTCGTCGCCGAGCTGCGGCGTCGCGGCGCGATCAAGGGTACGTGCGAGCCGACGCTCAACGCCAGCAATCGAGGTACCGCCCGCTGCTTGGCGGGGCTACCCGGCTACGTGATCCGCTTCACGCCGGTATTGGCGCTGCACGGTGACTCGACACAGGTCTACGTGTACGCCCAGAAGTATGACACGCCGTCGTCGGGGATCTCGCAAGCGTTGCGCTTCGAGCGGGCCTATCAGGTTGTTCGGCGCGGCGACGATTGGAGCGCCGTCCGCGAGGGTCGCATCCCCAAGGAAGTTCGCGGCGAAACCAAGTAGCGAGCGGCTGAACGATCGTGACGGAATCATCCCCCGCCCCCGCTCCGCTGGAACACGCTCCGCAGTTCGACGTCGCCGGGGCCGAGCGATTGGCGCGCGATCATTTCGCCGTCGTGGGTGGCGCGACGCCGCTCACCAGCGAGCGTGATCAGAATTTTCTCATCGAGCGCGCGGGCGGGTCGCCTATCGTTCTCAAGATCGCCAACGCCGGTGAGTCGCGCGCATTGCTTGCGGCGCAACAAGACGCGCTCGCGCACGTTTCGGCGACGCTGACCACGACCCCGCGAGTGCTGCGGGCGACCGACGGGTCGTCGCTCGTGGAGGTGACCGCCGGCAACGGCAAGCAGCACTTGGTCTGGGCGATCACCTGGCTGCCGGGACGTCCTTTGGCAACCATATCGCGGCGCACGAGCGAGTTGTACGAGGATCTCGGGCGACAGATCGGCGCGCTGGACAGCGCGCTGGCCGGATTCGACCGGCCGGCGATTCACCGCGCGTTCTACTGGGACTTGGCGAATGGGCGAACGATCATCGATCAATACCGCGGCTTGATCACCGACACCGAGCTTCGCGTGTCACTCGATCGCCTCTTGGCCGGATTCGATCGGACGACCGCGACGTTGCTCGCGTGTCTGCCGCGCGGGACGATCCACTCAGATCTCAACGATCACAATGTTCTCGTGGGCGGCGGATCGGACGTCGAGTCACGCGACCAGCGCGTCACGGGCATCGTCGACTTCGGCGACATGGTGCACAGTTATCGCGTCGGTGACCTCGCCATCGCGATCGCCTACGCGATTCTCGATAGCGATGACCCGCTGACTGTCGCGGCGCGCGTCGTACGCGGATATCGCGAGCATGTGGCGCTCAGCGACGAGGAGCTCGCGTCGCTGTTCGGGCTGGTCGCGCTCCGGCTTTGCATGAGCGCGTGCATCGCGGCCGACCAGCTTCGCCGCCGGCCCGACAACCTGTACCTCGGCGTGAGCCAGTCGGCGATCGCGCGCATGCTGCCCACGCTCGCGGCGGTCCCATTCGGCCTTGCTCACGCGGTGTTCCGCGAAGCCGCCGGAGTGGACCCTGTGCCGGCGAGCGGTCGTGTCGCGACCTACCTATCTGCGCAGACTCCGGCGCCGGTGATCGGCTTCGATTTGCGACGCGAGCCAAGCATCGTGCTGGATCTGAGCATCGCAAGCCCGCTCATGAGCGGCGATGTTCACGAGAACATCGAGCCTGCACTCACGCGCCGCGTGTTCGATCTGATGCGCCAGTCGAATGTTCGACTGGCGATCGGGTGCTACGACGAGCCACGCCTCCTCTACGTTGCACCGGCGTTCGCGCTCGGCCCGCGCCCGACCGACGAGCATCGCACGATTCACATCGGCCTCGACCTGTTCGCCGACGCCGGCACGCCGGTGTTCGCGCCGCTCGCCGGAACCATTCACGCGTTTGCCGACAACGCAGCGCCGCAGGACTATGGCCCGGTAATCGTGGTTCGACATGCGACAGACGACGGCACGGAGTTCTTCACACTGTACGGCCACCTGAGCCGGGAATCGCTGCGCAATCTCGCCGCGGGCCAACGCGTCGAGGCAGGCGCGCAAATCGCGACGCTGGGTACGGCGGAGGTGAACGGCGGCTGGACGCCCCATCTCCATCTGCAAATCATCACCGACCTACTCGGTCTCGGAACTGATTTCCCCGGCGTCGCGCGACCCACGCAGCGAAGCGTGTGGCGCGCGCTTTGTCCCGACCCGAATCTCATCGCGCGGGTCCCGGACGATCGCTTCCCGCGACGGGCGCCGAGCACGCACGAGACGCTGGCGCACCGTCGTGCCCGGATCGGACGCAACTTGAGCATCGCGTATCGGGAGCCGGTCAAGATCGTGCGCGGCTGGATGCAGTATCTCTACGACGACCAGGGGCGCCGCTACATCGATGCCTACAACAACGTGCCGCACGTGGGGCACTGTCATCCGCGGGTCGTCGAGGCCGGCGCGGCGCAGATGCGGGTGTTGAGCACCAACACACGCTACCTGAACGATCTGCTCGCCGAATATGCCGATCGTTTGCTGTCGACGCTGCCGCCCTCGCTCGACGTCTGCTACTTCGTCAACTCGGCGAGCGAGGCCAATGAGCTCGCGCTCAGGCTCACCCGCGCATACACCGGCCGGCGTGACATGCTCGTGCTCGACGCGGCGTATCACGGCAACACGACGTCGCTCATCGACATCAGTCCGTACAAGCACGCAGGGCCTGGTGGCGGCGGCGCGCCGGATTGGGTGCATGTCGCACCACTGCCCGACGACTATCGCGGTGAATTTCGCCGACGCGATGCGAGCGCCGGCGCGAAGTACGCGGCACAAGTGGCCGAGATTGCCGACGGAATTCGCGCGCGTGGGCGGCAGCTCGCCGGATTCATCGCCGAAACGTGCCCGAGCGTCGGCGGCCAGTTGATCCTGCCGCCCGGGTATTTAGCAAACGTGTATCGGCACGTTCGCGGCGCCGGAGGCGTGTGCATCGCCGACGAAGTGCAAACGGGACTCGGACGCATGGGCACGTCCTTCTGGGCGTTCGAAGATCAGGGCGCGGTGCCGGACATCGTTGTGATGGGCAAGCCGCTCGGCAACGGCCACCCGATCGGCGCGGTGGCGACGACGCGCGCCATCGCCGACGCGTTCGACAACGGGATGGAGTTCTTCAGCACGTTCGGCGGCAACACGGTGTCGTGCGCGATCGGCATCGCCGTACTCGACGTCGTGCGCGACGAAGGCTTGCAAACGCACGCGCGCCGGGTCGGCGATCGAATGCTCGCGAAGCTGCGGACGCTCATCGATCGTTATGCGATCGTCGGCGACGTTCGTGGCTCGGGGTTCTTCCTCGGCGTCGAGCTGGTGCGCGATCGCGAGACGCTCGAACCGGCGGGCGCGGAGGCGTCGTTTGTGGCCAATCGGATGCGCGAGCGGGGTGTGCTTCTCGGAACGGACGGCCCGTACCACAACGTCGTGAAGATTCGCCCGCCAATGCCGTTCAACGAAAGCGATGGCGACCTGCTCGTCGAGGCCCTGGACCGATCGATCGCCGAGCTATCGAGCTGACGTCGTCTCACGCCATCGTGTGCAGTTCTGGACTCGCAGCGACGCTGAGGAGCTACCACTCGCGCCATGGTTGCGGGGCGTGGTCTCCGGTATCTTCGACAGGACCGATGCAGCGTGGTTCGAACCGCCGACCTGGCGAGCGGACACATGACGACGCGACTCGACATTCGGGAAGAAACTTCCGATACGCTTCACGAGTATGCACGCATCCCGATTGCGTTCGAGGTGGGAAGCGTGGTCCAGGCGCGGCAGGCAGCGACGTCAGGCGCCGAGTTCGTGCTCGACGAACGGCGTCTCTCCATGCAGTTCGTGAAAGACTATGACGCAATCCCGAACAATGGA
Organism: Gemmatimonadaceae bacterium; assembly: GCA_036392315.1. Classification (GTDB taxonomy): domain Bacteria; phylum Gemmatimonadota; class Gemmatimonadetes; order Gemmatimonadales; family Gemmatimonadaceae; genus JAQBQB01. Next base: position 13,714 of record DASVYG010000398.1, read on the forward strand.
CCGCTCGACTGGCCGAAGCGGTTCGACGTTACGGCGTGGGGATTTCTCGCGGCGCGGTCGGGAGGGTCGCGCGTGGGCGGAGCCACCGTGGTCATTCACTGTCCGGACGTCGACATGCTGGAAGCACGCGACGACCTTGCGTTGCTCTGGGACATTCGCGTCGCGCCCGACGTGCGCGGGACGGGAGTCGGTTCAGCGCTGCTCGCCGCATCGGAGCAGTGGGCCCTGGAGCGCGGCGCGCGATGGCTCAAGGCAGAAACGCAGAACATCAACGCCCCTGCTTGCCGGTTCTACGCGCGCCATGGCTTCACGCTCAAGACCGTGAACGCATTGGCCTATCCGGAGCTTCCGTACGAGATCCAATTCCTCTGGTACAAGGAGATTTCCCGAACGGGAGCTCGCGCGATCACTGCGTGACGACGGTGACTGTCGACGTACCGTTGGCGGGCGCGGTCCCCGCGGCGGCTAGTCGCTCGTCATGATGAACAATGGCGCGCCGTCGAACTCGTAGATCGGTCGCAGCCGATCGACGTTGTAGTACTTCGACACGTCGACGATCTTCTTTTCCGACGTCACGCTGCTGATCGGCACGCTGTCATAGAAGCCGCGATGAATGCTGACCAGTCGCCCATATTGCTTCTTCAGTATCAAATCGAGGGCGAGGTTGCCGAACGCCATCGGCACGATCGAGTCGAGCGCGTCGGGATCGCCGGAGCGGACGAGGTAGCCCAGCCGCTGATTCACGACGTCGATGCGACGCCCGCCGTTGTACTTGGGCGAGTAGGCCTTGAGCGCCGAGGCGACGCTGTCGCCGATGCCGCCGAGCTTGCGGTGCCCGAACATGTCCGTCTCTTCGCCCTCGAAGCTCATTCCTTCGTGCGATGCCAGCCGCGCGCCTTCCGACACGAGCACCACGGCGTACCGGCTCGGATGGCGGTTGCGATCGTACGTCATGAGTTCCGCGAGATGCTCGACGTCGACCGCGTGCTCCGGAATGACGCAGCGGTCGGCCGCGCCGGCCATGGTCGGCAAGAGCGCGGTGAAGCCCGCGTAGCGGCCGAACACTTCGATCACGAGAAAGCGCTCGTGCGATCCGGCCGACGTGCGCAGGCTGTGCGTGAGCTCGATCGTTCGCGTGACACACGTGCTGAACCCGATGCAGTAGTCGGTGCCGTAGACATCGTTGTCCATGGTCTTCGGAATCGCGACGACGTTCACGCCTTCATCGTGCAGTCGCTTGCCGTAGCTGAGCGTGTCGTCTCCGCCGATCGGAATCAACACGTCGACGCCGATGTGCTCCAGGTTCTTGAGTAGATCGGGCGTGATGTCGTTGATCTTGGCGTCGTAGCCGGTGAGATGGCGCGGCAACCGTTCGCGGGGCAGATGGCTCGGACGCATGCGCGACGTGTGGAGGAACGTGCCGCCCGTTCGGCCGGCGCGATTCACCACCGCTTCGGACAGGATCTGAACGTTCTCGCTGTTGTCGGCGTCTTCGTCGCGCACGTAGTCGACGAGTCCCGCCCAGCCGCGCCGGATGCCGATGACACGATATCCCTCGCGTAGCGCACGGATCGTGATCGCCCTGATCGCCGGATTCAATCCTGGAACGTCGCCGCCGCCCGTGAGGATCGCGATCGTTCCCTTGCTCCCATCCATGCCGTCTCCTTGCCAGGCCTAACGTCGAGTCCCGCGCTCTGACTCCATGGAAGGTATAAGGACCGGTGCCAGGCATCGGCGAGCTCCACCTTACATCCGAGAACGGGGATGCACCGGATTCGCGCGCCACGCCATATTGCGATCATCCCCCGTGCACCTGAGGCCCTCGTGACTGAAACATCTCGCATTGGGCGCCGGCTTGTGGCGATCGCCGCCGCGCTCTCGGCTATCGTCGCGCCCACGTCCGCTGCGGTAGCGCAGCAGCAGCAAGGGCGCATCGCGTATCCGCAGACGAAGACAGTCGACCAGGTCGATGACTATTTCGGGAAGAAGGTTGCCGATCCGTATCGCTGGATGGAGGATCTCAACGCGCCCGACGTCGCGCAGTGGGTGAAGGCCGAGAACGCCGTCACGGAGCAGTATCTCGGCACGCTCCCGATGCGCGAGCGCTTTCGCTCGCGCATCACTGAGCTCTGGAATTATCCAAAGGTCGGCCTGCCGTTCCGTGAGGCGGGCAAACTGTTCTACACGAAGAACACCGGCCTTCAGCGACAGTCGGTCTGGTACACGCGCGCTACACTGGACGCGCCGGAGACGCTGGTGATCGATCCGAACGTGCTCTCGCCCGACGGATCGGTTGCGCTGAGCCTGTTCGTGCCGTCGCCCGACGGGCGACACTTCGCGTACGGACTGTCCCAGGGCGGATCGGATTGGTCGACGGTCTACGTCCGCGATCTCGCGACGGGCAAGCAGCTCGCGGACACGATCAAGTGGCTCAAGTTCAGCGGCGTGAGCTGGACCAAGGATGGCGGCGGATTCTTCTACTCTCGCTTTCCGGCGCCGGTCGAGGGGAAGGAACTACAAAACGCCGTCCGCGATCAGAAGCTCTATTACCACAAGCTCGGCACGCCGCAGTCGAGTGACCGACTGATCTACGAGCGGAAAGACCATCCCGAATGGTTCGTGTTCGGCAGCTCGAGCGATGACGGCCGCTTTGAATTCATCCGTGTCGTCAACGGCACCGATCCACACAATCGGCTCTACGTGCTCGACGTGGGCAACCCGATGCACCCGAACGTCGCCGCGCCCGTCAAGATACTATTCGACAAACCCGATGCCGCGTATTCACCCATCGGCAACGTCGGGCCCACGATCTATCTCTCGACCGACTACAGCGCGCCCAAGTATCGCATCGTGGCGTTCGACGTCGCGCGTCCCGACGTGAAGAACTGGCGCGTCGTGGTGCCGGAGTCGAAGAACGTGATCGATCAAACGGCGATGCTCAAGGATCGCATCGCCGTGAACTACTTGGAGGACGTCAAGTCGAGCGTTCGGCTGTTCGCGCTCGACGGCAAGCCTCTCGGGCCGATCGCGCTTCCGGGCGTCGGCACGCTTGCCGGGATGAGCGCGCGCGCCGATTCACCGGAACTGTTCTATCGCTTCACGTCGCCGCTCTATCCATCGACCGTCTTCCGATTCGATCCGGCCACGAGCAAGAGTGTCGCGATCGCTCCGCCCAAGCTCAAGAACTTCGACCCGCTGGCGTATGAGACGAAAGAGGTCTTCGCGACGTCCAAAGACGGAACGAGAATTCCTGTCTTCGTGACCATGAAGAAGAATATGGCCCTCGATGGATCGCATCCGGCGATGCTGTACGGCTACGGCGGTTTCGACATCAGCACGACGCCGACGTTCAGCCCCGATGTGGTTGCCTGGCTCGAGCAGGGCGGCATCTATGCGACGGCCAGCATGCGCGGCGGCGCCGAATACGGCGAGGATTGGCACAAGGCCGGCATGTTCGAGAAGAAGCAGAACGTCTTCGACGACTTCATCGCCGCGGCGGAGTATTTGGTGAAGCAGAAGTACACGTCGCCGTCGCGGCTCGGGATCAGCGGCGCATCGAACGGCGGACTGCTCGTAGGCGCCGTCGAGGAGCAACGTCCCGATCTCTTTGCGGTCACGCTTCCGGCGGTCGGCGTGATGGACATGCTGCGCTACGACAAGTTCACCGGCGGCAAAGCCTGGTCGGCGGAGTACGGATCGTCGGACGATTCGACGGCGTTCAAATACCTGATCAAGTATTCGCCGCTGCACAACGTGAAGGCGGGAACGTGCTATCCGGCCACGTTGCTCACCACGGCCGACCACGACGATCGAGTCGTGCCGAGTCACACCTTCAAGCTCACGGCCGCACTGCAGAAGGCGCAGAGCTGCGACAAACCCATTCTCGTGCGCGTCGAGACGCAGGGCTCACACGGCTATCTGCCCACGGACAAGCGCATCGCCGAGTTGGCGGACCAATGGGCGTTCGCGGCGGCGCACACGGGAATGAGGCCCGGGGCGCTGCCGTAGAACGGATACTTGGCTAGTACCGATAATGGTCCGGCTTGTACGGTCCTTCCAACGGCACGCCGATGTACGACGCCTGATCCTTGCTCAGCGTCGTGAGCTTGGCGCCGAGCTTCCCGAGATGAAGCCGCGCCACCTTCTCGTCGAGCGCCTTGGGTAGCACGTAGACCTTTTTCTCGTACTTCGACGTATTGCCGAACAGCTCGATTTGCGCCATGACCTGATTGGTGAAGCTCGATGACATGACGAAACTCGGATGCCCGGTCGCGCAGCCGAGATTCATGAGGCGACCTTCTGCCAGGATCATCACCGAGTGGCCGTCGGGGAACACGTACTCATCGTACTGTGGCTTGATGTTGATCCGCTTGATCCCCTTCACCTTCTTGAGACCGGCCATGTCGATCTCGTTGTCGAAGTGGCCGATGTTGCCGACGATCGCCTTGTCCTTCATCTGCGACATGTGATCGGCGGTGATGATGTTGAAGTTGCCGGTCGCGGTGATGAAGATGTCGGCTGCCGAGATCACGTCTTCGATCGTCACGACCTGATAGCCGGCCATGCACGCCTGTAGTGCACAGATGGGATCGATCTCGGTGATCACTACGCGCGCGCCCTGACCGCGCAACGCCTCGGCGCAGCCTTTGCCGACCTCGCCGTACCCGCAGATGACAGCGAGCTTGCCGGCGATCATCACGTCGGTGGCGCGATTGAGACCGTCGATCACCGAGTGCCGGCAACCGTAGATGTTGTCGAACTTCGACTTCGTGACCGAGTCGTTGACGTTGATGGCCGGGAAGAGCAGTGTGCCCGCCTTCATCATCTCGTACAGCCGGTGCACACCGGTGGTTGTCTCCTCGGTCACGCCTTTGATTTGCGCGGCGACCTTCGTCCATCGGCCCGGGTTCTTGCGCTGCTCATCGCGCAGCAGGCCGAGGATGACGCCCCACTCTTCCGGGTCATTCTTCTCGTCGAACGCGGGGATCTTTCCCGCCTTCTCGAACTCGGCGCCTTTGTGCACGAGCAGCGTGGCATCGCCGCCGTCGTCGAGCAGCATGTTGGGACCACCGCCGTCGGGCCACATGAGCGCCTGTTCGGTGCACCACCAATATTCCTCGAGCGTCTCGCCCTTCCACGCGAACACCGGGACACCCTTCGGGTTCTCGACCGTCCCGTTGCGTCCGACGACGGCCGCCGCGGCCGCATGATCCTGCGTCGAGAAGATGTTGCACGATACCCAGCGCACGTCGGCGCCCAACTCGGTGAGCGTCTCGATGAGCACCGCCGTCTGCACCGTCATGTGCAACGAGCCCATGATTCGCGCGCCGGCGAGCGGATTCTTGCCTCTGTACTCCTCACGGATCGACATGAGGCCGGGCATCTCCTGCTCGGCGAGGCGAATCTCTTTGCGCCCGAACTCGGCCAGCGACAGATCGCGGACCTTGAACGGCGGACGGTCGGTGTCCTGCTGCTGCTCGATCAACTCGGCGACGCCCATTTCAGATTCCTTGTGAGAAAAGTATTAGCACGCTGAACGCACTGTCATCCTTCGTCGTTTTGCGGCTCAGAACGACACAATCATTGCTTCCGTGCACTCGCGACGAACAACGTCGGCCCCTTTGCCTCGGGATCGGCCGGGAGCGGACGATACCTGCACGAAATGAATCCGGCGTTGGTCAACCATTCCTTCACCTGCTCACCGTCGAAACCCTGCCAGACGTGGCCGAGCTGGACGACATAATCCATGCGGTCATGCGACATCAGGTCGACGATCAGTAGTCGACCGCCGGGCTTGAGCACGCGCTGCACCTCATGCATCACCTTGGATGGGTCGGTGATGAAGTGCGCCACGAGAAACAACACCGCTGCATCGAGTGTGTCATCGTCGATCGGCAGCGCCTCGATCGTTCCGACACGCAACTGGACATTCGTGTGGTCGTCGAGCCGCTTTTTCGCCACCTCGAGCATGGGTCCGGACTCGTCGACGGCGATGACCTGCGCGACGCACGGCGCGAGCGCCTCGGTGATGTGGCCCACGCCGCAGCCGAGATCGCCGACGACCCAGCGCTCGTCGAGCAGGTCGAGCAGCGCGAGCAGGTCTGTCCGCGCGCCGATCATGTCGGCGCGCATCCTGTCCCATGTGTCGGCGGCATCGCGGAAGAAGACCAGCGCCTTGTCGCGACGCTTGGCGAGCACGCTCGTCGCGCGACGAGCGTCCTGCGTCGCGCCGGGCGAACCGGCCATCTGCGACCGAACCACCGACCAGAGTGCCTTCGTCTCCACGTCGAGCCGGCTCGAAACCATCTTATAGAAGCGACTCGTGCCGTCGCCCCGCGCGACCAGCCACGCGTCGTCGGCGAGCAGCTTGAGGTGCCGGCTCACGGTGGACTGCGGTAGCTGCATGATCGTGCACAGTTCGCTGACGGTGAGCTCGTGCCGATCGAGGAGAAGCAGAATTCGGCTTCTCGTCGGATCGGCGAGCACACTCAGACGGTCCAGAACGGTGGTTCGTGGGGCGGCCATATCTATATCCGTATATCCGGATGAAAGATTTCACCGGAATCGCGCCCTGTCAAGCCCGAGTTGCGACGCTAGGCTTCCGTCCCCATCGATCCCTTCTTCAGCGACGGCTCCTGGCTGCGATCGGCTGCGTAGCATGATCGAGCTTGTATAAGAATGCGAAAGGGCGGAGAGAGTCTCTCCGCCCTTTCGGCGTGTCCGACCACCGCCGATCGATCAGTGAAGCAGCGGATTATTCAACAATTCCACCTGCGGCAGCGGCATGCAGACCTGACTGCCTTTGTCGGGTCCATACTGCTGGTTCCACGGCGTATTCGATCCGGCGGGCGGTGACAACGTCAGGTCGTATCGAATGACGTCGCCCAAATGCGTGCCGGTCAGGAACAGCGCCCGCCGACGCTGGTCGATGATCTCATTCAAGTCGTCCTGCGCGGTGAGTCCGGTGTACGGCGGTTGATTCCCGGCGGCGCGCATCGCGGCGATGATCGCGAGCGTGTTGGCCCGGTTCGTCGTCCGGTCCGCCTCGGCGATCAGGAGCTGCATCTCGATTCCGGTGGCGGCAGGAATCGGGGAGTTGACCGCAGTGTACTTCGTTTGCGCCCAGAGCGGCACGTTCGTGCCGTTGGCGAACTTGTTGAGGTTCTGCACCTTGATCCTGGGATCGCTCGTGTATGCCGGCTGACGATACCGCGCGCCGACCGACGACGACGGAATCGAGGCCGCGTTGCTCTCCTGGAAGATGCGATTCTGACGGCGCGTGCTGCTGTTGGACGCCGTCACGTTCCAGACGAAGGCTGCGGGGACCAGCACGGCGTCCGCGCGTGCGTTCACCAGGTTGCCTTTGTCCTGGTACGCGCGTGCACGGCCGACGAGCGCGAAGAAGCGAACGCTGTCGGCCGCGACTCCGCCAACGGCCTGGGCCGTCGTAACCGCGTCGCTCAATCGCGTGATCGCCGAGTCGAGCGCCTGCGACCGCGAGATGATCGTGCCCCAGCTGATGTTCTCGCCATTCACCGTCGAGAACACGGTCTCGCAGAACGACTCGGCAATGAGCAACTGGCTCCAGCCTTCGTACGCCGCCGAGCGGGCGATCAGGAGCTGACGTCCCGGCACCTGGACGTCCGTCCATCCTTGGAGCAGGCGACGAATGTTGCTTGCGGACACGCGCGCGGCCTGAAGCGGCTGATACACCCCGAGTGCGGTGCATCCGTTCTGCGAGTAGCGAGATTGATTCGCCGCCACCGTACGCTGATCGTATGGCCAGCGGTCGGCCGTCTGCAATGCGTCGTCGAACTCTTCGCCGATCAATGCGCCGACGACGACGTATGAGTTGAACGCGCAGTCGAAGTCCGATGCCGCGCCGGCGACGAGGAGGGCCGCGTTCTCCGGCGCAGCCTCGAGGCTGACGGCCGGGATGAGGTTCGCCGGCTGGACCGTCAGCGCTTTATTGAGGTCACAGCCCGCAACGGAGACGCCTACGAGCGCGCCGGCCAGCGTGAGGGCGCGCATGATGGTTCGTGAATTCCTATTCATGGTTGCGCCTTAGAAGCCGAGGTTGAGGGAGACGATCCACGTCCTGAGCTGCGGGAGCGTTGTCTGCTCCCATGCCGCGTTGCCGCCGCGTGAGCCGCCGAGGAACATCGCCTCTGGCTCGAAGCCCTGGTAACTCGTCCACAATCCCAGGTTGCGGCCCGACACCGCCAGCGACGCACGACTCGCCCCGGTCTTTCGGACGATGCTGTTGGGAACGTCGTAGCTGACGGTCAACTCGCGCCATCGGGCGAAATTCGCCTTCGTGACGAGGAAGTCGACCAGATTGCTGCTCGAATTGGCCTCGGCGGTGCGAATGGGGTCGATTTGCGCGGCGAAGGTGCTCGGGAAATTCTCCATGCACCGGCCAAAGATGCCGCAGCGCACCCGCGTGTTGCCGTCCAACTTCTTCTGGCCGTTGTTGATGTCCATCATCGAGAAGACGTGGAGGCGATTGTTGAACAGCGCGAGGTTGCCGCTGAACGACAATTCGCGCGGCGGAACCGAGCGGCCGAGATAGACCGCGGGCGCGTCGTCGGCGGTTCCATACTTGCCGTCCGGGCCGGCACAGGGCCGTGGGGCGCCACCTTCCTTGCCGCCGGAATTCGGGATGGTATCCGAGCACATGACGTTCGACGTCGCACCCGTCGTACGGTCGATCGTTGCCGAGACGACGCGTTTCTCGAACCAGGAGAACGCGGGATAGCCCACCTGATGTCGCAGGAAGGTTCCGGCAACCACGAAGTACTGTCCCGGAATTCCGAGATCCGTGACTTCGTTGTCGTTGGTGGAGAACTGGCCGGTGAGATCGAGTGTCACGCGATCGTTGCGTAGCGGCGTGCCGCGTACGGCCAACTCGATGCCCTTGTTCAGAATGCCGCCGATGTTGATCGGCTGCGTACCGGCCTGGCCCGACGACGGCGCGACGACCTTGTCCAGGATCGCGTCGATCGTTTTCTTATTATAATACGTGAATTCAACGCCAAGTCGGTCCTGCCAACCGCTGGCGTCGAACCCGGCTTCGAGCTCCTTGCCGCGCTC
>DASVYG010000399.1:0-26788 GCA_036392315.1 Gemmatimonadaceae bacterium
GTGTGGAAAGCGGACCAGCAAGGTAGTCAAAATGCCGGTCTGTTGGCGCACCGCACGCTCCAGCTGAACGCTACGCGACGACCAACTCCGGCTTGCCGGAGAGAATGCGCTGCGCCAGCTCGACCTCGCTCTTGCTTCCGATGTAGAGTGGCGTGCGTTGATGTAGCTCCGTGGGCTGCACGTCGAGGATGCGCTGGGCGCCGTCGCACGCGTTGCCGCCGGCCTGCTCGACGATGAACGCGAGCGGGTTCGCCTCGTACAACAGGCGCAGTTTGCCTTTGGGCGTCTTGCGGTTCGCCGGATACGCGAAGATTCCGCCGCCGAGCAAATTCCGGTGAAAGTCGGCAACGAGCGAGCCGACGTAGCGCGTGCTCAGCGCACCGCGGTCTCCGTCGAGCCCTTTGTACTTGCGCATCACGGCGCGGACTTTGTCGTCCCACAGCTGCTCGTACGAGTCGTTGACGGACAGGTAGCGGCCGTTTTCCGGAATGCGAATGTTCGGATGCGACAACAGGAACTCGCCGATCGACGGATCGAGCGTGAAGCCGTGCACGCCCTGCCCCGTCGTGTAGACCATCATCGTGCTCGAGCCGTAGATGACGTAGCCCGCCGCGACCTGACGACGTCCAGGCTGCAGCATGTCTTCGAGCTCACCATGCCGCCCGCGTGTGATCTTGCGGACGACGGAGAAGATCGTGCCGACCGGCACGTTGACGTCGATGTTCGACGACCCGTCGAGCGGATCGAAGAGGAGGCAGTACTTGCCGCATTTGAAGTGCTCGGGGATCTGGATGATCCCGGGCTCTTCTTCCGACGCCATGGCGCAGAGGCGACCGCCGTGATCCATCGCCTTGACGATGATCTCGTTGGCCATGATGTCGAGCTTTTGCTGTACCTCGCCCTGCACGTTCTCGTTTTCGGTCGCGCCGAGGATGTCCGCGAGTCCCGCGCTGCGCACCTTGTTGGCGATCATCTTCGCCGCGAGCGCGAGGTCGTACAGGACGCCCGAGAGCTCACCGGTCGCTTCGGGGTGGTTGCGCTCTTCTTCGATGATGAATCGGTCGATGGTGACGACCGACGTTGCGGTATGTTTGACCACGCTACCGTCCTTTACGAATGGGAGCCGTGCGGTTCGCGCAGCCGCGACGCTGCATATCGACGCGCATCGACCTCGAAGCGATTCCCAACATAGCCGCGCGTCGCCGACTCCCACAGGTACCGTATGGGGAAGGCCGCGCTCGCCTCAAACTGATGGACGTGTCGGAGCTCGTGCAAGAGCAATTCCGCCGACGGCGTCGTATCGGGCGCCAACCAAATCGTGTGCCATAAGGTGATCGCCGACACGGACGCCTCGCCGAGGCACCATCCACCTACGCGAACCGGGAGACCGCCGCGGCGCCAGCGCGCGTCCCCAAGCTCGGGATACCGCGCAACAACGTGTTGCGGCAGCTCCGTCGGCTCGCCGACAAGTGCGCACGCCGCGCGTCGAGCTGCGCGGGTCAGCGTCGCGACAATTCCCATTGATCTCCTGACGTCTCCACGAACACCCGATGCCCATCGGTGCGCGCGATGATCGTGCCCAGCCGGTCGGTTCGCAATACCTGCGCCCCACCCGCCGCGAGTCGATCCATGATCGCCGGCGTGGGAAGCCGGTAGGTGTTGCCGGCGCCGACCGAGACGAGCGCGAGTCGCGGGCGCACAGCAGCGAGAAATGCTTCGCCGCTGCTCGTCTGGCTCCCGTGATGTCCGACTTTCAAGATGTCTGCGTGCAGCTCGCTCGCCTCATGCGTCAACAACCAGTCCTCCTCCGGGCGCTCCGCGTCTCCCATCATGAGGATGCGCACGTCGCCGTATTGAACCAGCGTGATGACGCTGGCCAGATTCGGATCGACGAGCGATGCGGTCCACACCGAATCGGGCGCGAGAAACTCGAGCGCCACACCATCGACCGTGACGCGGTCACCGGGGTGCGCGCGAACCCAACGCACCTGCGAGGCGCGCGCCGCGTCGAGGGATGCGCGATACGCACCTGCAGGTCCAGGGAATCCCGCGTCGACGTACGTGCTGGGGCGGAGCGTGCGCAATACGCTCGCTGCGCCGCCGACGTGATCGGTGTGCGGGTGCGACAGCACGAACATGTCGAGCGTGCCGCCATGTCGCCCGATGTAGGGAATCACCGTCGAGCGCCCCGCGTCGTTGCCGCGCCAGGCGCCGCCGGCGTCGAACAGGATCCAGTGTGCGTGCGGCGTCTTGAGCGCGATCGCGTCGCCTTGGCCGACGTCGATCATGTGCAGTTCGACGTCCCCGTGCGCGGTCGGAGCCACAGGCAGCCAGATGAGGAGCGTCGCCGCAGTCACGGCGACGAGCGTCGGTTTCATCCACTCGCGCGATCCGCAGGCGACGATGACGGCGATCGACATGACACCGGCGATGATCGCCGCCGTCGTCGTCGGCGCCACCGTGATGGAGCCCGAAGGGACGGCAGCCGCGGTCGCGGCGACACGATCGAGTCCGACGAGCAACGGATGCGCTGCGTCCGCAATGAGCGTGGCAACGGGCGCGATGGGCGCGAGCAGCATGCCGCAGAAGATCATGGGCTGCGCGAGCGCGATGAGCGGGCCTGCGGCGAGATTGCTCAGCGGTGCGACGATGCTCACACGCCCGAACACCCAGGCGACGATCGGCGCGGACCCAATCGTCGCCACCGTCGTTCCGATCATGGTCGTCGCCACGACCCTGGCCAGCCACGGCCATCGGTTCACGCCAATCCGCCGAGCGAGCCGTCCGGCGCAGATCATGGACGCGACGCCGATGACACTCAACTGATACCCGACGTCGAGCACGACGCGCGGCGCGAAGAATGGCTGTGACGCGCCGAGCGCGACGATCGCCCACCGCGACGTCGGTCGCTGGACGAGGCGGCTCACCAGCAACGTCGCCATCATCGCGGCGGCGCGAACCGCCGGAATCGGTGCACCGATGAGCACGACGTAGAACGTGATCGTTGCAATGGTCGCGATGGCGGCTCGCTGGCGCGGGATTCCCGCAAGTTGAAACGCGATCTCGAGAGCCAACGCAATGATCCCGATGTGCAACCCGGCAATGGCGAGTATGTGCGCCAACCCCGCCGCGGCGAACCGGTCGCGCAGCTCAGGCGCCAGCTCGCGCCGATCGGCGATCAACAATGCGCGCACGAGCGGCGCGTCACCGCGAAACGTGGCGTCGATGCCGCGCCCGACCGCCGAGCGCCACCGCCAGAGCATCGGCGGCGGGCGGGCGGCGTCCAGCCTTGCGTGCTGCACGAGCAAGCCACGCTGCGTCTCCGCAACATCGCCGCGCGCCATTACAGCGCTTCCGGCCGCCGCATTTCCCCGCTCGACGGCAATCGAGACCATTGCCTCGCACCGAGTGAGACGCGCGTGGCCAAAGCCGCCCGGCCCGACGCTGTCCTCGACGACGAGCGCGATCGGCTGCGAGTGGAATGCCGCGTTCATGCACTGTGCATCGTCGCGTTGACTCGCTCGCGCGATGATCACGCCCGCGAGGCAAAGCGCCGCGAGGCCTGCGGCGGCGGCGCGGTCGCGCCGCAGTCCGATTAACGCCGCTGCAGCAGTGGCGAAGACACCCAGGGCGACGGAATTCGCGAACCCCGCGAGTAAACCGGCAACGTACGCGCCGAGCGCAATGGCAAAGAGAGGCATCGAGCGGAGTTTCGCTCGCTCGAGAGAATTCCTCTCATCATTGCATTGCCGCCTGACTCAATTCATTCACTTCATCGCGGCTAGTCGAGCCGTAACGATTAGATACGGACGGGAACGGATTAGACGGACAACAAACGGAAACTGCAAAAAGAACGGGGTGGGCTCCATCAGGCGCCACGGATCAATGCGCTGGGCCAAGACAGCAGATCCTTCGAGTTGCTCGGGATGACAGAGTGCCGCTGTCGAAATGAGCTCGACGCGAGTCCTCAGGGTGACAGGCGAAGAGTCAGCCGGCCAGGGGGAGCGGCTGGCGCTCGCGTACCACTTGCCCCGTGAACGTCGATCCGGTCGTGCCCGTGAGCTCGATGTTCAGATACCGACCGATCATCGCCGCGTCGCCGGGGATCAGCACGGTCTTGAAGTCGCGCGTGCGGGCTTGAACCAGGTCGCCGCCGCGTCGCGCCTCTTTCTCCACCAAGACCTCATAGCGGCGCCCAAGCTGCTGCATGTTCGACGCGCGGGCCATGGTACGAATCATGTCGACGAGACGCGCCAACCGCTCGCTCGCCACCTCGTCCGGCACCGTGAGCTCGGCGGGCATTCGCGTTGCGGGCGTGCCCGCGCGCGGGGAGAACTTGAACGTGAATCCCTCGGCGAAACCAACCTCGCGCACGACCTCGAGCGTCTGTTCGAAATCGTCGTCCGTTTCGCCCGGAAAGCCGACGATGACATCCGTCGTCAGCGACAAGCCCGGAATGCCGGCGCGCAGCTTGGCCACGGACTCGAGAAAGCCTTCGCGGTTGTATCGGCGAAGCATGCGCTTGAGCACGCGCGACGACCCCGACTGCATTGGCAAATGCACGTGCTCACACACGGCATCGACCTCGGCCATCGCGGCAATCACCGCATCGGTGAAGTCGTTCGGATAAGGGCTCGTGAAGCGAATGCGACGCACACCGTCGACGCGCCCGACCGCGCGGAGCAGATCGGCGAAGTCGAACTCGCCGTCGTGATACGAGTTCACGGTTTGACCGAGCAATACGACTTCGCTCATGCCGTCGGCCACGACGGCTTCCACCTCACGCACGACGTCGAGCAGCTTGCGACTCCGCTCGGGCCCGCGCGTCGTGGGCACGATGCAATACGTGCACTTGTAGTCACAGCCGCGCTGTACGGGGATCCACGCCTTGACCTTGTCGAAGCGACGCGGCGTGAAGTCTTCGTAGTGCTCCTCGAGGTCGAACGTCGTGGCGATCGTGCGCTCGCCGCGACGCGCGCGGTCGATGAGCGCCGGCAACGCTCGATAGCCGTCGGGCCCGATGACGAGGCTCACGTGCTTCGCCTTGTCGAGCAGCTTGGGCCCGAGGCGCTGCGCCATGCAGCCAGTCACGCCGACGATCGCACCGGGCTTCATGTTGCGCCGCAACTCACCCAAACGACCGATCACGCGCTGTTCGGCGTGTTCTCTGATCGCGCAGGTATTGACCAGAATCACATCCGCACCGTCCGGATGATCGACGGCGACGTAGCCATGCGCCGCCAGCTTTCCGAGCATCAACTCGGAGTCGCTGACGTTCATCTGGCAGCCGTACGTCTCGACGTAGACGGTGGGGCACGGATCAGTCATTGCTCAATGGGAACGGCGAGGAGTCGGTCCTGCTCGAGCGCGAGCCGAGCGGTGAACCGCGCACCGCGCGGCAGGGTCGGATCGGCCGGGAACACGGAAAGATAATCTTCCGTCATCGCGTCCCGCTCGCCTCGCCCACCAATGGTGATCACGTCCGCCGCCCCGCCGGAGCGGCTCGCCCGGTACGCGACAGCCTTGCGCTCCGCCAGCGTCCGAAGCTCGGCCGCGCGTTTGGAGATGATCGGTGGCGCGAGATGATCGCGCAGGCGGTCCGCTGCCGTCCCGGGCCGTCGTGAGTACGGGAAGACGTGGAGGTAGGTGAACGGCAACCGCTCGATCAGCTCGACCGTGGCGTCGTGATCCTGCTGCGTCTCGCCGGGAAAACCCGCGATGACGTCGGCGCCGAGCCCGAGCACGGGCATCTTGTCGGCAAGTCGCTCGACCGCGGACGCGTAGCGCGCCGCCGAATACCAGTGTCGGCCCATGCGTCGCAACACGCGGTCCGAGCCCGATTGCAGCGGTGCGTGGATGTGTGGAACGAGCTGGCGCGGCGCGCCGAGCAAGAGGTCCACTAGCGCGTCGTCGATCTCCGTCGCCTCGATCGATGACAGTCTGAATCGTACGGACGGGACGTCGCGCACGAGTTGTCGCATCAACGCGCCGAGCGACGAGCCGACATCCGCACCGTACGTCCCGATGTGAATTCCCGTGATGACGATCTCGGCATGCCGCTCTGCGAGCGCAGTTGCCTCGCGCACGAGATCGGCCACAGGGCGACTCCGATTCGCTCCCCGCGCCAGCGTGGTGGCGCAGAAGGTACAGTGTTCGTCGCAGCCGTCTTGAATGCGCAAAAGGGCGCGCGCGCCCGTCTGTGCTCGCGTGAGCACGCCCGGCGCGCCGGGCGCGAGGTCGAGCGCGGCGGCGAGGGCTGCGATGTCCGCGCCGGCGACGACACGCTCCACGCTGGGCAGCGAGCGAATCTGCAAGGGCTCGCTGCGATCGTCGTCGAGCGCAGCGGCGCATCCCATGACCACACTTCGCAGCATCGGCTGCTCGCGCGCCGCACGGCGAACGACCTTCCGCAGCTCGGCTTCCGCCTCCGACGTGACCGCGCAGCTGTTGAAGACTGCGACATCCGCGCTCGCGGGCGACGAGACGATGTCGTGTCCGCCAGACTCGAGCATGGCGCGAACCACTTCGGTGTCGTAGTGATTCGCGCGGCACCCGAAGGTCCGCAGGTACACCTTCACGCCGGCACCGCCCCGCTCGCGGTGACGCGAACCTCGCGGTGGAGCGGCTTGGTCGGCAGCGCGAAATGGAACGCGCTGCCCTTGCCCTCGCCCGCGCTCTGCACCCAGATGCGTCCACCGTGCGCGTCGATGGCGAGCTTGCAGAAGGCGAGGCCCAGGCCCGAGCTCCGGGTGCGTGGCATGTTCGGATTCTTCACGCGCTCGAACTTGCGGAAGATCACTTCGTGGTATTCGGCGGGAATGCCGGGGCCGTTGTCGGCCACGGTGAAGAGAATCCCGTCTCCGTTTCGGCGCGCGCAGAGCTGCAGCTTGACCGCCGTGGCCGAGTGCGTGAGCGCGTTCTGTACGAGGTTCCCGAGCACGCGTTTGAGCAACGCCCGGTCGGCCTCGAACACCGGCGCGTCGTCGGTGACATCGACGACCGCCGTCGCTCCTTCCTGCTGGAATCGAATCGACCACTCGTGCGCGACTTCGTTGAGCAACGCGGCCGGCGCGATCGGCTGCAAGTCCAACGTCATCGTGGCTTCTTCGATGCGCGATACCTCGAGCAGATCGCCGATCAGCGCGAGCAGATCGTCCGCCTTGCCTTCGGCATCGGTCAACATCTTTCGCTGCTCGGGATTGAGCTGACCGAAGTCGCCGTCGATCAGCATCTCCGTCGTGGCGAGGATCGACGTGAGCGGCGTCTTGAGATCGTGGACGATCATCTTCATGAGATCGTCGCGCATCTTCTCGACTTCGCGCAGCTTGCGCAATGCGTCCTCGAGCGAGTCGGTCGCCGCTTTGAGCTTGAGCAGGCTGCGGACGCGCGCGCCGAGCACGAGACGATTGTGCGGCTTGGTGAGGAAGTCGTCGCCGCCGGCTTCGATCGCCTTCACGCGGTCGGTCGTGTCGTTGAGCGCGGTGACGAAGATGACGGGAATGCTCTTCGTGCGTGGATCGCGCTTGATGCGCCGACAGACCTCGAACCCTGTCGAGCGATCGTCGACGCCCAAGTCACCAGCAGGCATGGACACGTCGAGGATCGCCAAGTCAGGACGATGCTCGAAGCACGCGGCCAGCGCCGACGGACCATCCGAGGCCGCGATGGCGCGGAAGCCAAGCACGTGCAACTGATCGAACAACAACTCCACGTTCGCCGCGACGTCGTCGGCGACGAGAATCAGAGGTGCATTCGCGGGCGGGAGGTTGTTGTCCACGGGTCGGTCACGGGCGAACGCTGATCCCAAGGCTGACGGTCCATGCATGCTCCGAAGCGGACAAGCCCTCGGCGCTGCGGCTGGCATGGATGACGGCGAGATCGCCGAGAACGCGTCCAGCGGCGAACGCCGACCCCAACCCGCCGGTGAAGCTGTGCTCCGTCACGGTATGGGTCTCGGTCTGGAATGGTAAGGTCCGCGTCCGATAGCCGCCGCGCAAGAACAAGATGCGATCGCCGATGCGCGGCCCGGCCAGGTCGGCGCCTACACTCGTGTCCCAGGCGTCGACCGCGTGGAGATTCGGCGTGCCGAGGCTGCCGAGTGACGACCAGTCGTCGCGCGACGTGCGAATCGCGATGCTCGAGTTCGCGAGCCCGGTGAACGCGATGGACGCGCCGAACCGGTTGGGGACCTTGGCCGACGTCAGCAGCGTGTCTTCCGAGTTCAGGTTCAGGTTGCCGCCGCGGCGCGCCGACAATCCCGCCGTAACGGCCTTGGACACGAGCTGAATCCCGGCCGAGACCGCACTTCCGCTAAACCCTAGGATGCGCTGCTGCGTGAACGTCGCGAACTGGACCGAGTCGGCGAACGACTGCGTGATGCTGATCAGGTTGTGCCCCGTGATCGCGTGCGCGCCAAATCCGATACGCAGCCAATTCAGCGGCGCCCAGCCCGCGCCGAGGCGGATGTCGTCCATGGCGCCGTCGACGCGAAACTTGGTCGTCATCGGCACGCTGTCGATAGGCGTCAGGAATTGCGTAGTGTTGAAGATGCTGGTCGACGTCCGATCGAGGAGCGTGGACGCGCCAAGACTCATCACCCAACCGCGGCCTATGGGCAACGCACCGAACACGTTGGGGTAGCGTGCGGTCGTCGTGCGATCGGTGCCGCTCGCCGTGGTCACTGTTCGAAATTCGGGCTCGATCTGGAACGTGACCATGCGCGTTGGGATGAGCGCGAGGCTCGCCGGATTGATCGGCGACAGCGGGTCGAGCTCGGCGAGCGCGCCTCCCGTGCCGTAGGTCCGCGTGCTGAACTGGCCGGTCGGAAACCCAAAGCCCTGCGAGCTCAGATTCGATTGCGCTCGAGCGCCAACGACCGGAACGACGCTCAACGCGGCGACCGCCAACACGCCGACGGTTCGCCTGGCGGTCGTAATACCGAACGATGACGTCATCATGGCAACCCGTAGCTGATCTGCGGCACGTAGGTGATGCGGAGACGCGGACGCACTGATGCAGGGGCCCTGGTCGAGAAGAAGTCGATCTCACCGGGGAGCTGACCCTCGACCGCGCTGCGAAGCGCCACACTGCGCGGACTCACCGTCGTCGCTTGACCTCGCCACGTGCGCACCAAATTGACGATCTCGAACGACACGACGCCGCTGTCCGCCGGCGCCAGAAGCAACGAATCGAGGCCGAACTGCCCGGGCGAACCCACGAACTGGAGCAGCGTACCGACGTCGGTGATCGCCGGCGATGCCAACACCGCCAGCGAATAGACGTAGATCGAATCGTGGAGATCCAGTCGCCGGTTCGGCGATTGTGTCAGCAAGAGCGACGCGCGCACGATCGTCGTCGAGTCGACGATGTGCGACGGGACATCGAAACGAATGTACGATCGCCGCGACGGAACGCCGCCCACGCCGAGCAGCAGCGGCGGCGCCTGCGTTATTCCGTTGATCACAATGGTGTAATCGGCGAGCGGAGAAGACAGGAACGGCTGATCGGTTGGCGTATGCGACACCGGCGCCACGTTGACCGGCGAAGCCGCCGTGTCCTTGGACGCAATGATGTGCAGCGTCACGCCGAGGCCAAGTCCCGTGCTCCCCACGCGCAGATCGACGCCCCGTGAGCTCACAATGCGAAGACCGACGCGCAGCCGCGTACCGTTCTTCACTCGATCGAGCACCGAGTCGGTCGAGATCGGGATATGAAGCGTATCGAGCAGCGACTCGGGCGCGAACGTCTTGGACCCGATCAGCCGGTCGGGACGAAAGAGCGGCGCGAGCACCGCGGCGACCGTGTCGGTTCCCGTGGTATCGACGTCGTACGCCTCGATCGTCACGGGCACCTTCGGCCGCTTGAGACTGTCCGGCTTGGCGAGCGGCGTGATGAGATACGCACTGTCGATGCTGGTGATCGTGCTATCGAGGCCGCTCCGCGTGAACGTCTGCGGCAGCGTGTCGTAGCGGATGATCGCGCGCGTCTCGACCGTGTCGCCGTGCGACGCGAGCATGAGGTAGCTCTCCGCGCCCACCGGCGGCAGGCCCGTGACAGTGGTGTCGGAAACCGCCGCGTCGATGATCGTGTCGCGAAGCGTGATGGCCTGCTCGGGGCACAGGAGGGGACAGGATGTCCCCGCGTCGAGCTTCTCGCTGCACGCGGCGATCGTCAACACGACCCCGATGGCGGTGCACATCGCCACGGCTTTCTTAAGCAAAACGAGCACTCCGGTTCATCGCCGGTCCAGTGAATGCGGGGTAAACGCTCGGGGCAACAACTCGTCCAGCGGCCAGCGGGCCTCTCGGCCTCCGCGGGTCACGCTCACGACGAGGAGGTGCGGGGAGAACTCTTCCAACACTTGGCGGCACATTCCGCACGGGGGCGTCGGCTCGTCGGCTTCGGTCGCGATGAGAATCGTCTCGAAGCTGCGATTGCCGCGCGCGACAGCGCTCGCCACGGCCCCTCGCTCGGCGCAGATCCCCGATGGAAACGCCGCGTTCTCGACGTTGCACCCCTCGGTGACGCTTCCATCGGACGCCAGTAGCGCCGCGCCGACACGGAAGCTCGAGTACGGAGCGTAGGCCCGCTCCATGGCGGCAAACGCCCGCTCGCGCAACACCGTGAGTGTCCGCTCGTCGCTCGGCAGCTCCGATCCCGCCACCGGCCGATCCTCTGCCGCCATCCTATCGAGCAACCAACTGCGGGAGGAAAGACGAGCCACGTCCGCGATAGCCGACGCCGAACCACTCAGCCACCGTCGCGCCGAGGTCGGCAAAGGTGCCGCGTCGCCCCAGGGCCACGGGCTGCACGGACGGACCGAGCGCGATCAGCGGTACGCACTCGCGCGCATGATCGGTTGAAGGCGTTGTCGGATCGTTTCCGTGGTCGGCCGTAATGAAGAGCAGATCGTCCTCGCGAAGCAGAGACAGCAAGCCGGGCAGTGCGGCGTCGAAATGCCGCAGCGCACCATAGAACCCCGGAACGTCGTTTCGGTGCCCGAACGCCTGGTCGAAATCTACCAAGTTGGCGAATAGTAACCCACTTGACGCGCCACCAAGCCACTTCTCGATCAAAGCGATCCCGTCCGCGTTGTGTGCGGTATGCCGCGATTGGATCCCCCGGGCGGCGAACAAATCGTCGACCTTGCCCACTCCATACCGCTCGATGCCCGCCCGCTCGAGCGCATCGAGCAGGGTTTCGTGGGGCGGCGCGATCGAGAAGTCGCGACGACTCTTCGTTCGCTCATAGGAGCCCGGCTCGCCGACGAAGGGCCTCGCGATGACCCGCGACACGTCGTGCGGAGCAACGAGCATCTCGCGAGCGGTTTGGCACCCGCGATACAACGTCTCGAGCGGGACCACCGACTCATGCGCAGCGATCTGAAAGACGGAGTCGGCCGACGTATACACGATCCACGCGCCCGTACGCTGGTGCTCGGGGCCGAACCGGTCGATCACAGCGGTGCCGCTCCCGGCCACGTTGCCGATCACTCCCCTCCCCGTTCGCCCCGAGAACTCGGCGATGAGGTCGGCCGGAAACCCGTTCGGGTAGGTTGGAAACGCCCGCG
Organism: Gemmatimonadaceae bacterium; assembly: GCA_036392315.1. GTDB lineage: Bacteria > Gemmatimonadota > Gemmatimonadetes > Gemmatimonadales > Gemmatimonadaceae > JAQBQB01. Next base: position 11,570 of record DASVYG010000399.1, read on the forward strand.
CCAACTGAACGCCGGCAATTTCCCAATGACCCGTCGTGCTGTCTTTGCCGGCGGAGCTCGGAATCATCAAGCCCCATGCGCCCTCGGGCTCTGGGATCGGCGCGATCCCAGCCAGCGGAGCGATGTTGCCGAGCCCCGCGCGTGCGAGATTTGGCAGATCCATTCCGCCGACCGCGCGTGCCACGTTGCCGAGGGTGTTGCTCCCAACGTCGCCGTAATGCGACGCGTCCGGCGCCTCGCCAATGCCGACGCCATCGAGGACGATGATTGCTGCGCGCCGCGTCATTCGTCTCCGCCCAGGTAGCGCCGCGGCAACCTGCCGCGCAGCCCGGTCAGCACCTCGTATGGGCTCAAGCCTCCCACCTCGGCGACTTCGGTGACGTCGATGCGATCGGCGCCGTCGGAGCCAATGAGCGTAGCGATATCACCGATCTCACACTGCACCTCGGTCACGTCGATCATCGTCATGTCCATCGTGACGACGCCGACGACGCGCGCGCGCCTGCCGTGGAGCAACACGCTCGCGCGGTTGCCCAAGGCCCGGCGATAGCCGTCCGCGTAGCCGATTCCGAGCGTGGCGATCCGCCGTTTGCTTGGCGCGCGGTACGTTCCGCCGTAACTCACGGTCTCGCCGGCGGCGATCGTGCGTAGGTCGATGACGCGCGCGCGGACCGACACCACCGGCTCCGGCCGAATTTCGGGCTCGTTTCCGCTGGTCACGCCGTAGAGAAAAATGCCAGGTCGAGCGAGCCGCCACTTGGACGCTCCGCGATGCTCGACCGCAGCGCCATTCTCGGCGTGGATGATGGGTGGATGCACGGGAAGTCGGCTCAACGCTTGCTCGAAGCGTTGTTCCTGGAGAGCACGCGTTTCGTCGCCACGCTCGGCGGAATGAAAGTGTGTGAACGCGGCCTCCGGCGGATACAGCGCAATGACGTCGCGCAGCGCGTCGATCTCGTCCCATTGCACTCCGGCGCGGCTCATCCCGGTGTCGATCGCGAGTTGCCATGGTCTGCCGGTTTCTCTCCAACGCTCGATGTCGTCGCGGCGGCCCAGGGTTGGGGTGAGATTGGCCCGGACGGCGGCATCGAAGTCGCCGATCAGTAATGGGCTGAACACCACGATTGGCCGCTCGATGCCAGCGCGTCGCAACTCTTCGCCTTCGGCGATCGTCGCGACACCGAATCCCCACGGGTTGAGTTGCTCGAGGGCTCGTGCAACGGCGACGGCGCCCAGGCCGTACGCGTCCGCTTTGACCATCGGCACGATGTTCACTCCGGCGTGGGCCGCGATCGAAGCTCCGTTGCGTAACAACGCGCCGAGGTCGACTTCGACCCAGGCGCGCCTGATCGAACTGTGCATTGACCCGTGGTTCAGAGGGCGGGTAGTATACCGGACCCGAGGAGGCTATGCAAGCGAAACCGTCACTTGAAGATACGCTGTCTCTCATGCGCGATTTGCGCGCCCGCTGCGAGTGGGACGCGGCACAGACGCATGAATCCCTGCGGCCATATCTGATCGAGGAAGCCTACGAAGTCGACGACGCGATACGCGCCGGCGACGACGCCAAGCTTCGCGAGGAACTGGGCGACCTGCTCCTTCAGGTTCTGTTCCACTCCGTGGTCGCCGAGGAGCGCGGCGCGTTCACGATGTACGACGTTGCCGACGCCTTCATCACGAAGATGAAGGGACGGCATCCACACCTCTATGGCGACGGCGTCAAACAGCCCTGGGAGGAGATGAAGGCTAAGCGTCGTGCGAGCATCGTCGACGGGCTGCCGGCCGATCTGCCGGCGCTGCACCGCGCGTTTCGACTGCAGGACCGTGCCGCCGGCGTCGGGTTCGACTGGCCGGACGTCGACGGTCCCGTGGAGAAGATCGAAGAAGAGTTGCTCGAGGTGCGGGACGAGCTGCGGAAGCCGCTTTCACCGGCCGCCGCCGGGCCGGTGTACGACGCCGCGCACGAGCGGCTCGAAGAGGAGATTGGAGATCTCCTCTTCGCGGTGGTCAACCTCAGTCGCAAGGCCGGCGTGCATCCGGCACTGGCGCTCGACAAAGCCAACGTGAAGTTTGCACGACGGTTCGGCGCGGTGGAGCAAATGGCGGCCGCACGCGGATTCAAACCGGGTGAGGCGTCCCTCGAGCAGCTCGACGCGTTCTGGGACGAGGTGAAAGAGGGCGAGTGAGACGGCAGGTGGAGTGACCATCGTCTTATTCCAGGGTTGGCAGATGCGATTGTCGGTCCGGTGCGTGGCCGTTCTGCTCGCGAGTGGGTTGGGCGCGTCGCTCGAGGCACAGCAGCTGCACGGAACGGTGCGCGACAGCGCGAACAGCCTGCCGATCCCCGGCGCGGTCTTGATGCTGCTCGACGCATCCGGGACGGTGCTCGGGCGTAACATCACGAACGAGCGCGGCGAATACCGCATCGCGCTGTCACCCGGTGCGCAGCGCGTGCGGGTAGTTCGGATCGGATTTCGGCCGCGTGAGATGGGGATTCCATCCGTCGTCGCGGGAACGGCCGAGTTGCCGATCGTCATGCGCGCATTGCCGACCTTGCTCGAGCCGGTGCGGGTGTCAGCCGGCGCACACTGCCCCCGTCGCTCCGACGAGACGCTGACGTTTGCGCTGTTGGAGCAAGTACGCGCCGGTCTACTCGCGATCGTCGTTGCGCGCGAGGCGAACCCGGCATCGCTCGTTCGTCTCACGTTCGAGCGCACCATGGACGGCAGCAGTGAACGAATCGTCAGTCAGGCCGTGCGCATCGATTCGGCGGAGCGGGCAGTGACCTCTTTCAACGCCGCGCACACCGCGACCGATTTCATCAAACGCGGTTTCATGGCAGACAGCGCGAAGCAACAGATTTTCTATGCGCCCGACGCCGACGTGTTGCTCGATGAAGGTTTCGCCGCCGGCTACTGTTTTCGCATCGTCGAGCCGGATCGTGCGCGCCCCGGGCAGATCGGTCTCGGATTCTCCGCCGCCGACCACCGGCGCGATCGCGTCGACATCGATGGTGTGTTGTGGGTCGATACGGTGGCACGCGTGCTCCGTGACATCGAGCATCGCTACGTTGGCCTCAATCGCCAAGTCGAAGAACTGCGTCCGGGTGGGCACATCTCTTTTCACGCGATGGCCAACGGCGTCGTCATGATCGACCGCTGGTCTTTGCGGCTCATTGGCGGCATCTTGGACACGGTACGTACCCCCGGCTTTCCCGAGGCGCGTCGCCTGGAGGCGCCGACCATTCGGGTGCGCGTACAATTCCGCGCCGCCGAAAACGGCGGCGAAGTGGCGCGAGCCACGTGGCCCGACGGCAGCGTTTGGCACGCATCGCTCGGGGCCCTGCATGTTCACGCGGTGAAGACTGACGGCCGACCGGCCGCCGGAACGACGATCCATCTCCCCGAGACGCAGTATGTCGCGCGCGCCGACTCGAACGGCGACATCGAGATCGCCGATCTCATTCCCGGACCGTATTCGCTCACGATCCGAGAGCCGCGGTTCGCTCCCCTGGGCTTCGAGATCGCGACGCCGATCAAATTCGTGGCCGAACGAGACTCGACGTCGCGTCATTCGCTCGTCGTGAATACGGCCGAAGAATTCGTGATCGGCCGATGCGTCGCCCGCCGGCGGTATACGCCGGGCGATTCGGTGCTCGTGCTCGGACGTGCGCTCACCGCGGACGGCAAGCCCGTCTCGGGAATTGCCATTGCCCTCGAGCAGCAACTCGGTCAGGTCCGCAAGGCGCTGCCCGACTCGTACACCACCGATGACGACGGGCTCTTTCAGTTCTGCGGACGCGGCCTGCGCCCCGGCATGACGATCGGCATCGAGGCGTCGCGAGACGGAACGGTCCTCTCCGCCGGGTCCTTCGTTTTGTCGGACAACCTGTCCATCGTCAAGGTCACGGTGGAGTCGCGACAGTAGCCGCCGAGGCTACGGACGCAACCGGTGCATCATTCGAGGGAACGCGCTCGCTTCGCGAATGTGCGGAAGACCGCAGATCCAAGCCACCGTCCGCTCGAGGCCCAGTCCGAATCCCGAATGGACGAAGGTGCCGTACTTTCGCAGATCGAGATACCAACCGTAGGCGTCGACCGGCAGACCCTCCTCGTGGATGCGGCGCAACAGCTTGTCGTAATCATCCTCGCGCTGCGATCCGCCGATGATCTCGCCGTAGCCCTCGGGTGCGAGGCAGTCGTCGCACAACACGGTGCGGGGATCCTCGGGGTTCTCCTTCATGTAGAAGGCCTTCGCGCCCTTGGGGTAGTTCATCACGAACACCGGGCGGTCGTAGTCTTCCACCAGTAGCGCTTCGTCCTCGGCGCCGAGGTCGTCGCCCCACGTGGTCGTGCTCCCTTTCTCTTGGACCACGGCGATGGCATCGGTGTAATCCAATCGGTGAAACGGGGGCCGCACGCGCTCGAGTGGCGTGACATCGCGCTCCAGCTCGCGCAGCTCGGCGCCGCGACGCTCCAAGCATCGCTGCACGATGAACGAGATGAAATCTTCCTGCAGGCGCATGTTGTCGGCAGAGTCGTTCCAAGCCACCTCGGGCTCGATCATCCAGAACTCGGTCAGATGACGCCGCGTTTTCGATTTCTCGGCGCGGAACGTGGGACCGAAGGTGTAGATCTTACCGAACGCGGCGGCCGCCGCCTCGCCGTACAGTTGACCGGTCTGCGCGAGATACGCGTTCCCTTCCTCGAAGTACTCCGTGGAGAAGAGCCCGCTCCGTTCTCCGATGGCCGCGGTCAGGATCGGGGTATCGACTCGGAGGAACCCACGTTGGTAGAAGAAGTCGTGAATCGCCTGCTCGATCTCGTTGCGAATCGCGAAGATCGCGCGTTGTCGGCTGCTGCGCAGCCAGAAATGCCGGTGGTCGAGCAGGAAATCGATGCCATGCTCTTTCGGCTGAATCGGGTAATCGGGCGGGCTCGACCCAAAGATGGTGAGACCAACGACGCCAAGCTCGAAGCCGCCAGGTGCCCGCGACTCGGCACGGACCTCACCTGTGACGTAGACCGACGTCTCGACGGTCAGTTCCTTGAATCGCTCCCAAACTTCCGGTGGCAGCTGGGTTTTCACGAACACCGACTGCATGATCCCGGTGCCGTCGCGGATCACCGCGAACGCCACTTTCCCCGATGATCTTACGTGCGTCACCCAACCGCGAACCGTCACGGTCTGTCCGACGTGGTCAGAAAGTTCGGCGATGCGGGGCGTGGTGTCGGACATTGAAATGACAGGCTAAGCTGTTGGCAGGGCGAGCACTAAGGCTACACTTACAGTTCGATCGGTGGTACCCTCTTCGAGCAATTCGTCGCCAGGGCACCGGCTGGCGGCGTCGTCCTTGCGGAGTTTTCGTTTGCAGCGACCTAATTACCAGAACGCATCCGGCACCATATGACTTTGCGCTCGAGGCTCGCGGCTGGCCTCGTCACGATTACAGTCATTCTCGTTGGCCCGCTCGTGTTCGCCATTCAGTCGCTCCACGCGCTGCATGACGACGCCGTAGTGCTGCGCGACCGGGAATTCGCCGGCGTGCTGCTGCTCGGTCGACTCCGTGAAGGCTTGAACGACGTACGGCGCCAAGAGTTGGGATTGCTGTTCACGAAAGACGAAGCGTCACGCGATGCGATGGACCGACAAGTCGATCGCGTCGGCACGCTCTCCGATTCGCTCAAGCACTTTCAGTTTCCCGACTATGCGCGCGACATCGGCGAGTCGGTTCGCCAGATCGCCGAGGCTGCGCCCGCCGAGTATAGGGCCGCGCTCGCCAGCGACACCGTCGTGGCCGACTCGCTCTCGTTCCACGTGCTCATGCCGGCACTCGCTCGTTCTGACTCGATCGTCCGCGTGGCCGAGAGCAAGCTGCGAGCTCGCACATTCGATCGAGTGCAGCGCCAGACCGCCGAGATCACGGCCATCGCTACGGGCTCCATCGCCGCGATGGTCCTCGCGCTCATTCTCGCCGGCATCATCGCGATTTGGCTGACCCGATCGATCAGCCAACCCATTGTAGATCTCAAATCGGGAATGCACTCCGTCGCCGACGGCGATCTGAGTTATCATCTGCGCATTCCGAGCGATCGATCGGACGAGTTTGGCGAGCTGGCCCGAAGCTTCCAAGTAATGACCCGTCAACTCGGGGAACTCGACAAGCTCAAGGCCGAGTTCGTATCGGTCGCGTCACACGAGCTCAAAACGCCGATCAACGTGATGATGGGATACCTCCAGCTTCTCGACGAGGGCGTGTATGGCCCGCTGAATCCGAAGCAGCTGGAGGTACACAAAACGCTGGCCGTGCAGGCGAACACGCTCGCACGGCTCGTCACCCAGTTGCTCGATGTGAGCCGATTCGAGGCTGGTGGTGGTCGGCTCGAACCCCGGCCGGTTCAGCTCGACACCGTCCTCGCCGATCTCGAAAATGCCTTCCACGTGTTGGCCATGCAGCGCCAGATTCACTTCCGAGTCGAGCGTCACGACGCCCTTCCCGACCAGGTGCTTTGGGACGTGGATCGCATCAACGAAGTGCTCGGCAATCTGTTGTCGAACGCATTCAAGTTCACTCCGCATGGCGGCTCGGTCGAGCTGACCGTCGAGCCTGTCGATGGCGGCGTGCTCATGGAGGTGCACGACACCGGTGCCGGCATTCCGGCGGAGCAGTTACCGCACATATTCGAGAAGTTTTATCAAGCGGACAATCAGCACTCCGCTCGGACGTCGGGCGCGGGGCTGGGGCTCGCGATCGCCAAGCAGATTGTCGAAGCGCACGGCGGCACGATCGCCTGCGAGAGCACGCCAGGAGTCGGCACGACTTTTTCGATCATGCTTCCCGTGCAGGTGACCCGCCGTACATCGATCCAGCGTCCACTTCCGGCGAACATATGACCCACGGTGTCAATCGTGCACAGTTAGTAGCCACGATGGCCCTCATTCTGAGTGGCGGCTGCGTCACCGTGCATCGGCCGTGGTTCATGGAACCCACGATCGATCGCGACTGGGACAACACGATGTTGTTGGCGCGCGTTCGCGCCACCGAAGGAAAGTTCGCCGAGGCGGACAGCATCCTCGCACGATTCGCCAGACAATACCCGGACACGCCCGAAGCGCTCGAAACGGCGTACTGGCGCGCCCTGTTCGACTTGGATCCATCGAACCACGCGGCGTCGTTCTCGACCGCGATCGCGTCGCTCGATGCCTACCTTTCCGAAAAGAAACCGCGTGAGCACACGGCCGAGGCGGCAACGCTGCGTCGCATGGCCGGCCACATGGACGCGCTCAACAAGCTCGCCGCGACGGCGCTCGCCGAGGCAAAGGATACGAGTGGTATACGGGTGACCGCGCCCGACGCGCGCGTCGAGGCAAAGCCGCCGGCCGCGGGCGACGTCAGCCTGCCCACACCAGCCGACGCCGAGATCAAACGCCTCAAGGACGAACTGGCCAAGGCGAACGCGGAGCTCGAGCGCATACGTCGCAGGCTGGCGCAGCCGCCGCCGCCCAACTAAACCGTAGCATTGTCATCCTGAGCGAAGCGAGCGAACGGCGTTGGTTGAGCGTGGCTGCGCGACTCGAGGTTGACAGGTTGGGCCACCCGCTACCCGACTCGAAAGAGCTCGAGCGACCGCGCGTAGCGCTCGCCGAGCACGCGACGGAGACCGGCATACTCGGGGCGCTCGAGGCCCGAATCGCGCGCCAACAGATGTGCCGCCGCCACGCGGGCGCGGTCGTTCAATTCCTCGTCACGCAACGGGTCGGCGATGCGGAACGTCGGCACTCCACTCTGCCGCTCACCGAACAGGTCGCCCATGCCGCGCAGGCGCAAATCCTCGCGCGCGATCTCGAATCCGTCTTCGCTGCGCGCAAAGATGTGCAGGCGCTCCGATACCTCGGGGCTCACATCGCCGAGCAAGATGCAATACGACTCCTCGGCGCCGCGGCCGACGCGCCCGCGCAGTTGATGAAGTTGTGACAAGCCGAATCGCTCGGGGTGCTCGATCAGCATGACCGTTGCGTTCGGCACGTCGATCCCGACCTCGATCACCGTCGTCGCCACGAGCACGTCGAGCTCTCGATCGCGAAAGCGGCGCATGATGTCGTCGCGCTCGTCGTTGGGAATGCGACCGTGCAGCAGCGCCACCCGTCGCGCCGCGAAGGGGCCGGCAGCCAGCGACTCGTACATCGTCGTCGCCGCCTTGAGATCGCTCTTCTCCGACTCCTCGATGATTGGATAGACGATGTATGCCTGACGTCCCTGCTCGAGCTGTCGGTCGATGAACTGGAGAACGCGCGCGCGCCCCGATTCGTGTCGGAGCGCCGTCATGATCGGTTGCCGGCCCGGTGGGCGCTCGTCGAGAATGCTGAGATCGAGATCGCCGTACAGTGTCAGCGCCAGCGACCGGGGAATCGGCGTTGCCGACATGAGCAAGATGTCGGGCGCTTCGCCCTTGGCTCCGAGCGCCTTCCGCTGCTCGACACCGAATCGATGTTGCTCGTCGATCGCGGCGAACCCGAGCTTCGTGAACGACGTCGTCTCCTGCACCAGCGCGTGCGTTCCGACGACGAGCACCGGTTCGCCGCTCGCGAGACGCGCGGCGATCGCCTTTCGCTCCCGCGCCGGAAGGCTTCCCGTCAACAAGATGGGCTCGACCCCGAGCGGCGTTAACAATTCCCTCATCGTGCGCGCGTGCTGTTCCGCCAGCAGCTCAGTCGGCACCATGATGGCCGCCTGGTATCGGTTTTCGATGGCCAGCAGCGCGGCAAAGAGCGCGACGATCGTCTTGCCGCTGCCCACGTCGCCCTGCAGCAAACGATGCATGCGGCGGTCGCTGCACATGTCGGCGAAGATCTCGCGAATCGCGCGAGTCTGCGCACCCGTAAGCTGGAACGGCAGTCGCTCGCGAAGACGACTGGTCAGCTCGCGTTTGTTGACGAACGTGATTCCGGCGCGGCGCTCGCGAGCCAGCTCCTTGGCGCGGAGCTGCAGCAACTGCACGAAGAACAATTCCTCGAACGCGAGACGCGACCGGCCCGACAACGCCTCGGCGATCGAGGCCGGCCGGTGTACCTGGCGCAAAGCCTCCGCAATCCCCGGAACCCCGGCGGTCGCGAGCACGTCGGATGGCAAGTATTCCGTGACGAGCGGCAGCAGCGCGTCGAGATGCGTGTCGATGATCGATCGAATGAGCTTGAACGACAGCCCTTCGGTGGCCGGATAGACCGACAGCACACGACCCTGCGCCGTCGCGCCCTCTTCATCGCCGAGATTCACGAATTCGCGCGGCTGGAACTGCCGGCCGTGAAAGAATCGCACCGAACCGGTGATCAGAAGCACGTCGCCCTTGTTGATCGTGCGGTCGAGGAAGGGCTGGCCGGGCCATGACACTTCTATCATTCCCGTATCGTCACGGACGACGGCTTGGAAGATGCGCAGCCCTTTGCGCGTGGGGATAATGCCCTTCGAGATCACGGTGCCGATCACCGTGCCGTGCATTCCCGGCTCGAGGCTCTTGATCGGCGCCACCGTGCTGGCGTCCTCGTAGCGGTGCGGCACGTGGAACAAGAGATCGCCCGCCGTGATGATTCCGAGCCTACGCAACGCCTCGGCGCGTACCGTGCCGACACCCTTGAGGTACGTGACGGGTGTGTCGAGGTACAGGCGCGGCCGCTGCGTCTGCGTCACTCTTCGCTCAACAGATCTCGCGCGAATGCGGCCGGATCGAAGGTCAAGAGGTCCGCCGACCCTTCGCCGACGCCGAGGAACTTGACCGGCACGTCGATCGCCTCGTGGACGGCGATCACGACGCCGCCGCGCGCGGTGCCGTCGAGCTTCGTCACCACGAGCCCGGACACCGGTACCGCCGCCGCGAAGATCTTTGCCTGCTGCACCGCGTTCTGTCCGATCGTTGCGTCGAGCACCAACAACGTTTCGTGCGGCGCGCCAGGCAGTCGCTTCGTGATCACGCGCGCGACTTTCTTTAGCTCTTCCATCAAGCCCTCGCTGGTGTGAAGGCGACCCGCCGTGTCGACGATCAGCACGTCGACGCCCCGCGTGATCGCGGCGTCGATCGCGTCGAAGGCGACGGCTGCGGGATCGGACCCGGCCTTCGCCCCGTGAAACTCGGCGCCCGTGCGCTCGGCCCAGACGCGGAGCTGATCGATCGCTCCGGCGCGAAACGTGTCGCCGGCGGCGACCATGACTCGCTTCTTCTCGCCTCGAAACCGTTCGCTCAGCTTGCCGATGAAGGTCGTCTTGCCCGCCCCGTTCACTCCGACGACGACGATGACCGTGGGCGGCGAGGGCGCCATCACGAGCCGCGGATCGCTCCGGCCTGCACGCAAAGCCGACTCGATACCCTGCTCGAGCGCCTCCTGAAATTGATCCTGCGTTTTCACGAAACCGCGCGACGCGCGCCGCTCGACCTCGGCCACGAGGCGCAGCGTCACCGGCACGCCGAAGTCCGCCTCGAGGAGCAATTGCTCGAGCTGCTCCAGCGACCCGGCAGACACGCCGCCGCGCGCGAGCACGGCGACGTCCATCAACGCAACGTCTTTGATGCGCTGCCACAGGGTACGCTTCGGAACGTCGCCCGATTTACGCAGTAGGCGCATCGATCTCCGTCCAGCTCATCGCAGGTCTCGTCATCGCATCCCTCGTTTACGTCGCAGAATCCACTCGGTGCACAACAGCAATATCGCCAGCGCGTAGGCCCAGCCGGCGGTGCGCAGCCTCGGCCCAACGTCGGCCGAGATCGCGCCACGGACCGCGCCGGCCGGGACACGCGGCGGCCGCGGCAACCACTCGCGCGAGGGATTCACCGCCAGGAGTGCGCCGCCCCCACGCGTCGTCACGTCATAGATGCCGGGTGGCAGCGCGCGCGTCTCGACAACATTGACGTTGCCGCCGAATCTGAGCGTCAGCGAATCGATGTGCGCCGTACCGCGCTGATGCAGCGCGACCGACACGACCGAGTCCGCCGGCGATCCGCGGCGCCAGCGCACCGGGTCGCCGGCACGGAGCATTCGGTCCTCCGGCACCGCAGCCCGATGGTCGGCCCGCTCCGCGGCGAGCCAGTCGAAGATGCTTCCCCAGAGCGCCGTGAACGCGTCGGAGGCGACGCCGCCACGAAACCGCCAGCGCCACAAGCCGGACGCCGCCACGATGGCGACGCGCCGAGGTTCGTCGGTCCCCACGACGATCGGCTTGCGTTCCTCGCCGCGGCCGCGGCGCGCCTCCACGCCTTGCCAACTCCCCTTAGGAGGGTTGGTCGCGATTCCGACGGGCGGGAGGCTGTCCCAGACAAGACCGGACAACGCCGCCGACAGCGGCGACGCGGGCGCCGCCGACGGATACCATTCGCCCTCGGTCGACGACGTCACAATCAGCCCCAGAGGCCCAAGCGTGATCGATCGTGGCGGCCCGAACGCCGCCGTGTCGCCGTGGATGATCGCCACCGGCGCTTCACGGACCGCCTGCCGTACGTCGCTCTCGGAGACCGGCGTCAGCGCCCCTTCGATTCGCCATTCTCCCGGGGCAACGCGAAAGAACCCGCGCGTCGGGATGCCCAGCGAGCCGCGAAGCACGGCGAGTGCATAGCGCGCGTCGAAGTCGGGCGACGTCGAGACGAACACCGCCGTGGCGGCACGCGATAGGTCGATGGCTACCGACGCGGTGTCGTTTCGCGGCTCCGCATCACCCGCCGAGGCGACGACGGCGCGGAGGACAGATGGACCGCTCGGCCCGTCGATCTTTGAGCGCACGACGATCGTGCGCTCGCCAAAGGGAGGCAGCGAGTCGACGGATGCGGTTCCGAACGGTCGCCCCTCGAGCGAGATCGTGAGCGTCCCGGCACGCGCTCCACCGCCTCCGGCCACGACGCCCACGCGGGCCTCGATCGTGTCGCCGCTCACCACGGCCCTGGGAACGTCGATCGAAGCGACCGCGAGATCTCGACGCGCTTGATGGAGGAGCACGATGATTCGCGACCCCGCGGGTAAACCGCGGGTGGCGTCCGGATCGTCGATCTCGCCGTCGGTCACGACCACGAGCGGGTGACCGGCGCCCAGGGCGCGCTCGACGGCGGGCCGCAGCTGCGTCGAGAGGTCGCGCGGAGCGCCACTCGCACTCCCGCGCCGGACCGAATCGCCGAACACGAACACGGACTCGGCGCCGATCCGACGGATGCTGTCGCCGGCGGCGCGCCACACCGTGCTATCGCCGCGCGTCATGCTGAGTGACGCGTCGAGTGCGGCCCAGGTCGATACGGCGCGAGCGCGCGCGGCCGGCGCGTCGAGCAGTAACGCGACCAGCAGCGTGACCGCCCCGACCCGGAGGAGCGCCGCGATCAGGCTCGGCCCTCCGGAACGCAGATCGCGCGCACCGTATTGGATGAGCGCAACGACAATCCCAACGGCGAGCGCGAGCAGCCAGGGCGACATTCGCGAAAGCTAACGCGTCATCCTGACCGGAGGCGACGGACGCGCCTGCTCCGTCATACGGAGCGGTGCGGTGACGACCGTGTTGTTCTTTTTTGGAGCGGGAGCTAGTGCAGCGCCAGGCGCACAACGCCAGGTGACGGCGCCTCGATCGACGCGAGCAAGCGGTCGCGCAACTGTTCGAACGCGGAGCGTTCGGATCCGGGGATGGGCTCTCCGCCACTCTGTTTGAGTGCGACGCGCGGGTCGCGCTGCTGCCCGCCGATCAGCACCTCGAAGTGCAGATGCGGCCCGGTCGCGAGACCGGTGCTGCCCACGTACGCGACGGTCTGTCCAATGGCGACGTGCGAGCCGACATGGACGCCCGCCGCAAAGCGGCTCAGGTGCCCATACCGCGTGACGTAGCCGTTGCGATGCCGAATCTCGAGCAGGTTGCCATAGCCCATACCCCAGCCGGCTCGCGCGACCACACCATCGCCGATCGTACGCACCGGTGTCCCCGTCGATGCGGCGTAATCAGTGCCCTTGTGCATCCGCCAACCGCCGAGGATGGGGTGCTCGCGTCCGCCGAACACGCTCGAGATGCGGCGAAACTCGAGTGGCGCGCGCAGAAACGCGGCGCGCATGGATTTTCCGGTCTGGTCGAAGTACTGACCGCTCACGGTTTGACTGGCAAAGCGCACGGCGTTGATGATGCTGCCCGAGAGCTTGAACGTCGCGGCGATCACCTTTCCCATTCTCACTGCGCCCGTGGGCGCGACGGAACGCTCTGCCACGACCTTGAATTCATCGCCGACCTGGAGGTCGCGACTCATGTCGACGCGATACTCGTAGACGTCGGCGAGCGACCAGGCAAGCTGTTGGCGAGCCCCGGCCGGCAGATCGTTCTTGGCGCTCGCGTCCATGGCGTCGTACAAATTCGACGCGATGGTTCCGCTTACGACGATGGTGTCGGTCGTCCACGGAAGCCGCTCGTCGGTGCCCGACCATTCGTCGCCGGAGCGGCGTAGGTGGAGCACGTGGTCGGTCGACAGTTGGAGCGTCACCTCGGAGGGCACGGAATCCGTCGCTTCCGTCTTGATCGTCACCGCCATGCCGGCGGGGATTCGGCGTTCATCGAGCCCGGTCGCGGCCTGGAGCAGCCGCGACACGGAGACGTCGCTCAATCCGCCGCGACGCAGCAAAGACTGCAGTGACTCGCCGCGACCAAGCGTGTCGAATCGAAGCTTCCACGACGGGGCCGCCGATTGCGCGACGAGTAGCTCGGCTGGTTTGCGCTCGGGATCGGGAAGCCGCGGGGTAAAGCGAAGCGCGCCGGCCAAGGCCAGCGCGACGAGGGAATACAGACCAATTCGAACGATGAACAGCTTCAATCCATCTGTCTCCGTATGAACGTCGGGATCTCCATGTCGTTGAGATCCTGCTGCGGCGCCGTTTTCTCGGTTGCCGGGCGAGGCGGTCGCGGTGCTGACTCGGCCGGACGCACGGCGATGCCGTTCGTACGTACAGGACGATTGGCCGGGAACGGAATAACGGGCGAGCCTTTGGGCAAAGTGACCGGGGTGCGCGCGTCTTGAACCGACGGAGCGTTGCCGCCCTGGAGTGCGCGGTCGAAGCCGGTGGCGATGACCGTGACACGGATTTCGCCCTGCATGGCCGGTTCGTGCACCGCGCCAAAGATGATCTCGGCGTCGTCGCCGACGGCGTCGTGAATGATCTCGTTGATCTGGTGCACTTCGCCGAGGGTGAGATCCGCGCCGCCGGTGATGTTCACGAGCACGCCGGTCGCGCCGGAGATGCTGACGTTGTCGAGCAACGGCGAGCTGATGGCCTGCTGGGCCGCTTCCATGGCGCGGTTCTCACCGCGTCCGATGCCGGTGCCCATGAGCGCCGAGCCTCCGGCCTGCATGACGGTCCGGACGTCGGCGAAGTCGACGTTGACGAGGCCCGTAACGCTGATGAGCGACGAGATGCCCTGGGTTGCGTGCAGCAGGACTTCGTCCGCCTTCTTGAGCGCATCTTGGAACGGGATTCCCTTACCGACCACGGCGAGCAGGCGCTCGTTCGGCACGACGATCATCGTGTCGACGTGCTTGGCCATGTCGGCAATGCCCTGCTCGGCCTGACGCATGCGCTTCCGTCCCTCGAACAGGAACGGCTTGGTGACGATGCCAACGGTGAGCGCGCCGGCTTCTCTCGCCAATTCGGCGATCACTGGTGCGGCGCCTGTGCCCGTGCCGCCACCCATGCCGCAGGTGATGAACACGAGGTCGGCGGCGGTCAACGCGCGGCCAACTTCGTCGCGGTTCTCTTCGATCGCCTGACGACCGATATCCGGTCGAGCGCCCGCGCCGAGGCCGCGCGTGAGCTTCTTGCCGATCTGGATCTTCACGTCCGACTTGGACGTGAGCAACGCCTGCGCGTCGGTATTGACAGAGATGAACTCGACCCCTTCGAGATGCTCGTCGATCATACGGTTGACGGCATTACCGCCGCCACCGCCGACGCCCACCACTTTCATGCGGGCGTTTTGGGTCGCGCTCTCTTCGAACTCAAAGATCATTGAGAACGGTCCGTACTTCGAAGTGGGGTGATCGGAAGGCAGGAAGGATTACAGCGGCGCGGGTGTTCGGAGGTAGTCGGCAATGCCGTGGGCCGTCGCGAATCGCTCGGGCAATATAATGCTTTCTGGCGTTCCCACTACCCCGTCTTTTAGACGAGGAACCCTCGCAGAAATCACACCGCGGCGACGGCGATCTTTTCCACAGGCAACGAGTTGCG
>DASVYG010000400.1:0-4651 GCA_036392315.1 Gemmatimonadaceae bacterium
ACCTGGACCGTGACGACCGCGTTGACCGTCCCCGTCAGGTCCACCGCGTCATGGATGTCGCCGCGCTCGACGCGCGCCCCGAAATACTGAAGACTGTCTCCTCGCCGGAAGCCCAGCACGCCGATCGCGACGAGGACGACGACGCCCGCGCCGGCGGCCAACATCCACTTCTTTTTCGAGGAGGTCACGGAAAGCATGTCTCGAGAAGGTAAGTCTGCGCGATCACTCGTAGCGGAGCGCGTCGATCGGATCGAGACGCGACGCCTTCCACGCGGGGTAATAGCCGAAGAACACGCCGACCGCGACTGAGAACCCCGCGGCGATCACGACCGATGCGACCGACGCCTGCATCGGCCAGCCAAGGCTGCGCCCGACGAGCACCGACGCAACGAGTCCCACGAGAACACCCGCCGCGCCGCCGACGAGGCTCAGCACGACGGATTCGCCCAAGAACTGAAACTGAATCGCTTCTTCCGTCGCGCCGACGGCAACTCGAACGCCGATCTCGCGGGTCCGCTCCGTCACAGACACCAGCATGACGTTCATGATGCCGATCCCGCCGACAACGAGTGAGATCGAGGCGATCGCCACGAGGAGAATTGTCAGCGTTCGACTGGCCTCGAGTTGCGCATTGATCACGTCTTCGGGATTGCGAATGTTGAAGTCATCGTCCTGCTCCGCGCGGAGGTGATGCCGGTCGCGCAGCAGCGCCCCCGCTTGCTTGCCGGCGAGCTTCACCGCGTCTTGCGACACCGCCGAGCACAGGATGTCGTCGAGCCATGTGCTGCCTTTGATCTTCTTCATGACCGTCGTGTACGGCAGGATAATGGTATCATCCTGATCCTGTCCGGAAACTGACAGGCCCTTTGGCGCGAGCACGGCGATGACCTTGCAGGGAAAGTCCTTGACGCGAATCACCTTGCCCACTGGATCATCGGCGCCGAACAGCTGTTCGCGGACGGTGCGTCCGATGACACACACGTCGGCGGCGCGATCGACGTCGTCGGGTGAGAAGGCTGCGCCCTGGGCGATCACCCATCGTTTGATCTCGAAATACTCCGGCGATACGCCTCGGTACTGCGTGAACCAGTTCTGATTGCCGTAGATGATTTGCGTCGACCCATCCACGTTGGCGGACACACTCTTGATGAGTGGGATCTGATTCTTGATCGCCACCATGTCGGCCAGGCTCAATGTTGGCGTCGCGTGGGTTCCCGTTCGCACGCCGTTCACGGCTCGGCCCCCGGCTTCGATCCACACGAAGTTGTCGCCCAGATTGTTCAACTGCTGCTCGACGCGCGCCTGACCGGCGTTGCCAATCGCCACGACGCAGATGACCGCCGCGATCCCGATCGTGATACCGAGCACGGTCAGGAGACTGCGCATTTTGTTTCGAAGCAGCGCCCACAGAGCGGAGCCGAGCAAAGCCGCGTAGTTCATGGCCCGATACCTAAGCGCGGGGACAGAGTGACGGACGTCCCATTGTCCTCAACTGGCGGTGTGCCGTCAAGGCGCGAGCCGGTGCACGGCTTTCACGATCAGTGCGCCGTTGAGCGGATGCGACAAGGCGCTGCCGGCAGGAAAGCGCCACGGAGCTGACGGGTCGGTCGTGAACCCAGAATTCCAGACCACGAACAGATCGTCTCCGATCTTCGGAATCCAATGGAACCGCAGATTGAAATCTGCGCGACGGTCGTCGTTCTGGTACTGGACGAAACCGAGAAAATCGGCGCGCGTGCTGAACGCATACTCGAGCCGCCCAGTGGCTTGAGTGGCCGTGAAGGCCCCGGACGTCAGGCGCGCCGACGTAACCGAATAGGTGGTGCCGACGATCACGTGACCACCGCCACGGAGCGTCGCGCCGAGTTCGGCGGACGAGCTCCGGCCATCGTACAGTTGGCCGGTGCTGACGATCGCCTGTCCGCTCAATGCGCGACCGGATGACGTTTGGTATTGCACGTCGCCGGTGGTCCACCAATAGCGGCCCGGGGCGACGGACGTGCCATGAAAGATCTCGAACGCTTCGGGCGGCGCATCGAGCTCGCGACGCAGGTTCAGCTCGAAATGATCACCCGACTGCAGGTCGCCAGCGAGCGCATGCCATTCGAGGTCGGCCGTCTGCCATGTCGAAGGATTGGTGAGACGGTGATTCCGATCCGTGATGATGTCCCAACTCGGAATCGGCGTCAGGTCGAGCTGACGAATCCCGAAAATGCCGGGCCGCGGCTGGAAGTCGATGTGCCCGGTCGTCTCCCAGATTCCGGTTCGCCGCACAAACCCCAACGTCGGGTTGAACCCTGAGTCGATCGAATAAAGCGACACGAAACTGTCGAAGAGATCGTTCGGCGCGTCGGTCGACAGTCTCCACGCGAGCGGCGTTCCCGCCGATACGCTCGTCCGCGTGCCCATCATCCAGAAATGCGGCTCGACGTTGTGGCGGCTTACGATGAGGGGAAAATCGAGGTCGATGCCGGCACCGCGCTCACCTGGCGCGCGCGGCGTCGTGCGATCGACGACCATCGCCACGATGGTCGAACGGTCCAGCACATCACGGCCCAACCGGGCCACGACGTCGTTCGCCCCCTCGGCGCCACCGGTGCGAGCGTCGAGCAGGCCAATGCCCCATGGTCCCGACTTACCGTAAACCCGCGCTCCCCCGAGGATCGGCACGGGCGCGCCGGTCGAATCGAGACCGATTCGTCGCGAATAGAAGAGCTGCGTCCGGCTCGAAGTACCGAGGTCGAACAGTCCGCTCGATTCCAGAAAGAACTCGCGCTTCTCGGGAAAGAAGGTCGGGAATCGCGTCAGGTTGATCACCTGTTGGTCTGTCTCGACTTGCGCGAAGTCAGTGTTGATCGTGAGGTCGGCGGTCATCGTCGGGGAGACGCCGAGCTTCGCGTCGATCCCTGCCTTCCCAGCGTTCTCCGAGGGCGCGAGTCGCGTACCGGCGTTGTCGTATGACGGCGCTACTAATCGACCAAGGACGTAGGGGCGAAGCTCGATCGGCCGACTACCACGCACGTCCGCAAAGCCGCCGACGTCAGCCGTATAGAGAAGATTGTCGATCCCCTGCGTTCGACCCCACGCGCGCCAGAGGTCTTCCTCGTTCTTGCGCCGGATCACACGTCGCACATTCAGACCGATGACATCGTTGCCAGGGTTGAACCGCAGCGTCCGAATCGGGATCGCAAACTCTGCCGACCACGACACCGAGTCGCGACGCGTCGCGACGTCCCAGATGCCGTTCCAATTCTCGTTGACGTTGTCGAAGCCGGTGAGCTGTGCGTCCCACATCGCGCCGTTGGGATTGGTCCGGAACAGAAACGCGCCGCGCCGGTCGCGATAGCTGTCGATCAGGATCGTCACGTTGTCGTCCGACGACAGGTCAGCGTCGCGTCGGAGTTGCGCACTCCGCACGGCACGCATGTCGCGGTCGTACGCGCGCACGGCCACGTAGAGCCGTTCGCCGTCCCGAGCAAACTTCACGACGGTACGCTCGGTCGCGGATTCGCCCTCGAGCGGTTCGCGCTGCCGGAAGTCGACGATCGAGTCGCTCGTTTGCCAGATCGCCTCGGAGAACTTGGCGTCGAGCCGAAACGCCTCATCCGTCCTCACGACGCGCACGTTCGGCTCGGCGAGATTGCGCCGCGACGTCGTGGGCGATGTTACGGTGACTTGCGCGTCGAGGTGCACAGCCGACCAAGTCAGCACGACGAGCCAGCGCAGGCGAACTTCACCGATCGGTCTCAACTTCACGCCCCCGCGCTCAGGTGGCAAACGCCTGCAGAACGACGCCCGCAACGCCGGCGGCAAGGATGAGTATTGGCTCGGCGACCTTCTTGGCGAACAGCACCAACCCGGCCGTCACCGCGAAGATGGTCCAGGTTGGAACGTCCGTCAGCGCTCGTCGACCGAGCACGACGACGGCGCCGGCGATCGCGCCGGTGGCTGCTGCGGTCACGCCATCGATCGCCGCTCGCAGCGGTCGATTGGCCGCCAAACGGTGAAACCATCGCGCGACGAAGACGACAACGACATAGACGGGAAGAAAAACGCCGACCGCGGCGGCACACGCGCCGAGCGGCCCGGCGACGAGGTAGCCGACGAATGCGACGGTGATCACGACTGGACCAGGCGTGATCATCGACACCGCGACCGCGTCGAGAAATTGCCGCTCGTCGAGCCAGCGCATTTGCTGCACGACTCCTCCATGCAGAAACGGAACGATCGCCAGCCCGGATCCGAACACGACGGCGCCCGCTTTGGCGAAGTAGCCAGCGATGCTGGCGAGAGCTTGCCCGGGCGCGGCGCCGTGAATGCCTGTGAGGAGCCATGGAGGAATTGCCACCGAACCGGCCGCAGTCGGGTCGTGCGGCACCTTCCGCCATAGCAAAACGAACACGCCGCTCGCGAGAATCACCCAGACGAGCTCACGTTCTGTCCACGCGGTAAGGAACGCGTTTAGTGCCACGAGGGACCATAGCAGGCGATCCGCGCCCACCGTCCGCTTCACTAGTCGGTACGCGCTATGCGCGATGATCGCGATGACCGCGGCGCCGATTCCATAGAAGGCGCCACGCATCCACGGCAAGCCGCCGTAGCGAACGTATGCCGCCGAAAGTGCCAAGACCATCGCGAACGATGGTCCAAT
>DASVYG010000401.1:0-34077 GCA_036392315.1 Gemmatimonadaceae bacterium
CGGCGAATCGTCAGCGTCTTCTCGACGTGGGCACCGGATATGGTCAGAACGGCATCGAGGTCGGTGGAGCGGCGGACGTACAATTTGGCCGGCGATATTCGATGACCGCCACAGGATCGTACACGCTGCAACTCGGGACCGTGGACGTGACGCGGCTGGCGAATCCCGGCAACGCACTGCTGCCGCTGGACGTCAGCCCACTCAACCTCGGCGGAACGTACACGGCGGGAAACGTCATCGCGTTGTCGATCGTGCCGCGAATGCGCGTGGCCGAATATTTCGGCGTGACGGGTCAGTATTCACTCGTACATTCCGGCGCCGACCAGTACACACTGACTGGCTCGCCTCCTGGAACAACGGGGTCAGCGAGTAGCGCGTCGCTCACCGGCCTCGGAGTGTCGTCGGCGACGGCGCATCAAGTTGGATTCGGCGTGACGTATTCGACGATCGTCGGACGTGAACGCGGGCCGGGACGGTTGCCGTTCGAGGCGTCGTTCAGCCACCTCGAAACGATTTCAGCGAGCGGCGGTCCCGTGGCGAAGACGTTCCGCGATCAGATCGAGCTGAGAGTCTACTTCCTTCGCTAGCCGGCTCGGCGGCGTCGCGTGCGTTTGGCGCCGGAGCTCTCGGCAGGAACGAAGGCGGATACCGGCGCTGTGCTCGCCGTCTCCAGAAGCTCGCGGGCGTGCGCGCGGCTCACGTCGCTCTCGGGATCGCCTCCGAGCATGCGCGCAATCTCCGTCACGCGCTCGTCTCCCACCAGCACGGCGACGTCGGCGGTCGTCACGCCACTGCGTGCTCCCTTGCTGACGAGGATATGGTGATGCGCGCGCGCCGCGATCTGCGGGAGATGCGTGATCGCGAATACTTGGTGGTGACTCGCGACGGTCCGCATCGTTTCGCCCACCTGGAGTCCCACGCGCCCGCCGATGCCGGCGTCCACCTCGTCGAACACCAACGTGGGAACGCGATCCAGCCGAGCGAGAATCGTCTTCAACGCCAGCATGACGCGGGACAATTCTCCGCCCGACGCGACGCGCGACAATGCCCGCGGCTCGTGCCCGATGTTGAGCGCGACGCAGAACTCGACGTCCTCGGCACCGCAGGGGCCGATCTCGCTCAGCGGGCGAAGCGCGACGTTCACACGTCCGTCGGGCATTCCGAGGTCGGGCAACACTTCGTCGACCGCGCGCGCTAACCGCTCGGCGCCGGTGCGCCGCATCTCCGTGAGAACACACGCGGACTCGTTCAGCGTCGCGCGCGCCGCGCGCTCGCGCGCTTCAAGTTGGCGCAGGTCGAGCCCGGCGGAGTCGACGAGATCGAGCTCGGCGCGCGCCTCGTCTCCGGTACGAATGACGTCGGCGAGGGTCGCGCCGTACTTCTTGGTAAGACGAAACAGTAGATCGCGTCGGCGACGGACGTCTTCGAGTCTCGACGGATCGAGATCGATGCTGGCTTCGTAGTCCTCGAGCTCGCGGGCGAGCGCCTCAATCGAGTAGAAGGCGCTGTCATACGACTCCTGCAATCGTGCGAGCGTTGGATCGATTCGCTGAATCGTCGCGAGGTGGCGCGCGACCGCCGCCAACTTCTGCAGCACCGCATCCTCTTCTCCATCCAGTGCGCCGGCAATACCACTCGCCAGCTCCCGTAGCTCCTCGGCGTTCTCGAGTCGACGCGCCTCGTCCTCGAGCTTGACATCTTCGCCGTCGGTAAGATGCGCGTCGCCGATTTCCTTGACGACGTGACGCAGATAATCGGCTCGACGTTCGGCATCCGCGCGGCGCTTGGTGAGATCGCTGATCTCACGAATGATCGACGAGAGTTCGCCGTGTGCGCGACGCACCGACGCGGCCTGCTCCGTGGCGCCGGCGAACGCGTCGAGGATTCGGCGTTGCGCCTCGGGATCGAGCAGCGTTTGCGCTTCGTGCTGGCCGTGAAGGTTCACGAGTTGTCGACCGACGTCGGCGAGCAATCCGGCGTTGACTGTCGTGCCATTGATCCACGCCCGGGCCCGACCGACGGCGACCTCGCGCTTGAGCACGACCGTGTCTTCCTCGACGTCGATGCCGCGCTCGTCTAGCAGCGCGCGAATCTCCGCGCGATCGCCTACGTCGAACACGCCTTCGACTGTGGCGCGTTCGGCGCCGGTGCGTATCACATCGGCATTGGCGCGTTCGCCGAGCAACAGGCCGAGCGCACCGACGATGATCGACTTGCCCGCACCTGTCTCTCCCGACAGCACGTTGAAGCCGCGCGCCAGCGGAAGCGTGAGCGATTCGATGATGGCGAAATTCTTGATGCGAAGCTCTGTGAGCATCTAGGTCAAACCATCCCGATCGACGAGCCCTCCCCAACCGAGCTTCTGACGCAACGTCGTGAAGAAATTCGTTCCGGGAAAGCGAATGATCAGCACCCCGCCCTCGGCGCGGCGAACGCTCAGCGTCTCACCGGCCGCAAAGGTGGTACCGACCTGGCCGTCGACCGTGACCAAAAGCTCCTCGGGACCATCATCCGCTTGCAGCGTGACCTCGACGCTCGACGGCAGAATGACCGGGCGAATCGCCAGCGTGTGCGCCGACACCGGCGTCACGACGATCGTCTCGAGCGTCGGGTAGACAACTGGACCGCCCGCGGACAAGCTGTATGCCGTCGAGCCGGTCGGCGTGCACAGCACGACGCCGTCGGCCGCGTACGCCGCGATCGGCTCACCGTTCGCCGACACATGCAGTCGAACGACGCGGGCGAAACCGCCCTTATGCAGCACGACGTCGTTGAGCGCGATCCACTGCTTTCGCTCGATGCCGCGCACGTTCAACACGCGCGCCTGGAGCGCCATCCGCGACTCGGCGAGATAATCACGCCGCGCGAATCGCATGAGGGCGTGGGTCAACTGATCGGCATTGCAGCACGTCAAGAAACCCAACCGACCGAGATTGACGCCAAGGATCGGTACGGCGTGCGGGGCAATCACTCGCGCGCCGCGCAAAAGCGTGCCGTCGCCACCGAGCGTAAGGAGCGCGTCGAGCTGCGACGGATCCTCGAGGCGGCATCCGCCGTTCGCGACGTCGTGGAGGGCGCCCTCGTACCACAGCTCGAGCCCCAACGCCGGCGCGAGCTCCCCGAGCGTATGGAGCACGGCGGGGAGACCCTGGTAGCCGAGGTGCCCAACGACGCCGAGGCGAATCACCCCGCCATCGCCTCGCTCTCGTGCAGTGCGCGCACGCGAGCGGTGATTCCAGCTGCGTCGAGACCGCACATGGCGAGTTGGCGGGCGCGCGGCGCCGCGTGGATGATTCGATCGGGCACACCATGCACTGCGATGCGCACCGACGAATCATATCGGGCGATGACCGCCGCCATGAATGCGCCGAACCCGTTGACGACGGTTCCCTCTTCGACCACGAGGACCTGTTTGTGATCCGCGAGCACGGCGGCTAGCGTCACTTCGTCGTATGGCTTGAGGTACCGACAATTCACGACCGTCACGTTCAACCCATCGGCGGCCAGCGCATCCGCGGCGGCGAGTGACGGCAACACCATCGTGCCGACGGCCAAGATGGCAACGTCGGATCCCTTCCGCGGTACTTCCCAGGTCGCATACGGCACGGGATCGATCGACGAAAGCGGCGGCGGCTGGTCCGGTGCGGCGTCGCGTGGATAGCGGATGGAGAACGGGCCGTTCCGATGAATCACCGCCGATCGCAGAAGCCCCAGCATCTCGGTCGCGTTCTTCGGCGCCGTGACCGTCATTCCGGGAACGGCGAGCATGTACGCGAGGTCGTACAGACCCATGTGGGTCTCGCCGTCTTCACCCACCAAGCCCGCGCGATCCATGCAGAAGATGACCGGTAGCGACTGGATGGCGACGTCGTGGATGATGTTGTCGTACGCGCGCTGAAGGAACGTGGAGTAGATCGCGACGACGGGTCGAACACCGCGCGTCGCGAGACCGGCGGCAAAAGTCACCGCGTGGCCTTCGGCTATGCCGACGTCGAAGAAGCGCGAGGGATGCGCTTTCGCGAACGCGTCGGTGCCGGTGCCGCTCGGCATTGCCGCGGTGATGGCGACGAGATCGGAGACCTCGTTGCCGAGCTCCGCGAGCCCGGCGCCGAACAGTTTCGTGTAACCGGCGTTGGCCGTAGACGGCTTGCGTTGCGCGCCGGTCGCCGGATCGTGTCCGGGCGGCAGCGCGTGCCATTTTTCGCCGCTGATCTCGCCGGCGGGAAAACCTTTTCCTTTCTGCGTGACGACGTGGACCAGCCGCGGCCCCTTGAGGGCACGCACGGCGGCGAACGTCTCGATCAGTCCATCGATGTCGTGGCCGTCGATCGGACCGAAGTAGCGGAAGCCCAATTCCTCGAACAGCACGCCCGGCGTGAGGAACGTTTTTACGCTCTCCTCCCACTTTCGAACGAGCGTGCTCATGGACGACAGCGGTCCGGGCGCGTTGTCGACGAAATCGCCGATGGCCGAACGGAGGCGATTATAGAGCGAGTTGCGTTGAATCGAGTTCAGATACTTGGACATCGCGCCGACGTTGGGCGCGATCGACATCTCGTTGTCGTTGAGCACGACCACCACGTCGCGATCGGAGTGCCCCGCGTTGTTCAGGCCTTCGTAGGCGAGACCGGACGTCAAGGCTCCGTCGCCGAGAATGGCGACGACCTTGAATTCTTCACCTTTGACGTCGCGACCGGCGGCAATACCAAGCGCCGCGGAGATGGATGTCGCGGCGTGTCCGGCGCCGAACGCGTCGTACTCGCTCTCGGAGCGCTTGAGGAATCCGGAAATTCCAAGCTCCTGCCGCAGGGTCTCCATGCGATCGTTGCGGCCCGTGAGCAGTTTGTGCGGATAGCCTTGATGCCCGACATCCCACACGAGCTGGTCGCGGGGGGTGTCGTAGGCGTAGTGGAGGGCGATCGTCAGCTCGACGACCCCCAGGCCCGCCCCGATATGGCCGCCCGTGCGCGAGCAGACGTCGATCAGGCGCGCGCGGATGTCGTCGGCGAGCACACGGAGCTCGTCGCGCGTCATGGCGCGCAAATCGGCGGGAGACTTCACTCGATCGAGAATGGTCATGCTCATGAGCGGGCTCGACTCCAAAGCTAGCGAGAGATCAGGACTCTCGCTCGACGACAAAGCGCGCCAGCGTATCCAATTCGGTGGATAAGAGCCCGGCCGCGCGGAGCGCCGCGCAGCCATCGACGACCAGCGATTCGGCCCGTTGCCTGGCGCCCTCGACGCCCAGTAACGCCGGATAGGTACTCTTGGCAAGATCGACGTCGCGTCCGGCGCGTTTGCCGAGTCGGTCGGTCGTGGCCGTCACGTCGAGCACGTCGTCAGCGATCTGGAACGCCAGGCCGATCGCGTCGCCGAATTGCGACAGCGCCGCGAGTTGGTCCGCGTTCACTCGGGCAGCGATCCCACCGGTCCGAACGGACGCTCGGATCAGCGCCCCCGTCTTGGCCCGATGGATCCGCTCGAGATCTTGAAGTCCGAGCGGCCGGCCTTCGCCTTCGAGGTCGAGCAACTGACCGCCGATCATTCCGCCGGCACCAGACGCGCGCATGAGCTCAGCGACGAGCGCGCCGCACGAGACGTCGGGCAATCCGAGAGCGCGGCCCGCTTGGAGTGCGACACCGGCGGCGAGCGGTACCATCGCTACGCCGGCCGTCATGGCCACTCGCGTGCCGAACGCGCGATGCACGGTGGGACGGCCGCGGCGCATGTCGTCGTCGTCCATGCACGGCAGGTCGTCGTGTACGAGCGAATACGCATGGACGATCTCGATCGCCGCGGCGAGCATGCTGGCGTCGGACACGCCGCCGGCGGTGCGATACGCGGCGAGCACCAGCAACCCGCGAAGTCGCTTGCCGCCGCCGAGCAGGCTGTAGCGAACCGCGTCGCCGACGGCGGAGCCCGGCGTGGCGACGAATCGATCGCAGACGTCGGCGAGCGCGCGGTCGATGGCGGCGCGGTCCGCCGTCCACGCGACCGCCGCGGCGCTAGTCATTCGATTCGTCGAGCTCGAACGTTCCGTCGGCGCGTTCCACGAGCCGCTGCACTCGCGCCTCGGCGCGGGCGACGTCTTCCGAGGCAGCGCGCAGATTCTCGATTCCTTCTTCAAACAGCTCTAATGCGCGCGACAGCTCGAGATGATCGCCGTCGAGCTCCGCTGCGATCTCCTCGAGTCGGGCGAGACGTTGCTCGAAGGTGGTCATCGCGCCGGCCGGCGAGGACCGTCGACGCTGGCCGGAACCGTGCCGTCGCGTACGACGAGCTCGAATGGCATGTCGTCGCGAAACGCCGCGATCGAGTCGAGTGTCGTTCCCTTGGCGTCGCGGGCGACGGCGTAGCCGCGGGCGAGCGTCGCGACCGGACTGAGTGCATGCAACCGGCCGGCGATTGTCTCGAGCTGCGCGCGCCGTGACACGACGTGGTCGCTGCTGGACGCCGCCAGGTCGCGCGCCAGGTGGCGCAGCCGGTCGGCGCCCGAGCGAATTACCGCGCGCGTGGACGAAGCGATGTGCGATGACAATCGCTTCAGCTCTCTCTGCAATTCGTCCTGTGAGCGCGTGGCGGCTTCGGCGGCCGCCGATGGCGTTGGCGCTCGATAGTCGGCGACGAGATCGCAGATGGAAATGTCAATCTCGTGTCCGACCGCGGAGATGGTCGGCACGCGGCACGCGGCAACGGCGCGGGCGACGCGCTCGTCATTGAACGCCCACAAATCCTCATGCGCGCCGCCGCCGCGTCCAATGATGACGAGATCGGCGCCACCCCAACGATTCACTTGGTCCAGCGCGAAGCAGAGTTCTTCGGGAGCCGCCGTGCCCTGCACCGCCGCCGCGACGACGACCAGCTGCACGTTCGCCGCCCGACGGCGCGCGACGGCGGTGATGTCGTGCATCGCGGCGCCGTCGGGACTGGTGACGACAGCGATGACGCGAGGAAACCGTGGCAGTGGACGTTTGCGCTCGAGCGCGAGCAGTCCGTCGGCCTCGAGCCTCGCGCGTGTGATCTCGAGCGCTTTCCGACGCAACCCGTCGCCGTCGGCGGCGATCTTCGCGATGCTGAATTGCATCTCTCCGCGCGCGGCGTACACGCTGAGTCGTCCGAATGCGGCGACCTGCATGCCGTTGTCGGGCGCGGCGGCAATTCGAAATTGATCGCGGTTCCACACCACGCAGCGAATCTGCGACGACCGGTCGCGCAGACAGAAATACCAATGCCCGTTTCGGTGCGCCTTGAAATCGCTCACCTCGCCGCGCACCCAAATCGGAATGAACGCTCCCTCGACCACGTCGCGCGCCGTCTCGGTCAACATCGACACCGTGACGGCGGTCCGCGCGGTTTCGCCGGGATAGCCGTCGCGGTCGGTGAGCTCGGACACATACGTCGGCGGCGGCTGCGGCGGCAACGTGGTCCCGGCCGCGCGGGTCAACTCGAACAGATCGAGATCGGCCGGCTCGGCGCGACGAGGCGTACGCCGGCGCGTCATTTCGCCAGTTGCGCCGCCGCGCGAACGGTATTCGCCATCAGCATCGCGATCGTCATCTTGCCGACGCCGCCGGGCACTGGCGTGATCAACGACGCCACCTCGCGGACTTCGTCGAATGCCACGTCTCCCGAAAGTCGCGTTCCACTCTTCTTGGTTGCGTCGGGCACGCGATTCATCCCGACGTCGATCACCACCGCGCCCAGCTTTACCATGTCGGCGGTCACCATCGCCGGCCGGCCGGCGGCGACGATCAGAATGTCGGCGCGGCGCGAGTGCGCAGCGAGGTCGCGCGTGCGGCTGTGGCACACCGTCACGGTCGCGTCCACGCCCGCTTGCACCATGAGCGACGCCATCGGCTTACCCACGATGTTGCTCCGCCCGATGATCACGCAGTCCGCTCCGGCCGTCGGCACGTCGTACGCCTGCAGCATGTGCAGCACACCAGCCGGCGTGCACGGCGCAAACCCATCCTTCTCGCCAATCAACAGCTTGCCGACGTTCACCGGATGAAATCCGTCAACGTCTTTATCGGGACGAATGCGACGAACGACCGCATCCGCGTTGATATGCTTGGGCAGGGGCATCTGGACGAGGATGCCGTGGACCGCTGGATCCTCGTTCAAGCGATCGACGATGGCGAGCAACTCGGATTCGGTGATCGAGGCGGGTCGTCGAATCGTCTCGCCGTGCATGCCAAGCTCGATACACGTTCGCTCCTTGGAGCCGACGTACACCGCGCTGGCCGGGTCGT
Source organism: Gemmatimonadaceae bacterium (assembly GCA_036392315.1). GTDB lineage: Bacteria > Gemmatimonadota > Gemmatimonadetes > Gemmatimonadales > Gemmatimonadaceae > JAQBQB01. The sequence continues at coordinate 8,253 of DASVYG010000401.1, forward strand.
CGCCGACCAGCACCACGCTCAGTCCGGGCGTGATGCCGCGCGCCTTGAGCTCGCCCACACGTTTGGCGACTTCACCCTTCACTTGATCGGCCAGCTTCGCTCCGTCGATCAGTTTCTCGTCAAGCGTCTCAGCGTGCAAAATCCACCGCCCTCGTCTCACGAATCAACACGACCTTGATCTGGCCCGGATACTGAAGCTCGGCTTCGATCCGGCGCGCGATCTCCTCGGACATGGTCGTCATCCGTACGTCGTCGACGTCGTCCGGAAGAACGATAACGCGGACTTCGCGCCCCGCCTGTATCGCAAACACCTTTTCGACACCTTTGTAGCTCGAGGCAATCTTCTCCAAACCCTCGAGGCGCTTGACGTAGGTCTCGAACGCCTCGCGCCGTGCGCCGGGCCGAGAGCCCGAGATGGCATCGGCGGCCTGAACCAGAACCGACACTTCGCTCTCGTGCGGCACGTCGTCGTGGTGCGCCGCGATGCAGTTCACGATCAACGGATTTTCACCGTACTTGGTCGCGACCTCGACACCCAACTGCACGTGCGTGCCCTCGTGCTCGTGCGTCAGCACCTTGCCGATATCGTGCAGCAACGCGCCGCGACGGGCCATGTTGACGTCGAGCCCGAGCTCGGCCGCCATGATGCCGGCGAGCCAGGCAACTTCCTTTGAATGCTGCAGAATGTTCTGGCCGTAGCTCGTTCGCCAACGCATGCGGCCGACGAGCTTGATCAACTCCTGGTGGAGTCCGTGCACGCCCGCGTCGTACGCGGCCTGCTCGCCCGTTTCGATGATCTGGGTATCGACTTCCTTGCGCGACTTGTTGACGACCTCTTCGATTCGACCGGGGTGGATGCGTCCGTCGGACACCAGCTTCTCGAGCGCCAATCGCGCGACCTCGCGCCGCACCGGATCGAAGCAGGAGACGACCACCGTGTCCGGCGTGTCGTCGATGATCACGTCGACGCCGGTCGCCAGCTCGAACGCGCGGATATTTCGCCCCTCACGGCCGATGATGCGGCCCTTCATTTCGTCGTTCGGCAGCGAGACCGCCGAGACCGTGGTTTCCGCGGTGTGCTCGGCCGCGATCCGCTGAATGGCGAGCGCGACGATCTTCTTCGCCTCGCGCTCGGCGTTCCGCTTGGCACTCTCTCGAATTTCACGGATGCGATTGGCCGCGTCAGCCTGCGCTTCCTCCTCCATGCGGCGAATCAGCTCGTTCTTGGCGTCCTGCGCCGACATGCCGGCCATCTGTTCGAGACGGCGGCGTTCGTCGGCGACGAGTTTGTCGAGCTCCTGCTCGCGGTCGGTGACCGTCTTTTCGCGACGTCCGAAATCGCTCGCGCGCTTGCCGAGCTCTTTGTCCCGCTGGTCGAGCAACTCGAACTTTCGGTCGAGGACGGTTTCGCGCTCCGATAGTCGCCGCTCCTCGCGCTCGATCTCGGTTCGGCGTCCACGAACGTCGAGCTCGAAATTCTCTCGGAGCTTGATCAACTCCTCTTTGCCGGAGACGAGCGCGCTCTTCTTGAGGTTGTCGGCCTCTCGCTCGGCGTCGCCGATGATTCGCCGCGATGTCTCTTCGGCAGTCGACTTGGCTGCGGTCTGGCGCTCTCGCTCGGCGCCGCTGCCGATTTTACGACCGAGAAAGAAAAAAGCCGGCGAGGCAACGATGAAAACGCCAAGCGCGGCAATGATTGCGATCACGTCCATATGGAATCTATGCTCCACCGCGGAGCAATGTCCGCAGGCTAAGGAGAACCACGGCGTTCCCGTCGCGCATCTGCTGCTCGCACTCCGACGCCACACCGACGAAGGGCATGACGTGGGCAGCGCTAACTACAAAGCGCGCTTGAACCTACGGGTCAGCTTGGCTACAGCGGCTAAGCTAGGTGTCCTTGCGGGAAAAGGCAATAAACCGCGACCTGACACGATCTATGAGGCAGCCTCGCTGGCCTTCTGTCTCTTGGCCGGAGGGAGGAGCGGGCGGACATACTCGGCTAGGCCTTCCATTGATTCCGTCGTGGACTCCAGGGCGTCGCGGGCATCGAACAGCTCGGCGGTGATTTGAAGGGCCGCCAAAACCACGGCTCGGTTGCTCTCCACCACGGCTCCGCTCGACATGACTTTCCGAATGGCTTGGTCCAAATACGCCGCCACCGCGCGCGCGTGCTCCGGCGGCGTGTCGCTTCGGATCGCGTACTCATCGTTGAGAATCGTGACCCGCAGGGTGTGTTTCTTGGCGCTCACCGTTCTCCTCCTTTTGCCTGCTGTCGGAGGAACTTCACCCGATCGAGCATCTGTTTGGCGCGGGCCGTGGCCGCGTCGAGCCGCGACTGCAATCGTTCCTTGTCACGCTCAAGCTCGGTGACGCGGGCGGCCAAGTCGACGCTGTGCAGTCCGCCCTCGTGTTCCTCCAGTTCCTTGACCCGCGCCTCGGCGAGCAATGCCCGCCGCCGGAAGTTCGCGAGCTCGGCCGCGAGGTTGCGGACGAGCGCGTCGAGCTCGGAAAAAGCGCGCTGTTCAGCTGGTTCGTTGTCTGACATTGAGCTCGTCGGCGAGGGCCTTGAGGATGTCGGCTCGGCGGGATTCGATCTCCCGTTCCCGTAGAGTGCGCTCGGCATGACGGAAGGTCAACCGCCAGGCGAGGCTGCGATGGCCGGCTTCGACCCCTTTGCCCACGTAGCGATCGAACAGCGTCACACGCTCGAGCAGTTTTCCCGAGACCTGTTTGATCACCTGCTCGACCTGCTCCGCGCGCACCGAATCCGGGACGGTCAGTGCCAGATCGAACTCCGACGCCGGCGTCGCCGGGATCGGCTGGTAGCGACGCACCTCCGGCGCCCTACGCTCGAACGGGCGATGTGCCCCTTCTCCCGGCGGCGCGACCTGCCCGGACTCGATGACGCCGAGCGATATCTCGACGCCGAACGCCGGCGCGGCCCACACGGGCGCGTCGAGGGCGACGCTACGCACAGCGCCAACCGACTTTCCGTCGGCGAGCACGTCCCAGAGAATACTCTCGGATTCGCCATCCCGAAGCGTGATCGTGGCTTCCGGATACACGGTCTGCGCAACGGTTTGACCGAGGCCCTTGGCGTCCCACTCGGAGAACGTCGCCCATGCGACGAAGTCGGCGGACTTGGGATCGGTGAAGTGGGCCGGCTGTCGGCGCCCCATGACGAGCAGGCCGACGCGAAGCTCCTCGTGCGGCAGCTCGTGACCGCTCGGCTCGAACACGGATCCGATCTCGAAAATTCGAATGTCGCGCTGCATACGCGCGAGGTTGTACTCGGCACGACGCGCGAGCGTGTCGAGGATCTCCCGTCGCAAGTACGCCTCGTTCTCGGCCAGTGGATTCAACACTCGCACGAAATCGCGGCCGCCGGCGACGAACGGCATGGGACGCACCTCGATCATCCCGGCGCCGACCAGTGCTTCGCGAAGGCGTCGCGACGTGAGCCATTGCGGATCGTCTCCGACGTTTCCGGGCCGGAACGGACGCATCTCGACCGGAAAGCTGTCATAGCCACGCAGCCGAGCGACCTCCTCGATCAAATCGACCTCGGACGTGACGTCGCCGCGCCACGACGGCACCGTGACGCGCAGGCTCCGCGGATCGCGCTCCACCCCGAAGCCAATGCGTTCCAACAACGACATAATCTCGCCGGCGTCCACGGCTTGACCGAGGACCGTCGCCACGCGTTCGGGACGCAAGGTCAGCTCGGCCGGCGCAGCGCGATCGTACGCCAGGTCGACCGGTGCGCCGTCGATGCGACCTCCCGCAAGCAGCATGATCAAATGTGCCACGCGCTCGAGCGCGCGCGGCCCAATCTCGACGTCTACGCCGCGCTCGAAGCGGTAACTCGCGTCGGTCGAGAGCCCCAATGCGCGTCGGGCGTTGCGAATACGCGTTGGATCGAAGTTGGCGACCTCGAGGAAGATGTCGGTCGTCGCCTCGGTGACTTCGCTATCGCGACCGCCCATGATGCCGGCGATCGCTTGTGGACGCTCGGCGTCCGCGATGACGATCATGGAGTCTCGCAACGGTCGCTCCGATCCGTCGAGCGTGGTGATGCGTTCGCCGACGCGCGCCAGGCGAACAACGATGCTCGAGCCGCCGAGTTTCGCGAGATCGAACGCATGCGTCGGCTGGCCGAGCTCGTGGAGCACATAGTTGCTGGCGTCGACCACGTTGTTGATCGAGCGCGAGCCGACGGCCTCGAGTCGGCGGACGAGCCACTCCGGGCTCGAGCCGATCGTGACTCCGCGAATGACCACGCCCATGAATCGGCGGACGAGCCCTTTCTGTGCGAGGCTTACGCTCACTGGCCCGGCTTGGCCGGCTGTCGCGCTCGTGACCGCAGCCGGCACGTCCGCACCCAGTCCGTCGATGCGCGGCAAGGCGAACGGCTTGGATGTAATTGCCGCGACGTCGCGTGCGACGCCCAGGTGTGAGAGCAAGTCTGGACGGTTGGCACCGACGTCGATGACGATTCTCGCATCGCCGAGCGGAAGGGCGCGCAAAAGGGGCGTTCCGGGGGCGACGTCGACGTCGAGCTCCATGATGCCGTCCTGGTCTTGGCCCAAGCCAATCTCGCGCGCCGAACAGAGCATGCCGTCGGAGATGGCGCCGCGAATCTTTCGCTTCTGGATCTTGAGACCGTTCGGCAGCACCGTCCCCGTCATGGCGAACGGATACATCTTGCCCGCCGTGACGTTTGGCGCTCCGCACACGACGTCGAGCAGCGTGCCGGTGCCCGCGTCGACCTTCGTGACGTGGAGATGATCGGAGTCCGGATGCGGCGCCTCTTCGATCACGCGTGCGACGACGATGGACGAGAGCTCGTCGCGCAGCGCGACGAGCTCGTCGACCGGCGCGATGTGCGCGGTGATGAGCGATCGAAGCTCCGCCGGCGACTCGTCGAAGGGGACGAACGCGCGCAGCCACTCGTACGAAACGTTCATTCGGCGATCTGCTCCAAGAATCTCACGTCCGAATCATAGAGAATTCTAATATCCGGGATTCCGCTCCGGCTGATCGCGATGCGTCCCGGTCCCATACCGAACGCCCAACCGGTGTAGCGCTCGCTGTCGATGCCCGCGGCGTCGAGCACCTTGGGGTGCACCATGCCCGAGCCGAGGATCTCGATCCACCCGGTGCCCTTGCACGCGGGGCATCCGCTGCCGCCGCAGATGCCGCACTGGACGTCCATCTCAGCCGACGGCTCCGTGAACGGGAAGAACGACGGACGAAAACGCGTCCGCGTCGCGCCGAAGATGCGCTCGGCGAATCGGTTGAGCGTCGATTTGAGATCGACGAAGCTGATGCCTTCGTCGACGCACAAGCCTTCGATCTGCCCGAACATCGGCGCGTGCGACGCGTCGAAGAAGTCGCGGCGATACACGTTGCCGGGAATGAGGACGCGAATCGGCGGCTCGTATTTCTGCAGCGTGCGCACCTGGACCGGAGAGGTGTGCGTGCGGAGCACGCCGCCGCTCTCGAGGTAGAGCGTGTCGTGCGCGTCGAGCGCTGGGTGGTTCGGCGGAAAGTTCAAGGCGCCGAAGTTGTACCATTCCGTCTCGGCTTCCGGCCCTTGGGCGACGGTGAAGCCCAGCTCGCGGAAGATGTCCTCGATCTCCTCGATGACGAGGGTGACGGGATGCTTGGCGCCGCGCCATTGTTGGCGCGCGGGAAGGGATCGGTCTTCAGTCGCAGCCGGTCCGCGTTTTCGATCGATCGCCGCTTTGCGCTCGGCGTGCAGCGCGTCGAGCCGTTGGCGCGCTTCGTTGAAGCGTTTCCCCGCCGCGGGCTTGTCCTCCTTGGCGATGGAGCGCAGCGCTTCTTGGAGCGCTTTCACGCGGCCGTGGCGGTCGCCGAGCACGGCGATGCGCGCCGCTTCGAGCGAGTCGGCGTCTGTTGCCGACTGAAGCGCGGCCACGCCCTCGCGTTCGACCTGGTCGGCCTGAGCGATGTAGTCCTGGAGAGTCACGGTTGTTCGAGCTCTGAATATGACGACGGCGGCAGAACGACTCGCGTCGCGCTGCCGCCGTATCTGACGAGCGATTCTTACGCTGCGTTCAGCGCGGAGCGCGCCTTCTCGGCGAGCGCCGTAAACGCCGATGGGTCGTGCACGGCGAGATCGGCGAGGATCTTTCGGTTGACTTCGATGCCCGCGAGCTTAAGCCCGTTCATGAACGTGTTGTAGTTCATGTCGTGCTGATGCGCGCCGGCGTTGATCCGCATGATCCACAGCTTGCGGAAGTCGCGCTTCTTGTTCTTGCGATCGCGGTACGCGTATTTCCAGCCGCGCTCGACCGTTTCCTTGGCCGGCTTCCACAACTTGCTGCGGGCGCCAAAGGCACCGCGCGCAGCCTTCATGATCTGTTTCTTCCGCTTCAGGCGCGGAACGTTCGATACGGCACGAGGCATGGCTCTCTCTCCTTAGGCCTGGATCAGGCGCTTGACGCGCTTGACGTCACCAGTGGTTGCGACCAGGCCGGCTTGACGGAGACGGCGCTTCCGCTTCGAGGTCTTCTTGGTCAGGATGTGGCTCTTGAAGGCCTTGTACCGGCGGACCTTCCCCGAGCCCGTGACCTTGAAGCGCTTGGCGGCTCCTTTGTGGGTCTTCATCTTCGGCATCTGAATATCCTCAATTATTTCGGCGCGAGAATCATCGTCATCGACTTCCCTTCCAGCCGTCCCGCGCTCTCGATTTTTCCAATGTCACCCAGCGCCGTCGCGACCCGCTCCAGCACGGCCTGACCCAGCTCCGGATGCGCGACCTGACGGCCGCGGAACATCATCGTGACCTTCACCTTGTTCTTCTCTTCGAGGAATCGTCGTGCGTGCCGCGTCTTGGTGTCGAAGTCGTGATCGTCGATCCCCGGGCGGTACTTCACCTCCTTGAGCTCGATCACGTGCTGCTTCTTCTTCGCGAGGCGCGCTTGCTTGGCCATCTCGAACTTGTACTTGCCGTAGTCCATGATGCGAACTACTGGCGGACGAGCGGTTGCCGCGACCTCGACCAAGTCCAACCCTTGATCTTCCGCCATTCGCAGGGCGGAATCGACTTCGAGAATCCCGAGCTGTGAGCCGTCAGATCCGATCACGCGCACTGGACTGATGCGGATCTGTCGATTGACCCGCACACGCTTGGTTGTGTCCTGAATACCGAGTTCCTCAACGAGAGAAAACAAAAAAACGCGAACCCTGGCGAGTCCGCGTGTACGACCGCCTTGGCCCGATGGGCTGGACGGTCTTTCACTAGACTCCAATAGCACGCCTCGGATGCGTCCGAGGGCCAGAGGGTGGGACTGAGCGTCCAGTCCACTTGACGAGTTGTGCGCTAAAGCTAGGCGGATTGGTGGGTTAGGTCAAGTGACCCGTTCCATCCGTTCTCCAATCGTCATGACTTGCCCGAGCGGCTGTCTCAGCAGCGTGGCGTTGCGCCTCGGGGGCGCGTGTCACCCCGAGCGCAACGTGTACGCCTTTCCGTCGTGCTGGATCTTGCTCCACGGCGTTGTCGCGTCGTGCTCGAACACGACGAGCCAATCTTCGTCGACCGCGCGCTTGAGGATCCGTCGCTTGGTCTCGAGCGTCACCAACGGCTCGACGTCGTAGCCCATGATCCACGGCAACGGCAAATGCGCAGTCGTTGGGACCAGGTCGGCAATGTAGAACGCGCGCTCGCTCCTCGATTCGATCAACAGCCCGTGATGATGCGGCGTGTGGCCGGGCGTCGGGATGGCGCGAATTCCGGGAATGATCTCCCGCTCACCGTCCACCAAATCGAACACGCCTGATTCGCGAAGCGGCACGAAATTCGGTGCGAAATAGCTCGCGGCCGTTCGCTCGTTCGTGTGCGTCGCGTACTCGTACTCACCCGTCTGAACGACGTAGCGCGCTTTCGGAAACGTAGCCCGAACGGCTCCGCTCGCGTCGCGCGTCGTGTTTCCGCCGGCGTGGTCGAAGTGCAAGTGGCTGTTGATGACCATGACGACGTCGTCGACCGCGAACCCGAGCTGGCGCAGCCCATCCTCCAAGCGAGTCGGCCCGGGCGCTCCTCGATTCTCGATGCCGTAGATGTCGTAGAACTTGTCGCTCTCCTTGTTGCCGGCGCCGGTGTCGATCAACACGGGTCCAATGTCATGCTCGATCAGCAGGCAGCGCATGCCGAGCTGAATTCGATTTCTCTCATCGGGCGCAATGCGACGCTCCCAAAGCGGCTTGGGCACGACGCCGAACATCGCGCCGCCGTCCAACCGCTGACCGCCCGCCTGAATGGCGTGAATTCGCCAGGCACCGAGTTGCCGGCTTTCTACGAGAGGCTCGGGGATCATGCGGTCTGGTCGTCCGTGACGCTGTGCGGCATCGCTGGTGGGCGCCGGCGACGTTTACGACGGCTCGTTCCCGGCGCGAGTAGTCGGTCGACGTCGTCGACGGTGACGCAGCCGTGGTCCCGCGCGACGTCGAGCAATCGCAGCAAGACCTTGGCCGTTGCTTCGGCGTCTCCGCCGGCGCGGTGCCGACCGTGAACATCGATGTTGTAGAACGACGTGATCGAATCGAGATTGCGCCGCCTGAGCTGCGGCAGCAGCCGGCGCGCCATGCGCACTGTGCACAGCTTGCGGCCTTGGAGCGGACGCCGCGTCACGCGCTCGATCTCCGCCGACAAAAAGCGCCAATCGAACGTCGCGTTGTGTGCTACGAACACATTCCCTTCGAGCACGCCGAGGAGTTGGTCGCAGACGTCGGCGAACCGTGGCGCGTCTTTCACCATCTCCCACGTAATGTTCGTGAGCGCGACGATGGCCGGTGGGATGGACCGCTCGGGATTGATCAGAGTGTCGAACACCGTGCTCGCGACCCCGTCGCGCACGAGGACGACCGCGACCTCGGTGACGCGATCCCCGTGATACGCGCGCGTTCCCGTCGTCTCGACGTCGACGACGACGAACGATTCGCGCTGCAGCTCGCTGGGTCGCGCAATCGGCCATTCCGAAGCCGGTGCCGATTCACGCAAGCGCCATCGACCCTCGCGGTCGCGCTCGAAGCGCTTGTGACCGGCAAACAACGCCGCCGCCATATGTTCGGCGACGTTTCGCGGGGCGCCGGGCAATCGGCAGACGTACGAGATGAGCGACTGCGCGTCGGCCGGACCCGTTGCGAGAAACGCGGCGGCGAGATCGGTGAGCGGAGTGTCGGCGTTGCCAAGTGTGAGGCCGGCAGACATGGTCAGGTCCACGGATCGTCGCGGGCGACCGGACATGTCATGCAGCGCGGTCCGCCACCGCCGCGCACCAATTCCGCTCCCTCGAACGTGATCACCGCTCGGTCGCCCTCGGCAATGCGGTCGTCGCCGGTGAGAAATGAGGTGCTCGATACGAGGCGGAATCCCATGCGCTGAAGCTCGTGCAGCGTGGCTTCGTTACGTTGATACGACAAGATGACGCCAGGGCGCATGGCGATGAAGTTGCAGCCCGACGCCCACTGCTCGCGCTCCTGCAGCGTCCGCGTCGCCCCGCCGCAGAACACCGGCTCGATCGGCATGTCGCACGCCGCCAACGCGTCGAAGATGCTCGGGCGCTCGTGGATCGTCTGCTCCCCTTTGCGCCAATGGAGCACGGGGAGCCGCTCGGGTCCAATGAAGTGCGGCGGAAAGACGATGCACAGCTCACGATCGAGCTGGGTGAAGATCATGTCGAGGTGAATCGCCGTATTCTCCTTCGGCATGACGACGACGATGACGTCGCGTACGTCCGTCTGCTCGAAGAAGAGCGATGCGATCTGATCGATCGCTGCGGGGCTCGAGCGTTCGCTGAAGCCGATCACCACGAGGTCACGCCGCAGCGGGTGTACATCGCCCCCCTCGACCGTGTAGTTCACGCGCCGCTCGGCCGAGCCATCGTAGAGAATTCCTGCGTTGGCGAGCGCGGGGTGGTGCATGAAGATCGCCTTCATGATGATGGCTTCGGTCCAACGGATGGCGTACCGCATCGACCCGATGAGCACGCGATCACCGGCTACGATGCAGCTGTCTCGGGTGAAGAAGAGGTTCGGCAGCGGCGGAAGGACGTAGCCGGGCTCGTTGAGCGCTTTGGCGATCGGACCCGGAGGCTCGTCCCGCCCTTCGATGAGCATGCGCACCAGCGCGTCGGCGTCGAGCTCGGCGATGTCGCGCGCCAAGGGCTCCGACGGCACGATATCCATTGTCTCCCGAACGAGGAGGTCTCTGACCTCGTCGTTCGCCAGCGTTTCGGCCAGGAGCGATCGGACCTGAAGGACCGTCGTGAATCGCTCGAGGATGGCGATGAACCGGCGATGCTCGCGTTGCGCAGACTCCGCCTCGATGATGTCGTCGTAGAGATAATCGGCGCGATTGCTAGGAGTTACGGCCAGCAGCTCCGGTCCCGGCGAATGCACCAACACGGTGCGAAGACGACCGATTTCCGACGAGACATGGGCGGGCATGGCGCAAAGCTAACGCGCCCTCAACCGCTGGTGCAGGCAGACGAGCTTCTTTAACTTGTGAATGAATTCACAAGCCCTGTGTCTCCGTGAAGCATATTGCAGATTCAACCGTCCGGCGCCTCTCGGCCTACCTCCGCTTTCTAGAGGACTTCGAGAACCGCGGACTGTCGACCATATCGAGCGAAGAGCTGGCCAACTTAGGTGGCACGACGTCGGCTCAAGTCCGCAAGGACCTGTCGTTTTTCGGCTCCTTCGGCAAGCGCGGCCTCGGCTATTCTGTGCCCGAGCTCGCCGGCCGGCTTCGCGAGATTCTCGGACTCGGCAAGGAGTGGCGTGTCGTCATCGTCGGCGCGGGCAAGATCGGCGCGGCGCTCGCGCAATATCGAGGGTTTCGGCACCGCGGGTTCAACATTCTCGCCGCCTACGACAACAGCGTCGACAAGATCGGTCGAAAGCTCGAGGGAATCCAAATTCGCGACATCGAGCAGCTCGAGCACGACATCCAACGCGACCGCCCCGACATCGTCGTGCTCACGGTGCCGGGCGAAGAGGCCCAGAAAGTCGTCGATCGCGTGGTGAAGGCCGGCGTCAAGGCGATCCTCAACTTTGCCACGGCGCAGCTTCACGCACCACCGGACGTTGCGATCAAGACGGTGAACATGGCGATGGAGCTCGAAGGATTGAGTTTCGCGCTCACGAATCGCGACTAGCGGCCCGAACGACACGCGCGAAATCCTCCGGCGACAACGTCTCCGGCCGCGCCGATGGGTCGATACCGGACGCCGCGAGCACCACGTCCGCGGCTTCGGCGTCGATGTCAAGCACTTCGCGAAGGACGCGGCGCATCTGTTTGCGCCGCATGCCGAATGCGTCGCGAACGAATCGGCGAAACGCGGACTCCTCCGCGGGCATGATCACCGGATCGGGGCGCGGATCGATTCGAACGGCCGCACTCTCGACCTTTGGCGGCGGAACGAACGAGCCGGGTGCGACGCGAAAGAGCAGGCGCGCCCGCGCGACGGCCTGCACGTTTACTGACAGTGCGCCGTATGCGTCGGACCCGGGCGCCGCAACGATCCGCTCCCCTACCTCGCGCTGAACCAGATACACGGCGCGGTCAGGCCGCGGCGTCTCGAGGGCATGAAAGAGAATCGGCGTGGTGATGTAATACGGCACGTTGCCCACCAGCCGATACGGACCCGCGGCAATCTCGCCGAGATTCACCGTGAGCACGTCCGCCTCGATGACGGTGACCGACGGCACCGCCGCGTATCGCTCGCGCAACTGCGCAGAGAGTGCACGGTCGTACTCGATGAGAATCAGTCGGCGCGCGATCGGGACGAGAAGCTCGGTGAGACTCCCCCGCCCCGGCCCGATCTCGATGACGGTTTCGGCGCCGCTCAACTCCAAGGCATCGACAATGCGCTGGAGGATGCGGCGATCGTTCAGGAAATGCTGTCCGAGACTCTTGCGAATCGGCGGATGGCCGCGCGGTGCGGAACCGTCGCGCGGAGCGGGCACGCGTGGCCTAGGCGCGGGCGAGCACGATCGTCAAATCGTCGCGACGCGGGGCGCCCTGCGTATGCGCCTCGAGCACCTCGAACGCGCGGCGCAGCACATCGAGCGGCGGCTCGTCTTTGTGCTCGCGAATGACGTCGAGAATGCGCTCCTCGCCAAGCCGCTCGCCGGCTGGGTTGCGAGCGTCGCTGACGCCGTCGGTGAAGAGCACGAGCAGGTCTTTGCCGTGGGTCCAGCGACGGCACGCCGTCAACGGCTGGTTCTCATCCATTCCGAGCGGAGGGTCGCTCGCCGCGAGACGCTCCAATCCGTGCTCGTGCGACAGCAAGAACGCGTGCGGATGCCCGGTGTTCGAGTAGCGCAGCTCGCCGGCGACGGGATCGATCACGCCGTAGAACGCCGAAATGAACATCTCGGTCATTGCCAACTCGTCGCGAAGCGTGGAGAAGAGCGAGTGCAACATCTCGCCCGGATCCGCGTTCGTCTGTGAGTGAATCGCCGCGGCGCTCATCGTTAGCGCCATGATCAGCGCCGCCTGATAGCCATGGCCAGACACGTCGCCGATCATCACGCCGGTCTTGGAGCCACCCAGCCTGAAGAGATTGTAGAAGTCGCCGCCGACGCTCTCGGCCGGGACGACACGCGCCGCCACGACCGCTTCGGGTGCGACGACCGCGTTGCTCGGCAACAGCTTCATCTGCAGGTCGTGCGCGAGCTGCATCTCGTGCGCGAGACGCTGCTGATCGACCGACGCGCGGACGAGCCGCGCGTTTTGAATCGCCGTTCCGATCTGCGTCGCGATCGCCGCGATGAGCTTTTGGTCGCCGGCCGTGAACAGGTGACCCGACCGGCGATCGGACAGATTCACCACGCCAAGGGGCTCGGCGCCACGCGGCGGCGGTGCGGTCCACATGATGGGAATCGAGAGCATGGCGCCGCGGCGATAGCTCGCTTCCTCGGGACAGAAATAGTCGTTGCCCTCGACGAGCATCGGATGTTGCGTGCGGAAGACCCGCGCGCTCACGCTGCAGGCGTCGTCGACGCTGATCGGCGAGACCGAGGCGAGATCGACGCCCAGCGTCGCGACGGCGCTCAACGTGTTGGTCGCGCGATCGTGGACGAGGACGGATGCCTTTCGAGCGCCGACCGTCTCGGACACCTCTTTCAGAATCGTCTTCGTCGCTTCCTCGAGTGCGACCGTGCGTCCGAGGATCTCGCTGATCGTGTAGAGGAGATTGATTTCCTCGTACCGCTCGGCGAGCTCGTTCGCCGCGTGCTCGACTTCGAGCGCCGATTGCAGGTACTGCGTCACCACCGGCAAGAGGAAGCTCATGAAGTCGCTGAGGTCGACGTTCGGTCGCTCGCATGGGCCGAGGGCGACCCAGGCTTGCCGCGGTCCGGGCACCGCCGCGATGAGCAGGTCTCCATTGGACGACGAGGTGGTCTGCGGACCCTCGGCCAGCGCCGGGAAGCGGTCCGGAGTCGGCGCGTTGTCTGTTCCAGCTTCGAGCGTCGGCGGGTCGCCGGTCGTACCAAGCCGCATCCAAACACCCGCCTCACATTGCATAGCGGCTTGAAACGCGGCGAGGACGCTCGCGAGCTCGGTCATTCCCGGCGGAGTGTCATCCGGATGATGCTCCCGTGGACGCCTTCGACGCGCTCCACGCGGTCCATCAGCTTCTGCATGAGGAACAATCCGCGGCCGTCTTCGCGATCGACGTTGCCGGGGGTGGTGGGATCGACCAAGGATGCTTCGAGATCGAATCCCGCACCCTCGTCCGCCACCTCGACCACCAACCGAAAACAATCGACCTCGGCGCGAACGTGGACGTGCTTCGCGGGGTCGTCGAGGTTGCCGCGCAGGATCGCGTTGGACAACGCCTCGGTGAGCGCGACGGGGACGTTGAGCATGATCTGGCGTTGTGCGTAGTCCAGCTCTTCGCACTCGCGGCGGACTAATTCAACGACCCGTTCGATGAGACGGACGTCGCTGGGGATGTCGACTTCTACGACTCGGACTTCGTCGCCGGGACGTTCTTCGTCGGCAATGGCTGGCATGCGTGAATGATAACGCTAATCATGACTCGTGGCTCGCGATTCGTCATCGATTCGACGAATCCCGAGCCACGAGCAACGAGTGTATACGAATGGAAAGGGCGGAACGCTAGAAGCTCTGGAGCGCTCGCTCGCGTGTGTCGGCGATCTGGAAGAGCGTATCGAGCTTGGTGAGCTCGAACAGGGTCTTGAGATCGTCATTGAGGTTGGCCAGTCGCAGCTCGCCCCCCTGCTCTCGAATCTTCTTCGAGAGTGAGACGAGCACACCGAGTCCGGAGCTGTCGATGTAGCCGGTCTGCGAAAAATCGATGAGGAACTTTCGCTCGCCCCGCTCCAACTCGTCGAGGACTTTTTGCTTGAGCTCCTGCCGGTTGCCCACAATCAGCTGGCCTTCGACATCAACCACGACGACCTCTCCGTCCTTCTTGATCGAGAAGCTCATGTCGTACTCTCCTAGCGGGACACGTTCGTTGCCATCGCCCCGTCCGCGACTTGGAGCGCGGTGATGGCTGCTACGTTGATAATGTCATCTACCACGGCGCCGCGCGACAGATCACTGCACGGTTGCCGCAGCCCCTGAACGATCGGACCAATCGCGCTCGCACCAGCCAGCCGCTGTACCAACTTGTACGCGATGTTCCCTGCGTCGAGCGACGGAAACACGAGCACGTTCGCCCGGCCCGCCACGGGACTGTCCGGAGCCTTGCGGGAAGCGACCAAACTCACGAGCGCTGCGTCTCCTTGCAATTCTCCGTCCACAGCGAGGTGAGGTGCACGCGACCGCACTTCGGCCACCGCGGCTCGCACCGAATCGACCGACGGACCGGCCGCGCTGCCGCGCGTGCTGAACGAGAGAAATGCCACCAGCGGCTCGTCTCCCACGATGCGAACGCGGTCGTCGGCCGCCGCAATGGCTATGTCCGCCAACTCCGTGGCAGAAGGATAGCGGACGACCGCGCAGTCGGTGAAGGTCAGCACCTCGGGCTGGTCACCGCCGCGAAATGGCGGAACCACCATGTAGAACGAACTCGAGACGGTGCGCACGCCTTCTCTGGGGCCGATGATCCAGAGTCCGGCGCGCAGGACGTCACCCGTCGTGTGTGTCGCACCGGCGACGCAGGCATCGGCCTGCCCGTCGGCGACGAGCGCGTCGGCGAAGAACAGCGGCGTGTGGAGAAGGTCGAGCGCCGCCTCTTTTGTGAGCCGATCCGCGCGCCGCTCGTGCAGTCGTTCCGCGGCGCGCACTGTCAGTGGGTCGGACGCCGGATCGCGCACCGGCAGTCCGAGCGAATGGATGATCGCGTGGCTTTCCGGCTTCGACGGGTCGAGCACCAGAATCGGATCGACGATGCGCCGCCGATGCAACTCGACCGCGGCCGCCTGCGTTCTCTCGTCGTGCGCCTCGGGAAACACGATTCGGCGGACGGACGCCGCCGCGCGGGCGTGCACGTCGGCGAGAAACGTCATTGCGGCGTCGTTCGGGCCCGCAGCGCCTTGGCGACGGCCGGGTGGACCATGCTCGATACGTCGCCGCCGTACCGGGCGATCTCGCGGACCAGACTCGCGCTGATGTATGTCGTGTCCAGCGACGGCACCATGTACACGGTCTCCAGGCGCGGAGAAAGATGCCGGTTCATGAGCGCCATCTGGTATTCATATTCGAAATCGCTCACGGCGCGAAGTCCGCGAATGAGCAGCCGCGCGTTCTCGCGCGCCGCGAACTCGACGAGGAGGCCGGTGAAGCTCTTCACCTCGATCCGCTCATGGCTTCCCACCGCGGCCCGAATGAGCTCGACTCGCTCCTCGGCCGTGAACAACGGCTGCTTCGACGAATTCGTCGCGACGGCGACGATCAACCGATCGACGAACTCGAGGCTGCGCAGAGCCAGGTCTTCATGCCCGCGCGTGATTGGGTCGAAGCTGCCGGCGTAAATGGCAATTCGCACAAAGAGGGTCGAGGGTCGAGGGTTGAAGGGAAGGTACGCGGCGCTCCGCGCCGCTCATGCTGCGTTGAAACTACCCCATGCCGTTAAGCGCCGCAGGCGCCAACCGCCCCTCAACCCTCGACCCTCAACCCTCAACCCTGTCGTAGATGGTCACCGACGTCCCCCCATACCGACGCTCGTCGCCGTGCCCGGGCAGTGTTTCGCTCGCCCGATGCTCGATCCCGAGCACCGTGGCGAATGGGACGGCGAGCCATTGTTCGGCGAGGCGGGTGGCCAGTCCCAGGTCATACGGTGGGTCGGCAAAGGCGACGTCGTATGCTCCGGCTTCGAGGCGTCGAACGAAATCCAGCGCGTTGGCGCGATGGACGATGGCTTGATCGCCGGCGCCGAGGGCGGCGGCGTTGGCGCGGATGGCGGCCAGACTCGCCGGCGCGAGCTCGACGAAATCAACCCGACTTGCGCCACGTGAAAGCGCCTCGAGGCCGAGGGCGCCCGAACCGGCGAAGAGATCGAGGACGCGCGCGTCGGGCAAATACGGATTGACGATGCTCAACCACGCTTCGCGAACGCGATCGCCGGTCGGGCGGACGCCTGCGTCGCGCGGAGCAATGATCTTCCGCCCGCGCCAACGGCCGGCTACGATGCGCACGCGCGCTAGCTTCGGAAGTCGGCGAGACGAGCCTGCAGTCGCGATTCGCCGTTCCATTCGTCGCGCTCGAGGCGGTACGCGACGTCGATCGTCATGCCGACGTCGAGCTCGCGGACGCGGGGGGCCATACCCCATCCGAGCGCGACCAGCTCCCGCCCGTTCCCGCTGAGCAGCAGCTTGAGCGCATCCTTGCCGACGACGCGCGGCGGTGCGGCGACGACCACGCCGCGAGACACAAGCAGCGGCGACGGATTACCGATTCCGCACGGTTCGATGTGGCGGAGCAAGGATTCGAGGTCGCTGTCGATCTGATCGAATGGCAACTCGAGATCGACGCGCAGCTCGCGAACGAGATCGTCCTCGTCGAGCTCTGACGCCGCGACCGCGTTGAAGCGTGCGGCGAAATCGCCGACGCGCTCGGCCGCGATGGTCACGCCGGCGGCCGAGCGGTGCCCACCGAACCGCAGAAGCAGATCGCGACACTGCGCCAATCCGCCGTGGAGGTCGAACGCGCTGATCGAACGGCCGGAGCCTTTGCCTTCGTTGCCGTCCAGCGCAATGAGCACCGCCGGTCGACCGAATTCCTCGACGATCCGCGACGCGACGATCCCGACGACCCCAGGATGCCACCCTTGCTCGGCGAGCACGATGCCGTACGTCGAGGACAGATCCATCTGCTGCACCATGGTCCGTGCGCGATCGAGCGTGGCCCGATCGATCTCCTGTCGTCGCGCGTTCAGCTCCTCGAGCTCACGCGCGATTGGATTCGCCTCTTGATCGGTCGCGGCGAGCATGAGCTGGACGCCACGGAGCGCGCTCTGCAACCGACCGGCGGCGTTGAGTCGCGGTGCGAGCACGAAGCCGATCCGTCCGGCCGTGAGGGCTTTGCCCTCGAGCCGCGCCGCTCGAATCATTGCGCGAATGCCGGCGCGCTGCGGATTGTTGAGCAGCCTGAGCCCGTAGCGCACCATGACGCGATTCTCGCCGCGAAGCGGAGCGATGTCGGCAATCGTTGCCAGCGCGACGAGATCGAGCATGGCGTAGACGGAGTTCTCATTGCCGCCCACGGCGCGCGTCAACGCGAGCGCGAGCTTGAACGCGACGCCCACGGCGGCCAGATCCTTGTCTCGCGACGTGCATCCAGGTCGCTTTGGATTGAGAATCGCGTACGCCGGCGGGAGAGGACCGCCGGGCAGGTGGTGATCGGTGACGATCACGTCGATTCCGCTGTGTTGAAGCTCGGTGATCGGGCCAATCGCGCTCGTCCCACAGTCGCATGTCACGACGAGCTTCGCCCCGGCGGCCTTGGCCGCGCGAACGCCGGCCTCGGTCAGGTCATAGCCGTCGGTGAGCCGGTTTGGAATGAACGCGATCGCGTTGCCGCCAAGCGTCGTCAGCGTGCGAACCATGATCGTCGTCGAACAAATGCCGTCGACGTCGTAGTCGCCGTGGACGAGAATGGTCTCGTTCTCACGCAGCGAGCGAACCAGCCGCTCGACCGCGCGGTCCATGTCCGTCAGACAATTGGGCTCGTCGAGTTGATCGAGCCGAGGACGCAGAAACTCCTTTGCATCGTCGGGCTCGTCGAAGCCACGAACGGCGATCAGGCGACAAATCGCAGCCGGAAGGTGGAGCTCCTGCTGAAGCCGCGCGACCACCGCGGCATCGGGCTCCGGTGCCACGATCCAACGTGATTTCGGTCGAGCCTGGACGTCAGGAAGAGTCACAAGCGAAAGCTATGAGACGCGTGCGACGGCGACAACCATCATTCCGTTGCGTACAACATCACACCGCAACCTTCACAGATCTCTGTTGCGCCCGTGCCCGACATCATGCTCCGGCGTTGCAGCGGGATCATGGTGTCGCAATGCCCGCACGAATTGCCACGCAACGGAAACACGGCGTATACCCGCTTTCGCGATCGGATGCGCTCGTAGCGCGAGAGCAGGCTCCGCGGAACGGTGTTCGCCTTGTCCTGTCGTTCCTGTCGTGCGTGCGCCAGCTTCGCTTCGAGCGATTGCTGATCGGACGCGAGCGATTCTCTCGCTTGGGCCTGCGCGGTCTCGAGCTCGGCCGCGATCCGCTCGCGTTCCTGCGCGATCCGATTCGCCTCGATGAGTCGCTGGCCGATGGCCGCGAGCTCGCGCTCGTCCTCGTCGATCATGCGTTTGGCTTGCTCGAGCTGCGCCGTCGCCGCCGTCGCCTCGCGCATCGACGTCACGCTGTTCAACGCCGCTTGATTCTTTTCCTGGAGCGTGCGGTGCTGAGCGACTCGATCGGCGACTTCGCGCCGGCGGCGCTCCTCGGCCTCCGCGGCCTGGCGTGCTTGCTGGAGACTGCCGACGGCCTTGTCGCGCTCCTTCGCCATGACCTCGAGGCGCGGCCTCAGCGCCGCGAGTTGCGACTCCAGCTCGTGAATTGCGACATCGTCCTCCTGTACGGTCAATAGTGCTGCGACATCTGGGTGCACGCGTCCTCCGGCGAACGTGGAAAGGTCAGGATCGAGTCGAGTTGAAGCTTTTCCAGCGCGGGCGGCCGAGCGCCTGCATTTCAATCGCCAACCGGCGTTTCTCGCGGATCAGGTCATCCTTCTCATCCGCGGCGGCGAGCGGCAGCAAACGATCGAGCTCGGTCATTCGCTTGACGATGTCCCGCGACAACAACGCATTGATGCCCGCGTCGACCGTCTCCTCGGCGCGGTCGAGACCACCATTCTCGATCATCAGTTCCTGCAGTACGCTTGTCGTTTCCGCATCGAGCGCGGCCGCGAGGTCGTCGACTGACACGTCGGGCTCGCGCGCCACGAGCTCGGTGAAGATCGCCCGGTACGCCGGATCGGTGAATGTGTCCGCGCCGATCCGTTCGGCCACTGCTTCAATGTATCGTCGCTGGTGCAACAATACGCGAATGAGCTCGCGCTCGGCACGAACGCCCTGCTGCCGGCGATCGGGCCGCCCCAACCGCCTTTCTTGAACCGGCTCGTCGACCGGCGGCCCCTCATCCTCCGGCGCAACGGGTCGCGATCGCGAACCAGCCTGCAGCTCTCGTGAAAGCATTTCTCGCGAGACGCCGGCCACTTCGCTAGTCCGTGCGATGTACAAGTCGCGAAGGACTTGATCGGACGTCAGGCGGATGGTCGGCAATAGCTTGTCGAGCGCCTCGCGCTTTCGTCGAAGGTCCATGAACCAGCCACCGCGCTCGAGGATCTGAATCTTACGATCGAAGACGTCCACCGACGCATCGGCGGCGCGCTCGAAGCCCTCGACGCCGGACTTGGCAACGAACGTGTCAGGATCTTCGCCGTCGGGCAGCGTGATCACTCGCACCGATGCGCCGCTCGACAAGAGTGCGTCGCCCGACCGAAAGGTGGCCTTCAACCCCGCCTGATCGCTGTCGTACAGCAGAAATACGTTCTTGGTGTATTTGCGGATGAGCGCAGCCTGCTGCTCGGTCAGCGCCGTGCCCATTGCGGCCACGACTTCGTTGATACCGGCGAGCATCAGGCGGATTGCGTCGAAGTAGCCTTCGACGATCACGAGACGCTCCGCCTTGCGAATCGCTTGCTTCGCCCAATTGAGACCGTAGAGAAGCTTTCGCTTCGAGAACACCTCGGAGTCGGCCGAGTTGAGATACTTCGGCTCGCCCTCACCGAGAATGCGGCCGCCGAATCCCACCGGATGTCCTGACACATCGAAGATCGGGAACATCAGCCGATTGCGGAATCGCGGACGCGGCTCGGGTCGATCCTCGCGTGTCATCAGCACGCCGGCGGCGAGCTGGCGTTCGTCGTCGAAGCCGAGCGCCGCGAGCGCGCTGCGCATGGCCGTCGCGTCGCGCGGCGCGTAGCCAATTCCGAATCGATCGGCGTCGTCGCGGGACAAACCACGCGATGCGAGATAGTCGCGGGCGACCTTGCCTCCGGGCGTGTCCCAGAGTTGCGCGCGAAAGAACTCTGCGACCGTTGCGTTGACTTCCCACAGCGGCTCACGCGGATCCGTCTCGTCGGTTCGACGACCGGCCACTTCGCGCACCTCGACGCCGACCTTGGCGCCCACCCATTTCACGGACTCGACGAAATCGAGCCCCAAATGCTTTTGCACGAACTTGAACACGTCGCCCGATTCGCCGCACACGAAGCACTTATAGCCATGCACGGTGATCGAGAAGTTGTCGTTCTTTCCATGGTGGAACGGGCACGGTCCGCGATAGCTATTGCCGACGCGCTTGAGCTTGACGAATTCGCCGATGACCGCGACGATGTCCGCCTCCTCGCGCACGCGGTCGACGACGTCGTCGGGAATCATGCGAACTCCGCCATCGTGACGCCGGCACCGCCTTCGTTCCACGCGCCCAGGCGAAACGCTTTCACGCGAGTGTCCTTGCGTAGCATTTCACCAACACGGTCGCGCAATGCCCCGGTCCCCTTTCCATGGATGATGCGAAGGCTGCGGAGGTCGGCGCGCACCGCCGCGTCGAGCGCCTGCAACACGGCCGCTTCCGCCTCGTCGGGTCGCATTCCGCGAAGATCGATCTCCGTTGGAACGTGCACCTCGGGGAGATCGCCTGTCCAGGCGGTCGCCGTGTCCGCGGCCGGCTGTTCCGCCGGTGCGAGCGACGCGCGCGGCACGGTGAGCTTGATCGCACCGACGGTGACCACGGCGTCTCCATCTCGGAGCTCGAGTACGCGACCGACCTTGCCGCCGAGTTGTCCCACCTCGACCGAATCGCCCACGGCGACGGGCCGGTCGCGACTCGCGGCGGGCTCCGTCGTCGCGCGACGCACCTTCGCTTCTTCGCGCTCCAGTCGTTCGAGCTGCTCGCCCTGCGCCGCGGCGAGCTGTTCGGCGCGTTGCCGCGCCTCGCGTCCGGCGTCGTCGATGGCCTCGGCGCCGCGCGATTTGAGATCTTTGATCATCCGGTCGATCTCGGCGCGGGCATCGAGCAGATACCGGCGGGCGTCCTGTCGAGACGTTCGCTCAGCCGTCCGCTCCCGTTCGCGAACGTTTCGCTCGCGCTTCGCGACGTCGGTAATGCGGCGCCGTGCGTCGTCGAGAATCGCGGTGGCCTCGCGCTCGCGCGTGGTGAGCTCCTCCTCGCGGCGCTCGAGCTGTTCGATCAGCGCCGCGACGTCGCGCTCGTGTTGCGGCAATCGCTCTTCGGCGCGCGAGACCACGTGATCGGGCAGGCGCAGGCGACGCGCGATCGAAATGCCGTACGAGCGCCCGGGTATGCCTTTGATGAGACGGTACGTCGGCGCGAGAACGGCCGCGTCGAACTGGAGTGACGCATTCACCACGCCGCTTACCTGCCCGGCCAGCTCCTTGAGTGTACCGAGGTGCGTTGTTGCGATCGTCAGGGTTCCGCGGGCGGTGAGTTCCTCGAGGATCGCCCAACCGAGCGCTGCCCCCTCGATGGGATCGGTGCCCGAGCCCAGCTCGTCGATCACGACGAGTGAATCAGGCGTCGCCAGCCGAAGAATCTCAGCGAGGTTCTTGAGGTGCGCGCTGAACGTCGAGAGACTCGCTTCGATCGATTGCTCGTCTCCCACGTCGGCAAACGCGTCGTCGAAGATCGCGATGCGACTCTCCGGGCCGACGGGCGCGGGGATCCCGGATTGCGCCAATGCCGACACCAGGCCAATCGCTTTGAGCAGCACCGTCTTGCCGCCGGTGTTCGGTCCGGACACGAGCAGCGTTCGCTCCGACGGCGCCATGGCGAGATCGAACGGCACCACGTCGGCGCCTTGGGCCAGGAGCAGCGGATGCCGGCCGTTGCGGATGTCGAACCCATCCCGCGCGGGAACGAGCGCGGCCGGCGAGCAGCCGAAGACGTCGGCGAACCGCGCGCGGGCGAACAGCGAGTCGAGCTCGATGAGAGCATCGAGAGACGCGATGATCTCATCGCGTCGCGGGCGCAGTTCGTCGGTCAGCTCGAGCAGGATTCGCTCCACCTCTTCGATCTCGTCGGATTCCAGCTCGCGCATGCGATTACCGAACTCGATCGCCGCCGGCGGCTCCACGAAGACGGTGGCGCCAGAGGCCGACGTGTCGTGAACGATGCCTCCGGCAATCGCGCTGCCGCCGCGTCGAACCGGAATCACGAACCGCCCGTTCCGCATCGTGACCGACATATCCGAGACGCGATGCTGGGGGTCGAGCCGTTCCATGACGCGTTCAAGAATGCGAATCAGCTCGCCCTGCGCCGCGCGAAGCTCGCGACGGATGCGCCGGAGCGCGGCGGATGCGTCGTCCTTGACGGTGCCGTCATCGAGGATCGTGCGGTCGATGCGGTCCTCGAGCGCCGGCGCCGAGATCAGTGCGTCGAGCAGCGGAGCGAGCAGCGCGCGAACGATGGCGGCGCGCTTCGGATCGCGCAGTTGCGCTTGCGTTCGTCGAGCCGAACGAAGGAGCGTGGCGGCGGCCATCAACTCATTCCCGTTCCAGATGCTGCCGCTGACGCGCAGCCGCGTCAGCGGCCCGTTCAAATCTGGAATTGGATCGGGGCGCCATGGCTCGTCGCCCTGGATCGCGGCCCGCATCGCCGCCACACGCGCGTGCTCGCGGTCGAGCCATGCGCGATCCGTACTCGGCGCGAGCGTCCGAACGCGCGCCGCGCCGAGGTCGGAGGTCGCATGGCCCGCGACGACGTCGAGCGCGCGCGGCAGCTCGAGAACGGACAGTGCGTGTGCGTTCACGGCTGGCCAGGACAGGCAAAACCCGGACGAGCGAGGGGGGTCGCCGATCCGGGTTGTGGGCACTGCGGGTCGAACACCTTCACGCTCGCTTGCTGAGCTCCTCGCGCACGATGGTGTTGATCGTTCCGCCTTCCGCGCGTCCCTTGAACTGAGACATCACCTTGCCCATGACGGCGCCGACGTTCGTTGCACCGCCATCGATTGCCGCAGTCACCGCCGCGCGAATCTCGGCCTCGCCTACGGCCGCCGGCATGTAGTTGCCGAGCGCCTCGAGCTCGTTTCGCTCCGTCGCCGCCAAATCCATCCGCGCGCCCTTCTCGTACATCTCGATCGACTCGCGACGCTTCTTGATGCCGCGGCGAAGCACGTCGATCACGTCGTCGTCGGTGAGATCGCGTTTGACTTCGATCTCACGATTCTTGACCTCGGAGATGATCGTGCCCAGCAGTGTGACTCGACCCTTGTCCTGCGCTTTGCGCGCCGTATTCAGGTCTTGCTGCAGTCGAGCGAGGAGTGGCGCCATTACGCGTGCCGCGTGCGACGATTCTTCCGGATCGCGGCATTCATTTTCCGCTTCCGACGCTCGCTCGGCTTTTCGTAGTGACGGTGCTTGCGAAGGTCCGACAGAATCCCGGCCTTCTCGCACTTCTTCTTGAAGCGCTTGAGTGCGCGCTCGAAGTTCTCATCGTCATGGATGATGACTTCAGACAAACTGGTTCTCCCCCCTTCGCGGCGTTGTGCGCCAGTTAAATGTAATGAGCCATTGAACTTATCGGGCATTTGCGCGGAATGTCAACGGCGGAAAGCACCCAGCGGTCCGGCCGGAGGCCGGCATCAGCCAGGCGGCCAACCCATGCGACGACCGCCAAGCAAATGAAGGTGAATGTGGAATACAGTTTGTCCGGCGTCCCCGTTGGTGTTCACCACTGTTCTATAACCCGACTCGGCGATGCCCTGGTCACGCGCGATCTTCGCGGCGGCCAGAGACAGCCTGCCGATCTGCGCGTCGTCGGTCGCATCATTGAGCGAGGCGACGTGGTCTCGCGGCACGATGACGACGTGCGTCGGGGCCTGCGGGTTGATGTCCCGAAACGCGATGACGTGCTCGTCCTCATACACGAGCGTTGCTGGAATCTCGCGGCGGACGATGCTGCAGAAGAGGCACTGGTCGGGCATGGTTCAGATCTCAGTGAGGAGTTGCGCAGCGCGAACGGCCGCGATCGCCCCGATGCCGGCAGTCTCAAACCGAAGCGTCGTCGACGCAAGGCGCGCGCGATGCCAGCCGCCGCCCTCGAGAAGCGCCATCTCGTCAGGTTCGATGCCTCCCTCCGGACCGAGGAGGACGGCGGGCTCACGGTCGCTGACCGCATCAAACACGCCGAGCAGCGGCGGCCCGCCCGCGTCGAGGACGAATGAGCAGGACGCCTTGGACGGCGCAATATGACGAAGATCGGCGTCGGGCAGGAGGTGCGGCAGCCATGCACCGCCAGACTGCTCCAGCGCCGCGATCATTCGCAGCCGGAGCTTCGCGGTGAAGGTGCTTCCCTCGCCTCGCGGCGATACGCTCATCGACCGACGGAAGCGAACACTTTGCCACGTCGTGATGCCGAACTCCGTCGCCTTCTCGGCGAGCCACAGCATACGATCGCGATCGGCGACCGGCACGCGCATGTGGAGCGCCGGAGGCCGCGGCTGCATTTCCGTTTGGCTGACGTCGCACTCCATGCTCCTCTTTCGAAGCTCGGCGATCGACGCCGTCGCGCGAACTCCGGCACCGTCGGTCACAACGATGACGTCGCCGACGGCGAGGCGCTTTACGCGCGCGTGGTGGGCGGCGGACGCGTCCAGCTCGACGCGTCCGCCGGCGCGAAGCTCGGCGTCCACGAAGAACGTGGCTACCGGCGCTACCGCCGGCTGATCGTGGCGCTCCACCAGTTGTCCTCCGCGTCTTCCGCGTCGAGGCGCCATTCCGAGTGAAGCACGCGCAGCATGTCATCGCGCTCCGTGGCAAGAATCCCGCTCAAGATTGCGTGGCCGCCAGGAACGAGCGCAGTTGCGATGACTGGGAGCAACTCGAGCAGCACCGACGAGATGATGTTCGCCGTGATGACGTCGACAGGCGCGACCAAGGGCAGCAACGACGCGGCCTCTCCCTCGATGACCGTGACGCGATCGCCGACCCCGTTGCGCGCCACGTTCTCCTCCGCGTTTCCGATCGCATCGTGATCGAGCTCGATCGCCGCCACGCGGCTCGCGCCGAGCTTTGCCGCGGCAATCGACAACACGGCGCTGCCGGCACCGAGATCCGCGACCCGATCGCCCGGCCGAATCACCTGCTGCAACAGACGGACGACGCCACGCGTCGTCGCGTGCTCGCCGGTGCCGAACGCCATTCCCGGCTCGATGACAATCGTGTGCTCGGGATCGAGATCGGCCGACAGCCAAGGCGGTGCGATGAATAGTGAACCGAGTGACTGGACATGAATGCCA
>DASVYG010000402.1:0-16101 GCA_036392315.1 Gemmatimonadaceae bacterium
CGCGGCGCTCCCCACCATTGATTCAGTCAAGTCGCTAGATGTGCGGCATTTGCGGCATAGCCCACGCGGATCCCTCGCAAGGGATCGACGTCGGGACCGTGGTTCGAATGCGCGATTCGATGAGCTATCGCGGCCCCGATGGAGACGGAATTCACGTGGAGGCGGGGGTCGCACTTGCCCATCGACGCCTCAGCATCATCGACGTCACAGGGGGCGCGCAGCCGCTATCCAATGAAGACGGCACGATTTGGGTCACGTACAACGGCGAGATCTACAATTTCCAGGAGCTTCGCGAGCGCCTCGACCGCCTGGGTCATTGCTTTCGAACCCACTCCGACACCGAGGTCCTGGTTCACGCGTACGAGGCATGGGGAGACGACTTCGTAACCCAGCTGAACGGCATGTTTGCGTTCGCCATTCACGACGTCAAACGCGGCCGCGTGCTCTTGGCGCGGGATCATCTTGGAATCAAGCCGCTGTTCTATCGACTCGATCGCGGAACGCTGTACTTCGCCTCGGAAATCAAAGGAATCATTGCCGGCGGCGTGCGCGCGCAGCTACGCCCGGAGAGCCTTCAAGAGTACATGGTTTTCCGCTACATGGCGGGCGGGAACACGTTCTTCGATGGTGTTCAGCGGCTGCCATCTGGGCACATCGCCGTCTTCGAGCGCGGACGCGTATCGACGCGGTATTTCTGGACTCCGCCGCTCGATGAAAGCGCCTTCCTGTCGCTTCCCGAAGCCGCGGACGCACTCGACGGGCTCCTGAGGCGGTCTGTCGAATCCCAACTCATGAGCGAGGTGCCGCTGGGCACCTTTTGCAGTGGCGGTGTGGACTCGGGCTTGGTAAGCACCTTCGCGGCCAGTGCGAGCCCGCACGCCCTGCAGACCTTTGCCGTGGGGTTCGAGGATGAGAAGTGGGACGAGCGCGCCTTGGCCGCGGACACGGCGCGAAGAATCGGATCGGACCATCACACCGTGATGGCGGAGGCGGGAGAGTTCCTCGGCCTCCTGCCTCGACTCATCTGGCACCACGATGAGCCGTTGAGCCATCCGAACTCGATCCCCCTCTACCAGTTGAGTCGGTTTGCTCGCCAATTCGTGACGGTCGTCCTCACCGGCGAAGGCTCGGACGAGTTGTTCTGCGGATATCCGCGCTATCACATCGCCCGTTGGCGCGGGGCGATCGAGCCGTTGCCGAGCGCCATCCGTTCCGTGCTCGCCGGGGTCGTTGGCGTCGCACCGGGCCATCGTGCGGCCAAGCTCGCACACAGTCTGAATGAAGGGCTCGACGACGCGATCTTGTTGAACTCGGCATACGTGGCGCCAGATCTCGTCGCGCGCCTCACACGAAATCCCGTCGAGGCGGCTCTTGCGGAGCGCCGGGCCTTGCTCGCGCGGACGAAGTCCGACGCCGGTGTGGTCGCAACATTGTCGCGGTACGAGTTGCTGACATACGTCGGCAGCGCGTTGGATCGGAACGATCGCATGACGATGGCGGCGAGCCTCGAGGGACGCGTTCCGTTTCTCGATGTTCCACTCGTCGAATGGGGTCTCCGACTTCCCGGTCGGCTCAAGCTCGCGGGACAGTCGAACAAAGTCGTCGTCAAGAAGGTCGCCGATCGCTATCTGAGTCCGGCGATCACCCACGGCGCCAAGTCCGGCTTCGGCATTCCGCTCGACGCGTGGTTTCGCTCGCCCGTGTTCTCACCGCTGCTCACCCGCCTCCAGGATCCGTCGCACGCCGCGGCAGCCTTCTTCGACCAGAGTGTTTTGCAGCGCATCGTTCGCGAGCACGTCGCCGAGACGGCGAATCATGGTGATGCCCTGTGGCTCCTCGGGAACGTGTACCTCTGGGCGGAGCACCATGTCGGCGCCGCGTAGGATGCTGGACATGGAACGAGACGACGCGTGAGCCCGCACAGATTTCGGATAGTCGCGGTTGGAGACCTTCAACTTGGGGATTCACCGACTTCTGTTGGCTTCGGCTTTCGGAGCCGGTATGGCGCGGCGGATCTCCCTGGCGTACTCGCCGGCCTCGTGACATTGCTGCGCGACGCCGACATCGTCTTCGGTGATCTCGAGGCACCTTTGTCGTCGCGTGACATCGACGCCGGCAGCTGGTCGTCGCGGGAGATGCGAGGTGAGCCGGAATACGCCCTCGCGTTGCGGTCCGCCGGATTCACCGTGATGAACGTCGCCAACAACCATGCGGTTCAACACGGACTCGACGGCTTCAAAGACTCACTTGCCGCGCTCCGGAACGCCGGAATCGTACCTTGCGGGATCCGCGGCACGGAGCCGTGGGCGAGCGAACCGGTGACGCTGACGGTAGGAGGCGGCTCCGTCGGCGTGCTGGGCTACTGCCTCAGGCCTCGGCAATATGGGTCGGATGAGCCGCCGTTCGCGGAGGGCTCCCCGAATTCCATTATCGCCGACGTTGCGCGTCTCCGTGCGACCACCGACGCCGTCCTCGTCTCGCTCCACTGGGGAGAGGAGTTCGTTCCCGTCCCATCGGTCGACGAGGTGGCGTTGGGGCACTCGATCATCGACGCCGGAGCGTCGATGATCCTGGGGCACCACCCCCATGTCATACGTCCGGTGGAGCGATATGGGCGCGGCCTCATCGCCTACAGCCTCGGAAATTGTGTCGGCGACATGGTTTGGTACAAGCCGTTTCGACGCGGCGCTGTCGTGTCGGCCGAATTGGCTGACGGCGAAGTCGTATCGGCAACGGTGCGCGTGACTGAGCTCGATTCTCGCTACCGACCAACGGTCTCCGATGGCCAGCAGGCAGTCGTGGGAACTGGGGATATCGAGCCGTTGACCGCAGAGGAGTACGCGAAGGAGATCGCGAGAACGTGGCGAGACCAGCGGTTGGCCGTCTATTGGCATGTACTGCTGCGCGTGTGGCGCGTGCCGCCTTTGCTGCTGGCGCAGCTCATCAGCCGGACGTTCCGCAATAAGATTCGAGCGGTGTTCGGGGGCGACGGCTGAGCTGCACTGAGCCCCGACAGTTACGCCTAGGCGCGCCGGCTTGACGACCCGTTGGCGGCAAAATACTCTGGCAACACGCACTTTCGGAGCGAGCGCGGCGCGCGAATCCATCTAGCATGCGACCAGATACTTATCCGCTCTCCCCGATTCAGGAGGGCATGCTCTTTCACTGGCTGCTCGATCCTCACTCGGGGACCGACGTCGAGCAGATCGTCGCGGACCTACATGAGCCCGTGGACCCGGCGCGCCTCGAGCGGAGCTGGCAGCACGCGGTCGACGCGTTTGGGACCCTCCGTACCGCGTTTGCTTGGGAAGGGCTCGCGTCCCCCGTGCAGTACGTTGTGCCGCAGGCGAACGTGCCGTTCGCGTTCGAGGACCTTCGGCGTCTCGACGACGACGCTCGGTCGAACCGGCTTGAACAACATCTTCGCGAGGATCGCCGAGCAGGGTTCAATCTCGCGGCCGCACCCGCGATGCGCGTTTCGCTACTCCAGATCGCCGACAGCCGTTTTCGTATGGTCTGGACCTTTCATCACATCCTGATCGACGGACGATCATTCGAAACGATCCTGGATCGCGTCTTCGGAGCGTACGACGGCGTTGCATCGGGCGAGACATCCGAGCGTCCGTACCGCGAATACATCGACTGGGTAGTTGCACAAAATTCAGCGCCTAGCCGAGAATTTTGGCGACGGAAGCTGGCCGGGTTCACGGCGACGACGCCATTGCCGCATGCGACTGGCCGCGATGCCGTCGGAGCCCCGTTCGCCGAGGCGCGCGCAGCCCTCTCGGTCGAGACGACGGCGCGACTGCGCGAGTTGGCGGCTCGCGAGAACCTGTCACTCAATTCGCTCGTCATCGCGGCGTGGGCGCTGCTGCTGGCCCGCCACAGCGGTGAAGCGGACGTCGTTTTCGGCGTAACCAAGACGACCCGCCGCGGCACCATTCCCGACGCCGATGCGATCGTGGGCCTGTTCCTGGCGACGATTCCCGTGCGGATCACGGTCGACGCCGAGATGTCGGTCCGGGACTGGCTGCGGCGCGTCCGCGAGGAATGGGTCTCGCTTCGAGGACACGAGCACCTTTCACTCGTCGAGATCAAACAACTGAGCGAGCTGCCGGCGTCGGCGCCGCTGTTCGACTCGTTTCTCATGTTCGAGAACTACGAGCTCGGGGCGCTGTTGCGATCGAAGGGCGGGGCGTGGCGACGTCGATCGTTCACGCTACTGGAGCAACCCGGGTATCCGCTAGCGCTCATGGCCTACGGCGACGACGCGATGTCGCTGAAGATCGATTACGACGCTCGGCGGTTCGACGCCGAAACGGTCGATCGACTGTTGGGTCATCTGTCGACGGTGTTGGGCGCATGGTCCGAGCGCATTGACGGACCCGTGTGGCGGGTTCCGATGCTCACGGCGCCTGAGCGTTCCACAGTTCTAGAGAAGTGGAACGCGACGGCCATGGACTATCCGCGAGATGTCCCGCTCGCGTCGCTGCTCGAGGCGCAGGTCGAGCGCACGCCCAACGCGATCGCTGTCGTCCACGGCGACGAACGGATCACCTATCGCGACTTGAACGCACGCGCCAACCAGTTGGCGCGCGAGCTCGTGAAGCACGGCGCGGGTCCGGACACGATCGTCGGGCTGTGCGTCGAGCGATCGCTCGCCATGATGATCGCGCTCCTCGCGATCGTGAAGGCCGGCGCCGCGTATCTGCCGATCGATCCCTTCCTGCCAGCGGATCGCGTGAGTTACATGCTGTCAGACAGCGGGCTCGTGGCGTTGATCACCCAGGAGCGAATTCGATCATCCTTACCCGCGTTTGACGGCCCCATCATCTCGGTCGATGGTGCGCTCGACGGTGCCTCATGGACATCGCACAGCGCCGCCAACCTCGGCATCGTCGTTCGGCCAGAGCACCTCGGGTACGTCATCTACACATCCGGCTCGACCGGAAAACCCAAGGGCGTGGAGCTGTCGCGCGGTTCCTTGCTCAACTTATTGTGGTCGATGCGCGAATGGCTCGACTTGGGCGCGGCAGACCGGCTGCTCGCCGTGACGACGATCTCATTCGACATCGCGAGCGCGGACATCTGGCTCCCGTGGCTCGTTGGGGCGCAGACCATTCTTGCCAGCCGCGAACAGGCGGCAGACGGCGAGCAGCTACGCCAGTTGATCGAGCGTCACGATGTCACCTTCCTGCAGGCCACACCAATTACCTGGCGGCTGCTGCTCGGAGCCGGCTGGCAGGGCAAGCAGGACATGCAGATCGTCTGTACCGGTGAGGCGATGCCTCCGGAACTGTCGCGCCAGTTGACGCCGATCGTGCGCCGGCTCTGGAATCTCTACGGTCCGACGGAGACGACGATCTGGTCGACCGGCTATCGCGTGGAGCGGGGAGACGAGCCAATTCTCATCGGTCGCCCGGTGGGCAACACGCAGTGCTACATTCTGGACGCCCACCTACAACTGGTGCCGCTCGGCGCCACCGGCGAGCTCTATATCGCAGGCGATGGATTGGCGCGAGGTTATCTGAAACGGCCCGACCTGACGGCGGAGAAGTTCGTCTCCGATCCGTTTCGCGCAGGCCAGAGGATGTATCGGACAGGCGATCTCGCGCGCTATCACGCTGACGGGAACATCGAGTGTCTCGGGCGCACGGACCATCAGGTGAAGATTCGCGGCTTCCGCATCGAGCTGGGAGAGATCGAGAGCGTTCTCAAACAACAGCATGACGTGCGCGAAGCGATCGTCATCGCGAGAGAAGACACGCCGGGCGACAAGCGGTTGGTCGCCTATGTGATCTCGCGCGATGGAGCGCTGGATCCCGCGCGACTTCGGACCGCGCTGAAGGCGAGCCTTCCCGACTACATGGTCCCGGCGGCATTCGTGCAACTGGACACGATGCCGATGACGCCGAGCGGTAAGGTCGACCGCCGCGCGCTTCCGGCGCCAGCCGCCGGCGTGGTGTCGTCAGAGCGAGTCGTCGTCGCACCGCGCACCTACTTCGAGCAACAGCTCGCCGAGATCTGGGAGGAAGTCTTCGAGCTCAGCCCGATTGGAGTCGACGACAGCTTTTGGGATCTCGGCGGCCATTCCATGCTCGCCGTCAAACTGATGTCGAGAATCACCAAGGCGTTTGGCAAGCGCGTTCCGCTGAACACGCTCTTCGAGGCGCCCACCGTCGCGCAGCTCTCCAAGCACATCGAGGACGACAGCAACGTTCAAGGCAGGCACACCATCGTTCCGATTCGTGCGTCCGGCTCGAAGCCCCCGGTCTACTGGATCCCCGGCGGCGCTGCCCTTGGCTTGTTCTCTCTCAAGCACATCGTGCCGGGACTCGGGTCGGAGCAGCCGGTGTACGGCCTTGGGTCGGCGTTTCCAAATACAGTCGCTGACATCGAGAAAGTCGAAGAGCGCGCCGCCCAGTACTTGACGCTGATCCGTCGTGTCCAGCCGCACGGGCCATACTTCTTTGCCGGATATTGCGCCGGCGGTATGGTCGCCTTCGAGATGGCCCAGCAGTTGTTGCACGACAACGAGGAAGTCGCCTTCTTGGGCATGATCAATTGCTTGCTGCCGCGCCATCCATCGGGAGCTATGGACACCCTTCGCTTCAAGGCCCAGCGGCTGCGCTATCAACTCAGGCAGTCGAGAAGCGATGGTCGGAGTCTCGTGGAGTACATCCGAGACAAGCGCTCGGCGCGACGCGCGCACCGTGCGGAACGGCAGCAGATCGCCAGTGCCGTGGAGCAGGCCAAGCGCGAGGGCTTCAAGGACACCGGCAATCGAGATTATCGTGTCGTGCTGGATGCCACGGCCGACGTCATTAGCCAATATCAGCCGAGGTTCTATCCCGGGACGGTCGCGCTGTTCGTCTCCGACGATCCGTCGCTGCGTGGCGTCTCGTCGGATCTCGACCCACGATTCGCGTGGACACGATATGCCGCGCGGCGCGACGTGTACGTGTGCGAGGGAGATCACGAATCGGTGCTCGAGCTCCCGCACGCGCTCGACTTGGCTGGACGCCTGAAAGAGGCGATCGACGCCGCGGCGGATCGCGCTGCCGGGAACGGGTCGCGTGTCGGCGCCTGATTGCGTCGACGTCTGGCGAATCGATCTCTCCCGGTTCGCCGCCGATCCGGCGGACGGCATCGCCTTACTGAGCGACGATGAGCGCTCTCGCGCCAATCGCTTCGTTCGAGAGAGCGATCGTGACGCGTTCGTCGCGGCCCATAGCTCGATGCGCCGGATCCTATCGCGCTATGCGCACGAGCCGCCGAGTGCTCTGAGGCTGGGATCCACACATCGCGGCAAGTCGGAGCTGGCCAGCCATCGTCATGTGCATTTCAACTTGTCACATTCGGGCGCATTCGCTGCTCTCGCCGTCAGCCTGCGGCGACACGTCGGCATCGACATCGAGCGCGTTCGCTCGATGTCGCCGGAAGTGGTAACGGATTCTCTCACGCCCGAAGAGTTGCGCCGCGTCGAGACCGCCGCGAATCCGATCGAGGCGTTCTATGCGCACTGGACGATGAAGGAGGCCTACCTCAAAGCGACTGGCGACGGATTGTACGTACCGCTTGCCACCGTCTCCGTCGTTCCTGATGCGTTGCAGCAGATCGGCCGGTTTTTAGTGAGTGGATTCGAATTCTGCGACGGCGTTGCTGGGGCGATCGCCATCGAGCACGACGTCTTGGAGCCGGTGCCCGTGCTCCGCGTTCGTGATTGGAGTTGGTCGGCTTTGCGCGAAGCGACGGTCGCGTAATGTGCGGCTTGACGGGAGTCCTGGTTCGGCCAGGCGCTCTCTCGAGCGACCAGCTCGAGAATACGCTGGCGCGGATGATCGCGCCGATCCGACATCGCGGCCCCGACGACGACGGCATTTGGTCGAACGCCGCGACCGGCGTGGGGTTTGGATTCCGGCGGCTGGCGATTCTCGACCTCACCGCCGCGGGACACCAGCCTATGCATTCGGCGTCCGGCCGCTTCACGATAGTGTTCAACGGAGAGATCTACAATTATCGAGATCTCGCGCGCGAGCTCGAATCTGGCGGTGCGAGGTTTCGAGGTCATTCCGATAGCGAAGTAATTCTCGCCGCGGTCGAGCGCTGGGGCGTCGATCGAGCGGTTCGCCGGTTTGTGGGCATGTTCGCCATTGCGATCTGGGACGCCCAGCAGCGGCGGCTTTCGCTCGTCCGCGATCAACTCGGCATCAAGCCGATGTATGTGTACGCCAAGGACGGCGTCGTGACGTTCGGCTCCGAGCTCAAGGCGTTGCGAGCCGGACCGCACTTCGACGACGAGATCGATCGTCACGCGCTGACGGCGTACCTGCGATACCTGTACGTGCCGGCGCCGCGCTCCATCTACCGCCACGCGATCAAGCTCCCGCCTGGTCACATCCTCCACGTCGAGAATCCAGAGCTGCCGCTGCCGGAGTCCGTCGCCTACTGGTCGGCGGAAGAGGCGGCCCGGCGTGGCCTCGCGGATCCGTTCGTTGGTTCGGATACGGACGCAATCAACGCATTGGAAGCGTTGCTCAAGGATGCCGTCACGCGGCAAATGCAATCCGACGTGCCCCTCGGCGCTTTGCTCTCCGGTGGAGTCGATTCGTCGACCGTGGTCGCGCTGATGCAACAGTCGTCGAGTCGCGCCGCAGAAACGTTTTCGATCGGGTTCGATCAGCCGGAGTACAACGAGGCTCCGTACGCCGCGGCGGTCGCCGAGCATCTCGAGACGAAGCACTTCCAGCTGGTGCTCACCGATCGTGACGCGCTCGACGTCGTCCCGAGACTTCCCGAGATGTTCGATGAGCCGTTCGCCGACTCGTCGCAGATTCCGACGTTCCTCGTATGCCAACTGGCGCGCCGCCAAGTCACGGTCGCATTGTCGGGCGATGGGGGCGACGAGCTCTTTGCGGGATATCACCGTTACACGCGCGGGCAGCGGCTCATCGCTCTCATGGACCGCGCGCCTCATTCCGCTCGGCGCCTGCTCGCCAAGGCGATCGCCGGCGTTTCACCGGCGGCGTGGGACTCCATTGCCGGGGCCGTCGCTCCGGTGCTGCCGCATCAACTACGAGTTCGGCGCCCGGGCGACAAATCCGAAAGTCTTGCCGCGCTGCTGAACGCCGATCGCTCGATGACGGCGTACCGATCGATGGTGTCCGCGTGGCAACATCCGGAGACGTTGGTCCAAGGGGGGACGGAGGAATTGGGATGTTTTGAGCAACTTCTCGAAGCACCCGGCGTCCCCACGTTGCTCGATCGCATGATGTTGGCCGACCAGGGCGTATATCTCCCCGACGATCTCCTGAGCAAAACCGATCGCGCGAGCATGGCGGTGAGTCTCGAGGTCCGGGTCCCGCTGCTCGATCATCGCGTTGTCGAGTTCGCGTGGCGGATCCCGCTGTCGATGAAGATTCGTGACGGACGGGGGAAGTGGCTGCTTCGGCAGGTGTTGCATCGACACGTGCCTCAGGCTCTCGTCGAACGACCGAAGATGGGATTCGAGGTCCCCATCGCAGCCTGGCTACGCGGCAGCCTTCGCGAGTGGGGCGAGGAATTGCTCTCGACGGAGCGACTCCGGGCGAGTGAGCTCAATGCGGAAGCGATCCGTCGCGCGTGGGCCGAGCTCCATTGCGGACGCGGGAACATGACGCACGCGTTGTGGGCGGTGCTCATGTATCAGGCCTGGAAGGAGCGATGGCTGAACTGACGGTCCCATCGCCTCGTGTGGCGCAGGCGACGTCATCCAAGACGATCCTGTACGTGTACGATGGGGACTGGCCCCGCCGAGCGACCCGGGTCGGCAAGCAGACGCGCAGTCTCGCCCGCGCGGG
The DNA here is from genome assembly GCA_036392315.1 of Gemmatimonadaceae bacterium. GTDB lineage: Bacteria > Gemmatimonadota > Gemmatimonadetes > Gemmatimonadales > Gemmatimonadaceae > JAQBQB01. The sequence continues at coordinate 9,840 of DASVYG010000402.1, forward strand.
ACATCGTGTGGTGCTCATCTCTCGAAACGATCTCGCGCAGCCGCGCGTCGAACGCACGTCGTGGATGACGGTGCTGCGATTACCGTCGGTTCGCGTGCACTGGCTCAACCGACTGATCAACTTTCCCTTCTTCTTCAACCCAGTCTGGTTCCGCTCCATCCTGCGATCGGCGCAAGAACATCGCGCGGACTACATTCTCGTGCGCGACCTTCCATTGGCGTTGACCGCGCTCGCGGTCGGCCGATCGCTCGGCATCCCCGTGGCCTACGACATGGCGGAGGTCTATCCCGAGTTCCTGCGCGATCGATATGATTTCGGCCGCGCGTCGTGGACAGACCGTCTCGTGAGGAATCCCCGGGCGGCGACGCTGATCGAAGGGGCGGTGCTCCGGCGGGCCAGCAACATCATCGTCGTCTCCGAGGAATCTCGTCAGCGGTGTCTTCGACTCGGCGTCGACCCGGCGCGGATCGTGCTGGTGGGGAATACGCCCGACGACCTCGCGGCGATCACCGCGGTCCCGCGCCTTCGCGATGACGATCGCTCGAAGTCTGGAGAATTCAAGCTGTTGTTTGTCGGAATCCTCATGTGGGATCGAGGCGTCGCGGAGACCGTCCGGGCGATGCCGGAGATTTTGAAGGTCTATCCAAAGACCACGTTGGTGGTCGTCGGCGACGGTGACGAGCGGAGAGAGATCGAACGAGTGATCGCCGAGTTGGGCGTGGGAAGAAACGTCGAGCTACTGGGGTATCGCGATCACGCCTTGCTTCCGACGCTTTATGCACAGGCCGATATCGGCCTGCTTCCGTTTCTGTCCGGGCGCCACGTGAAGATCACGCTCGCGAACAAGCTGTTCGACTACATGGCGGCAGGCCTTCCCATCGTTGCGGCGGATCTTCCCCCGATGCGCCGAATTCTCGAGGAGACTGAGGCGGGCGAGCTGTTCACGCCCGGTGATCCGCGGTCGCTTGCGACCACTGTGGTCGGTCTGCTTCGTGATTCAGCGCGGCGGCGCCGGCTCGGCGAGAACGGACGGCGAGCGGCGATCGAGAAGTACCATTGGGGAGAAGACGAGCAACGGTTGCTCGGGATCTTCGAGGAGCACGATGATGCCGTTCACCGCTGACTCCCAATGCCGGCCAGACGAAGTCTGAAACCGTTGAGCGACAACCCGGCTGGCACGTTGAATCGCGGCAAGGCATAGCGAGACAATGTCGCCGAGCTGTCGAACCATGCGCCGTCGACACGAACCGCTGCCGAGTAACCCGCCTTGGCGGCGGCTGCACAGATATCCGGCGACCAGAGTCCGTACGGGTAGCTGAGCCACGGCGTGAACGAGCCACCGCGAGCTCGAAGCCACTGGAGTGAGGCCGAGAGTTCGCGTTCGACCTCTTCGCGCGAAAGAGCGCACAGGTTCGGGTGCGACCACGTGTGCGAAGCTAAGGCGATTCCCGGTTGCGTCGCTGCGCGCTCCAAGTCGGCAATCGAACCGATTCGACAGCCATCGATCGCGGTGCGCGCGTGTTGCGCCTCGGGCGGAGCCGCGCGAAGAATGTCCTCGCCCTTTCCGGCCAATTCGTTCAATGCTCGTTCACGAAATGCGGGGTCGAGCCCGCTGACGGGATCGGCGAGTACGTCCCACCACGTCGTTCCGCCAAGCAACCCGGGCGCCACGAAGATCGTCGCCGGCATGCCTCGACGGACCAGTTCCGCCACCCCGGCGTCGAGCGCGCCGGCATATGCATCGTCGAACGTGATCGCGACGCGCGGTCGCACGCGTGTCCCGTTCGCTTCGAGAATAGCCGACAGCGGAACAACCTCGTGATGGCGCTCGAGCACGTCCAGCTGTCGAGCAAACTCCTCCTGCGGCAGATGGAGGCTCAGATCGCCACTCGGCCGGATTCCCGCCGGGACGACATTATGATACGCTAAAACGAGCGATTGGCTCCGGTGACGTGCGCGTCCCAGCCTCGCCGCGCCAACGGCGATGAGCGTCCGCTCGGCCACGTGCTTGAGGGTCGCGTTCATCCCACGTCGAGTGTCGCACGAGCCGCCGCATACACCGCGTCGTATTTCTCGACCCAAGGTTGCACGGCGTAAATCGACTCCACACGACGACGCGCGCTCGTTGCTCGAATGGCCGCAGACTCTGGATCGGTGAACACGGCCCGTAGACCAGCAGCGATGGCTGCTGGATCCTCCGGCGTCACCAAGATCGCGTCGGCGTCCGAGACGACATCGGGTATTCCTCCGACCGCCGTGGTCAGTATAGGAACGCCAGCGCTCATCGCTTCCAGTAGGGTCATTGGCGTTCCTTCCGTCCGCGAGCTGATCACCAACAAATCGAATGCTCGCAGCAGTCGCGCCGCGTCGGGAAGACGCCCCGTCCACGTGATGCGCGACGCGACGCCGAGTTTCTCAGCGGCATACTGAACGTTGTTGCGCTCGGGACCGTCGCCGATCACCGTCAATCTCAAGGGCAGCTCCCCGACGTGCGGAAGTGCGTCAACGAGAACGTCGAGTCCCTTCTCGCGGCTCACTCGCCCGACCCATCCAATGCTGAACTGATCGCCGGCAACTCCGAGAACCTGACGCGCGTCCGCCGCGTCGAGCGGTGGCTCGATGGGGCGCCAGGCGTTGGCGAGGGTGTGGACGTGGCTCGGGCTGCAGCCGGCGGCCTCCAATTCCGTGGCTAGCTTCCGCGAAACAGCGACCACGGCATCCAACCGACGCAGCGCGTAGCGTTGAACGCCTTCGTACAGACGATTTCTCCACGCGCCGCCGCTGAAGCCATGCGCGGTGGAAACAACGACCGTCCCGTTGACCCATCGCTTGAGCAGTGCGCCCAAGACGTCCGGATGATATCCGTGTGTGTGAATCACGTCAGGCAACAGTGAACAGTGGAGTGCGCGCAGAGCGTTGATCTGCGACCAGTACGCGCGCGGCTTCGACGAGATGACGTACACTCGAATCCCGAGCGCCCGCAGTCGAGCGATGACGACAGGCTCTGGCTCGCCGACGTTCGTGACTGCCGCGACGCTTATCACGTGTCCGGCTGCCTGCTGGCCGCTCGCGAGCGCGACGACGACTTGTTCGAGTCCGCCGAACGGCGCAGGCGCGAGGACGTGCATCACGCGCATGTGACGCTCAGCGCTCCGCGGCGGCAATCGTCTCGAAGCGCTCGAGAAGGATTTCTGCCTGGCGTGCCCGATCGAATCGTCCGTCTTGCCCCACCGCGGCCGGACGCGCGCCATCGGCATGTTGCCTGTATCGTTGCTCGATCACCTTTGTCATGCGATCCACGTCGGCCGGATCGACGACGTCGGCCGTTGTGCCGCGAAGCGCAGCGGCCGTCGCGCTGCGTTCGGTCGCGAGAACGAGAAGCCACGCGTCGAATCGGACGTACTCGAAGATCTTGGCGGGGACACACATGTTCGCGTCCTGCGGGAGGCTCAAGAGCATGTTCGCCCCGGCGAGAAATCTCATCGCGGCATCGCGCGGCTGTGGCCCGCTGATGGTGACGAACTCTCCGACTCCCTCCTGCGCGGCGATCGCGCGAACGCTCTGCCCACGGAACTCGTCGGCTTCTCCGATGAACTCCAGGCCAAAGTCTTTGGGAGTCAGGTGAAGATTTCGTACGACGTTCGCCGCCGCGCGAAAGACGGGACGAGGATCACGGTCGAGATAGATCGTTCCGGCAAAGCGAATTGTAAAGCGATGGCCGCGTGCAACTACGGGCAGCGGATCGTCGTCGCTTCCGTTCGGAACCGTGATGATTCGGTTGGCGAACGCCGGGTACCGTGCGCGCATGTCGTCGCGACTCAGGTCGGTATTCATGACGACGAGACTGGCCGCCGCAACGGCTCGCCGCTCGTAGTGTCGCGCGGCCGCGAACCAAAGGGCGCTCGTGTTGTCTCCCGGCGTCTGCTCGAATGCGCTCCACGGATCGCGAAAGTCGATGACGAAGGGAAGCGAAGCCGTTTTGGCGATCGACCTCGCTGCTTCATGAGCCATGTGGGGCGGACCCGAGCTCACGACTATGTCGTATTCGGCCTGTTTCGCCAATGATCCGCCTAGCCGCGCAGCGGCTTTGGCCCAGGATCTCTGCGTCGCAATTCGCACCAACGCGGCGTGTGCTTCCACCAGCAGCCGGCGTGGCGGCGGCTCGACCACGGCGGGTCGAACGATAACCGCATTGCTCGATCGGCCTCGCTTGCTCCTGAAATGACGGACGACTCGCAAGCCGACGTGCTCCGCGCGAGCGAGCCAAGGTTCGTCCTCTGAGGCAGAATACACCGTCACGCCGGATGGCAGATTGCTTGCCCGAGCCTCGTCGCGTCCCGTCAACTTGGTGAAGTCCCTCGCGATCACATCTATCGCCCATCCGCGCCCGACGAAATATCTGGCAAGACGCTCCCAGCGCACGCCGCCTACCGCTGGGTCCGGGGGGAAATGATAACTGACGAGAAGGAGTCGGCGCCGCGCATTCCGCTGCTGACCGTCAGCTACGGACTCGAGCATCGGACGCAACGTCGGCATTTGCGACGGGCTCAGACTGTGGCTGCCGGCACGGACAGGTCGGAGCCGGTTGGGTCGTCGTACTCCTGAAATGCGCGGACGATTCGCTCGGCAGCGCGGCCGTCCCAGCCCTCCGGGCGCGGCGCGATTGCCGGCCGTTTCGCCGTGACGGCGAGCTCGAACAAGTCGCCTGGATCCGGAACGAGCCGATTCGTTCCCTCGGTCACGGTGATCGGACGTTCCGTGTTCTCTCGAACCGTGAGGCAGGGAACACCGAGCGCGGTAGTCTCCTCCTGCAGTCCGCCGGAGTCGGTTACGACAACACCGGCGCCGTCGACCAAGTCGAGCATTTCCAGATAACGAACAGGCGGGAGCACGCGGACGTCACCGAGCGAAATTCCTGCCGCGGCCAAGCGCTGCGAGGTTCGTGGATGCGCCGCGAAAACGACCGGCCGGCGTTCCGCGATTTTTCGGAGTGCGGCAGCTATTGCCTCCAGACGTGACGCGTCGTCGACGTTCGACGGGCGATGCAACGTCACGACGACGGCGTCCTCTCGAGCGAGGCCGAGCGATTCGCGAAACCCCAGCTGTCGTGCCTCGGAGAGCGCGAAGAACAAGCTATCGATCATCACGTTTCCGACGAATACGATCTCATGATCGGGCTCCCCCTCGCGTCGCAACGTTTCGACCGCATCACGCGACGGCGCAAGCAACAGGTCGGCAAGCCGGTCGGTCACGATTCGATTGATCTCCTCTGGCATGCGACGGTCGTAACTTCGCAGCCCCGCTTCGACGTGCGCGATGCGCACGCCGAGTTTCGACGCCACCAAGGCAGCCGCGGCTGTGGAGTTCACGTCGCCGTAAACGGCGATCCAATCGGGTTGGTATCGTTCGAGCACGGGCTCGAATCGCTCCATGATGCGAGCCACTTGCAACGCGTGCGAGAGCGAGCCGACTTCGAGGTTGACGTCCGGCGGCCGAATGCTGAGGTCGCGAAAGAACGATGCAGAAAGGGCATCATCGTAATGTTGCCCCGTGTGTACCACGCACTGTTCGAAGCCCGCTTTCTCCGCCGCGCGATGCACCGGGGCGAGCTTTGGAAAATTTGGCCGAGCTCCGACGACGTGAAGCAGCTTCATCCCGGTGCGCGTAAGGGTAAACGAAATTTCTCAGTCTGCGCGATGCGTGGGCCGCATGGCCGCGTACGAACGACTCAAAGACGATTTGATCATCAGTGGGGTCAACCCATCAGGTGGAAGGTGCGGCCAGTAACTCATCCGCGCGATAGGACGCTGCGTAACGGAGATACAGTCGCTCGTACGCTTTGACTGCTGCATCCACGCCGAACGCGTCGACGACGCGCCGCCGAGCGAGGTCGCCAATCATTCGGCGACTCTCTTCCGTCGCCAGCGTTCGCGTCCACGCATCAGCCATCGCTGCTGGATCTCCGAACGGCACCAAGCAATGCGCCAACCCGGCACCGAGGACCGATGAATTTCCGCCGACGTCGGTCACGACAGGCGGTAGACCGGCACTCATCGCCTCGAGAAGGCTGATGGACGTTCCCTCGCTTCTCGACGTCATGGTGAACAGCGAAAATGCCGACAACAGATCATGGATGTCATTTCGCCACCCGAGCAAACGGATCCGCTCACGAATACCAAGCTCGTCGATCTGTCGTTGGAGTGCCTCGCGCGCACTCCCCTCACCGCCGATCACGAGCACCGCATCGCGGCCGCTCGGGGCG
>DASVYG010000403.1:0-3412 GCA_036392315.1 Gemmatimonadaceae bacterium
ATTGACGCTGAGCGACGGCGCACTCGCACGCGCGACGTTCGACCGCGATGGCCACGACGTCACGTGGACGCCGGACGGTCGCTTCATCACGTACTTGTCCGCGCGGTCCGGCACCGAAGCCATCTATCGCAAACGGCCCAATGGAACCGAGCCCGCTGAGGCGTTATTCACGTCTCGTCAACTCGGCTTCACCGGCATGTGGTTGCGCGACGGTTCGGCGATCGTACCCGTGATGAATGATTTGCGACCGGAGTCCGGGTCCGACGTCGCCATCATTCGAAACGGCGGACGCGGCCCTGCCGAGCCGATCGTCGCGACCGAGTTCACGGAGGGCTATCCGGCGCCGTCGCCCGATGGGCGATGGCTGGCGTTCACGTCCGATCAGTCGGGGAGGCCCGAGGTCTACGTCCGCCCGCTGAACGGGAACGGCGATCAGGTCCAGGTCTCTCTCGATGGCGGCACCGAAGCGGTCTGGAGTCACGACGGAACAGAGATCTTTTATCGGACGATCGGCCAAGAGGAGCCGCGTCTGATGGCGGCACGAGCGCGAATCGATTCCTCGTTCGCGGTGCTTTCCCGCAAGCCGCTCTTTTCAGTCGCCGACATGATCGGCACGAACCCGCACGCGAACTACGACATCTCTCCGGATGGAAAGACGTTCGTGATGGTTCGCCGGAGTCCGGCGACGCGGATCATGGTGCTGCAGAATCTTCCCGCGCTGGTGCGACACCTGCTGGGGACCGAGCCCACACGATAGCACTCGAGATCGCTCTCCGGTCGCCGCCGTCGTCAGGGAATCTTCGACACGTCGGAGACCAACAGAATGACCGAGATACCCGTACTCTCAGTACGAGACGCGTAAATCTCGGCGTGCGCCGTCGTCGCCGTTCCCTACCGCGTGCGCAGCCTGTTCGGAGGACTATCTGGGCCTCGCGACAGATCTCAAGGTCACGATCGCAATCAGCATCGCGGCGGCCGGTATTGTGCTCGTCGCCGCCGTCGCTGCACGCAGCGCGTCGGATTTCGTCGATAATGCGGATTGGGCCTCGCGTGTTCACGACGCTCGCGCCGAGCTTCGCGCGTTGGACAACGACATAGACCACGCGACGAACGGCGTGGATGCGTTCCTGACCACCCACGACAGCTCCTATTTTCGCCGGTATCGAGCGAGCATGGGCTCCGCCGAAGGGCACCTCGCGCAATTGACCCATTTGCTCACCACGGATCCAACTGGCCGGCGTGGGCTGGATACGCTACGTGCGCTAGTGGCATTCAGCGCTAACGAGCTGAGCCACACCTTGGCGTTGCGAACCGGAGGAGCCGCCGCGGCTGACGCGAGGGCCGCTCGCATCGCCGCGAGCGCCGCGATCACCGAGCGCATCGAAGAGACCGTCAATGAGCTCGACGAGCATGAGAGCTCACTGCTCGCGGACCGCATGTCGACCCAGCGCACGCAGGAACACGTGGTCTGGTTCGTCGTCTTCCTGCTTGCGGGAGGAGCCGTTGGCGTCGCGCTGGCAACGCGTCGCTCGATTCGCCGCGACCTGGTGCGCCGCACGCGAACAGAGGAAGCGCTGCGTGCCGCGGAGGCGAAGTTTGCCGGAATCCTCTCGATTGCGGCCGACGGCATCATCTCCGTCAATGAGCGGCAGGAGATCGTGCACTTCAATCGGGGCGCTGAGACGATCTTCGGATACTCCGCTGACGACGTAATCGGGAAGCCGCTCGACGTGCTGCTGCCGGAACGCTTCGCCGCCACGCATCACCGGCGCATCGAAGAGTTCGCGCACTCGCCCGAGTCAGCGCACTATGTCGAGTCGCGACCGGAGATCATCGGGCGCCGTCGCAATGGCCAGGAGTTCACGGCTGAAGCCTCGGTCTCGAAGCTCGCGACGGCCGACGGTCCGCTGTTCACGGTGGTGCTGCGTGACGTCACCGAGCGCAAGCGCATCGAGCACCGCGAGCACGCCTTGGCGGAGGCGGGATCTCGCCTGGCCATCCCACTCGATCAGAGTGCGCGACTAGGTACCGTCGCCCAACTGCCCGTCCCGATCGTCGGTGCTTGGTGCATGCTCGACGTTTTGGAAGAAGATGAAGGTGAGTCGACGCCACTACACCGAGTTGCGAGCGTGCATGCGGATCCGGATCTGAACGCGGCCCTGCGTGCGCTCGAGGCAAGGGGACTCGCCTACGATTCCGCGGAACGCGCAGTCGACGTGCTGCGGACCGGAACGGCGGAGCTTATCGCGCACGTCTCCGACAGCTGGCTCGAGGCGCACACGCACGATGCGGAGCACCTCGCCCTGTGGCGACGGTTGGGCAGCGGATCGTTGCTGGTGGTGCCGCTTCGTATCGAGGGCCGGTCGATCGGAACGATGACGATCGGTGCCGCGCCGGGGCAGGTGTTCGGGCCAGACGACCTTGCGCTGGCCGTGACACTCGCCGAGCGAGCGGCGCTCGCGATCGACAACGCGTGGCACCTCCGCCGGGCGGAGCGCGCAATCGCGGCGCGGGACCGCGTGCTCGGCGTCGTCTCGCACGATCTGCGCAACGCGCTCAACGCGATCACGATGTCCGCGCAGTCGTTGCTCACGTCGCTGTCGATGACCCACGACGCGCGGGAGCGGCTCGTGCAGAACATCCTCGATGCGGGCGATTGGATGCAGCGTCTCATGCGCGACCTGCTCGATCTCGCGAACATCGAGGCCGGCCGTTTGTCGATCGAGATTCAGAACGAGGCGGTAACGCCGATCATCGAGGCGACGCGAGAGATGTTTGCGACGCGCGCGCGGGCACAACGAGTCGATTTGCGGGTTGAACTGCCGGCGCGACTGCCAATGGTGCGAGCCGACGCCGAGCGTATCGTGCAGGTGCTCGCCAACCTCGTGGGGAACTCGCTCAAGTACACGAGCGAGGGCGGGATAGTGAGCATCGGCGCGCGCAACGGCGGCAACGAGGTGGTGCTGGTCGTCGTCGATACCGGGGCCGGCATCGCGGCCCACGACGTGCCTCACGTGTTCGAGCGATTCTGGCACGCGAAGGGCAGCAGCCCGACACGCGGGTCGGGGCTCGGGCTGGCCATCGCGCAGGGCATCGTGGCAGCGCACGGCGGCCGGATCTGGGTCGAGAGTGAGCTTGGCGCGGGAAGCACGTTCTCCGTTGCGCTCCCTGTCGCGGCGTCCGCTGCATGGGTCGACGAGCGCGCCTAGTAGCACCACCAGACTTATAATAGTAGGATGCTAACCCAACTACTCGGTGTGCTCCACATCGCATGGAGCGGGCCGCCCGCATGATCGCTTCGCATTATCTGGCTGGTGTCAGCCGGATGTTGCGAAACTCGATCGGCAGATGGTCGCCCTGCAGCAGGATCGGCCCCGGCGCGCCCTCGTCGCTGTCGAGCGCGCCACCGGTG
>DASVYG010000404.1:0-5833 GCA_036392315.1 Gemmatimonadaceae bacterium
TGCGGGTCGTGCGCGATTGGATCCTGCCCGTGCGTGACATCTTGCTCGGCGAGATCGACGCCGCCCTGACGTCGCACCACTTCGCCAACATCTGGCCGGCGCGCGAGGTGTCGCTCGAAGGGCGAACCGACCTCACGCCGGTGACGGTGGGGATATGGGACAGCGGCGTCGATGTCAGCGTGTATCCCGGCCAGTTCTTCACCAATCCCGGCGAGATCCCGGACAACGGCAAGGACGACGACGGCAACGGCTACATCGACGATGTGCACGGCATCGCGTACGACATCGACAAAGGTCGCGTTACAGGCCTGATGCTGCCGGATTCGATGAAAGGGAAGATCATGGGTTATTGGCATGGTACGTCGGTGACCGGCGTTGCCCTCAGGGGCAATCCGGCGGCGCGGATCCTGTTTGCGCGCGGATCGCAGCGCATGGGTGGACACGGTCCACAACGGGCGGAGCTGCCTCCGACGCTGCAACGCGCCCGGAATTTCGCGCAGGAGGATCGCGAAACGATCGCGTACTTCCGCCAGCACGGCGTCCGGGTCGTGAATATGAGTTGGGGCTTTAATCCGAACGGGTTCGAGGCAACCCTGGCAGCGTACAACATTGGAACACCGGAAGAGCAGCGCAGGCTGGCGAGGGAGATTTTCGACACCGCCGCAACCGCACTCCGCGCTGCAATGGCCGCGGCTCCGGAGATGCTCTTTGTAGTTGCGGCCGCAAATGACGGTGCGGATGTGAGTTTCAACGAGGAGGTGGCGGCGTCATTCGACTTGTCAAACCTGATCGTCGTCGGTGCGGCGGACGCTGCCGGGGGCGCGGTCGCATTACTAGGTTGGTCCAGCAATCACGGCAAAGTCGACGTCTTCGCCGAAGGCTTCGAGGTGCCGAGCAAGGCGCCCGGCGGGTCTCGGCTTCTAATCAGCGGTACCAGCGCGGCTGCGCCGCAGGTCACCAACCTCGCGGCCAAGCTGCTGGCCATGAAGCCGACGCTCACGGTGGCGGAGCTGCGGCGCGCGATCCTCGAATCAGCGGACGAGAAAACGATCGGGCAGGGTAAGCGCATCAAGCTGCTCAATCCAAGGGCAGCGTTCGATCTCATCGGCAAGCCGGCGGCGCAGGCGACGCAGCCCCAGCGGCACACTCCCGGACCCACGGTTCCCGCGATCACCGCCGCGGATCTTGCCACGCGGCTCTACCTCTTCGCCGACGATTCCATGCAGGGGCGCCGCACGGGCGAGCCGGGCAACCTGAAGGCCGCCGCCTACATCGAGCGCGAGGTGAGGCGTCTGGGGCTCACGCCCGCCGGTGACTCGGGCGGGTATTTCCAGACGCTGCCCCTGGTCCGCCACGCCGTGTCCAACCGGTCATCCCTCACGGTGGACGGCCAGCCGCTTCAGCTGGGCACTGATTACCGCCCCTTCGCCCTCTGGCCAACACCGCTCCTCACCGACGTCCAGGTGATTTACGCGGGAGATGTGGCGCGACCGGAGATCACGGCGGAGCAGGCGCGGGGCAGATTCGTGGTCCTCACCAGAGCCAACCGCAGCGGGCCGCAGGTTACGCGGCCGCCCGGCGGGCCCGATAGTCCGCTCGTGGGGGCTGCCGCCATCGGCATCGTTGCAATCGATCAGCTGGCGCCCGAGGTGCGGGCGCAGCTCGGCATGTCTATCGGGTTCCCGCCCACCGGTCCGGCGGCGGACCGGCAGCGGAGACCCATGCTGCTCCTCTCCGCGCGCGCGGCCGAGTTGCTCCTGGGCGCACCGCTCAACGGCGCGCAGGTCGGCGCCACCGGCAAGACGGTGCGCGGCCAGATCCTCTACGAAGACTCTCCCGCGCCCGCGCCAAACGTGGTCGCGATTTTACCCGGCAGCGATCCGAAGCTGCGCCACGAGTACGTGGCCCTCGGCGCGCACAGCGATCACGTCGGTGCGGGCCGCCCCATGGACCACGACTCGATCCGGGCCTACAACAGCGTGATGCGGCCGCAGGGCGCCCGGACCAGGGACGAAGCACCGCCCACTGCCGAGCAGCAGGCTCGCATCCGGATCGTGCTGGATTCGCTCCGCCGGGTGAACCCCGCCCGGCCCGACTCCGTGTTCAACGGCGCGGACGATGACGGTTCCGGATCCGTCGCCCTGTTGGAGATCGCCGAGCGCCTGGCTACGCAGAAGACTCGCCCTCGCCGCTCCATCCTTTTCGTCTGGCATACGGGCGAAGAGTTGGGGGCGCTCGGCTCCAAGTGGTTCGTGGAGCATCCGACCGTGCCGCTCGACAGCATCGTCGCGCAGCTGACGCTGGATATGATCGGTCGCGGCGGTGCCAGCGATGTCGCCGGCGGCGGCCCCGACTTCCTGCAGCTGATAGGATCCCGCCGGCTCTCCACGGAGTTGGGCGACGTCGTCGAGGCGGTAAGCCGGGGAGAGCCGTGGCCCTTCAGGCTCGACTACGGATACGATGCCCCCGGCGAGCCGCAGCGGATCTACTGCAGCGGCGACAACGCCAGCTACTCCCGCCTCGGCATCCCCGTCACCGCGTTCTTCACCGGGCTGCACCGCGACTACCACCAAGTGTCGGACGAGGCCGAGTACATCGATTACGCGCACTTGGCGAGGATCACGCAGCTCGTCCGCGACGTGGCGCTACGCGTGGCGGACCTCGACCATCGTCTGGTGGTGGACAAACCGATGACGGATCCCGCCGCACCGTGCGTGCAGTAGGAGAAAGACCGTGAGTACCCTGGACTCGCTCCTCTCGGCGGAGGTGAGGCGCGTGACGGGGGAACCACGCCGGCAGTAGGTCCTCATTCGATGAGACGTACGGTATTAGGAAACTCTAGGCTCATCATGTGTCGCGGCGTGGAGCGGATGCAATATCTCGCACGATTCGGGGGCTTCGTGAGTCGCCTTACCGGATGGGCTGTTTTGATTGGCCGTTTTGGCCTCATGAGGAATGCCTCGATCGCTGACGCTGGCGTCATCGTGAGCGAACGAGGGAATCGCGTGACAACGATGGCCGTACAACGTTGAACGATGATCGTCTCGCGTGACCCGACGACCGTGCAATGTGTTGAGACGACCGTGCTGCTGCGCCATGTCTACAGGCTGTTGCGCGCAGCTGATCGCCACCGCGGATCAGTCGAAGCAAACGCGCGATGGGACGAAGCGATCGCCCGTTTCGCTGATCGGACATTGCGGTCAACCTGAAGCGGCGACGCTGGCGAGGCGATCTGCACCCTCGTCGAACGAACCGTCCTGCGCGATGAGGGGATCCGACGCATCGGACAACGGATCGCACCGCGCGAATCGGATGACTCGACAGCGCGAATGCGCGATCGTGCACGACCGATCGACGAAGCGCACCCTCGTCTCGACGATCGTCCGCCACGATGAGCGCATCGGTCGCACTGCACACCGAATCGCCACCGCGGTCAGATTCATTCGACGCGACGGTCAGGCCATCGCCGCGCTCGGCGAGGCGAAGCGACACGATGGGACCACCCATCGTACTGCCCGGAACGAGCATCTTGTCGCTCGAGAATCGAATCGTACCGGCGAGAGAATGGAATCGCACCTCTCGAGAGTTGAATTGCACCGCACGTAGCATCCATGCGATTGCGTGTTGATCCGATCAGGCCGTGGCGCGAGCGCAACACGACGATGCCGAGAGGTGAACGGATCGCGCGATCGCCAATCGCCATCGCTCCGGCATCCATTTGCATCCCGTCGCGGAGCGTCGTCACCGCGATCGCGACAATCGCTACGGGGAGTTCTTCAACTGACACCCGCCGAGATGCGTGAGACCGCGCAGCATCCCGAGATCGCACCGTCAGGAGACCCGACCGGCGCGAACGTTCCGCGCCGATGCCTAAAGCGCCTTGCTCGAAGATCGCCCGAAAGGCCGCACTATCTGCTCGACGATGTGAGGTAATCCCGCACGTCGAATGCCCTTCTCCCTGATAGTAATTGCGGCCTGAACACCGAAACGTCCATAAGCCCGCATCAGGCTTACCGTCTCGCTCCCGCTGCACGTGCCGCAACTCGACCTCGAATCACATCGGCGCGACGTTTCCATCGGATCTACACACCCACGGCTTGGCCGCTCGGTCGCACTCGCCTTCGGCTCTGTGCTCGTGCTCCTCACGGGGTACGAGCTGGTCGAAGCCCGCTGGCTGAACGACCTCGGCGCGGAGCGCCTGCAATCGTACCGCCACCTGGTCGGTTTGCTCGGCGCGTTGCTCGCGGCCGTGATTTCGGCGTGGCTCGTTCTTCGCGGCTCGCCGTCTCTGTTCTCCGACGCCACGGGAGAAGCGGACGAGGCAGCCCTCGGCGGCGGCGAGACACTCGCTTCGTCCGCGCGTCGCGATGCGCATTTCGCCGAGTGGTTCATTCTCATGCGATGGCTCGCCGCGCTCGTGGCGATGCTGCTCGTGTTCGTCGCGATCGCGGTGATGGGCTATCTCTCCCCGGCACTCTGGCCGCCGCTCGCCGCGGCCATCGGCGCTCTCGTCCTGCTCAACATCGTGTATGCACGGCTGCTTCGCTCGGGCGCCGCACCAGCGCCGCTTCTTCGGGCGCAGGCGTACGGCGACCTCGTCATCCTCACGATGTTGCTGCATTTCTCCGGAGGGATCGAGAACCCGCTCACGTCGCTCATGGTGTTCCACGTGATCATCGCGGGGATCATCCTCGAGCGGCGGCAGTGCTACTACGTCGCGGCGGTTGCGGCGGTGCTGTTCGCCGGGCTCGCCTTCGGTGAGCTGTTCGGTGTGTTGTCGCATTACACGCTCGGGATCGTCCCGCACGCCGCGCACGATGGCGTGGTCCAACATGACGCATTCAACGCACAGTACGTCGTCGGGCGTGTCGCGTTGCAGGCCGGCATCATGTTCCTGACGGCACATTTCGCGACGAGCGTCGCCGGCGAGCTCCGTCGCGGCGAGCGCGAGCAGCGGCGCATCGAGGCGCGAGCGCAGCGCGCGGAAAAGCTCGCCGCGATCGGGGAGTTGGCGGGACGCGTCGCGCACGAGGTCAACAATCCCGTGGCGATCATCAGCGCGAAGTCGCGACTGCTTTTGTCCGATCATCGCTCCGATCTCTCGAAGCACGCCGTGACGGAGCTCGGCAAGATCACAGAGCTCGCTGATCGGACGGCGAGCATCGCGCAAGGACTGCTCGCGTACTGCCGTCCGTCGACAAACCGCACGGAGTGGCAGCCGCTGCGGCCGGTGGTTCGGAAGGCGCTCGCCATCATAGAGCCAAGCGCGCGAGCCGTCGGAGTAGAAATCCAGGAACAGATTCCCGATGCACTCCCGCTGGTCCGAGTGAACGGTGGAGAAATGGAGCAGGTATTTCTGAACCTTTTCCTCAATTCGCTCGATGCGATGCCGACCGGCGGCACACTGTCGATTGTTGGTTCCGTCGACGCGGCGGGATCGGACGGACCCTCGGTGTGCGTGACTGTCGCTGACACTGGCGGTGGCATTCCACTGGAGATCCGGGATCGGATCTTCGAGCCGTTCCTCACGACCAAACCAGTGGGCAAGGGCACCGGACTTGGACTCTCGATTTGCCTCGGTCTCATGACGAGCAACGGCGGAACGATCGAGGTAGATTCCCGTCCGCATGAAGGGACGCGAGTGCTGTTGCGTCTCCCCGTCGCGAGTGCAATGCGAGCATCCACACCGGCGATCGCTCATCGCGTTGGAGCAGCCTGACGATGCCGGAATTGCGCGTGCTCGTCGTCGACGACGAGATCGGCATGCTCGAGGTCTGTCGGGACACTCTGTGCACGATCAGCGGCGTGGAGATCGACGTCGAGTCTCGCAGCG
>DASVYG010000405.1:0-6528 GCA_036392315.1 Gemmatimonadaceae bacterium
TCAAATCGGGACACGCATGCGAATGTCCGCTGCGCACGAGACCCAGGGCGCGTCGGCGAGCGATGCACTCCGAATCGACGCCGGCGAACGCGCCGTCGTGTTTCTCTGGCTGACGTTTGCGGCGACCGACCGCACACCGGCCCTCCTTCGGCATCGTCTCACGTTCACCGCCCTCGACTCGGCCGGCCGGCCCTCGAGTGCAGGCCCATCCGTCATCGACAGTCTCATCACGCCCGTGAACGAGGGCGGCGTCGTCGCGATCGCTACGCCAATGCGCGGGGGCGATTGGCTGGCCGGCGAGGGACCATCCAACTCGTCGGACCACCGCCGATCGCTCATTCCATTGAACGGAAAAGCGTGGATCTCCCAGCGCTTTGCGATCGACTGGGTGAAGATCGGCCCAAACGGCAACACGTTCCACGACAACCGAAGTCGGAACGAGAATTTCTGGGGCTTCGGCGAGCCGGTGCTCGCAGTTGCCGATGGCGAAGTCGTCGCGGTGAGTGACAGCATTGCCGACAACATGCCCGGTATGCTGCCCGCGACGTCCACCATTGCCACCATCTCGGGCAACCATGTGATTCTTCGCATCGACAAATCCCGGTATGTCATGTACGCGCACCTGAAGCACGGCAGCGTTCGCGTCCACGTTGGGCAACGCGTGAAGACCGGAGACGTCCTCGGCCTTCTTGGCAACTCCGGTCAGGCCACCGCGCCACATCTGCACTTCCAGGTCATGGACGCGCCGTCAGACATCGCTGCCGAAGGCATTCCGTTCACCTTCGACCAGTTCACATTTCTTGGATTTGGGCGTGACTACGAGCCCGACAAGCCACACCTGTCGATTGTGAAACGTCACGAGCTGCCGGTCGATGATGCGGTCGTGCACTTTCCCGGGCCCGCCAAACGATGATGCGACGCATCGGCTTTCTCGGCTTCGACGGGATTCAGGCGCTCGACCTCTTCGGGCCCGCCGATGTCTTCGCGTCGGACGTGTTTCTCGGCCGCCGGCTCGACGGCGAGCTCCAGGAACACTGGCCGCCCTATGAGATAATTCTCATCGGCCTCACCGGGCGTGAGTTCACCACGAGCGGCGGCGTCGTCGTGCGCGCCGACGTCGTCGCTGGTGCCAAGCTTCAGCTGGATACGCTGATGATCCCGGGCGGCAGCGGCCTCCGACGTCCGGGCGTAGCCGACAAAGCCGCGGCGTGGATCAAGACGCTGGCGCCGCGAACGCGGCGCATCGCGAGCGTGTGTACCGGCATCTACGGCCTCGCGCCTACGGGCCTGCTCGACAACCGGCGCGTGACCACACATTGGACGGCGACGCGCGACATCGAGCGTCGCTTTCCGACGCTGCGCGTCGACGCGAACGCTCTGTTCATACGGGACGGTAAATTCTACACGTCTGCCGGTGTGACCGCCGGAGTGGACCTCGCGCTATCGCTCATCGAGGAAGACGAGGGCCCGGCTGCCGCGCTCGCAGTCGCGCGCGAGCTCGTGGTATTTCTCAAGCGGCCAGGTGGACAGAACCAATTTTCCGAGCCGCTTCAATATCAGATATCGGCGTCAGATCGATTCGGAGAGCTGGCGGCATGGATTCACTCGCATCTGCGAAAGGATCTGTCGGTGGAGACGCTGGCCGCGCGTGTCTTCTTGAGTCCGCGGCAGTTCGCCCGCGCGTTCAAGCAGGAATTCGGCACGACACCGGCGGCGTTCGTCGAATCAGCGCGCCTCGCCGATGCGAATCGGCGACTGGTGCAATCGAGCAGCCGCACGTCGCTCGATGCGATCGCGCGATCGGTGGGATACACGAGCGAAGACGTCTTTCGTCGCGCCTTCGAGCGCCGGTTCGGCATCGCGCCGGGCGCGTACCGTGCGCGCTTTACGAGCGAGCACGTCCCGTAGCCGAGAGCTTCCCGCCTGGCGCCGACCAATTAGTTCGCCACCTTCCGATGCGTCTTGAGATCGATCGTCACCATGTCGAAGCGGGACTGCTGAAGATTCGTCGCGCCCACCTGGTGGAATCCAATGCTCACGTGCTTCGGGTTGGCCGTCACGCGCAGGTAGCCGTAGTCGTGGTCATTGTATTTCTCTAGCGTGAGACCCCTGGCGTCGACCACGGGATTGGCGTCGAGGTAGTCGACCTTGCAGTTGAACCCCGGCTCCTTTCCCGGCCCGCCACCTTTGCTCTGCGTCACCGTCAACACGTTGTGACCGCTGTCGCCACAAATGAGAAACGGGACGTCGAACGACTTGCCGTCCCAACGCACCTTGCGAGTGTAGCGTTGGTAGTTGTGCGCGTGGCCGGAAAGGAATGCGTGCGGGTAGACGCCGACGTCCTTGCAGATGGAATCGATCTCGCGAAGCATGGCGAGGCTGCATCCGTGGTTTCCGCCGCCGCCATTCCCCGTCTGCGGAGGCGAATACGCAAACGGCGGGTGATGCACGGCAAGGATCACGGCTCCCTGATAGTCGTCCTTCTTGATCTTCTTGAGCTGCGTCCGTAGAAATGCGATCTGGTGGTCGGGCACGTCGGGCCACGGCGTGTCCGTCGGATGCTGCCCTCCCGTATGGCTCGAGATGACGCCCGGATCCTCGAGGGCATTGCTGAACAGTCCAATGATCCGAACGAACGGGGCGTCCAAACTGAAGTAGACGCCCGGCTGCGTCATCGCCGTCCGATGCAGCGACCGCGCATCCTGCGTGATCTGCGGCTGCTCGGCGCAAAAGTTCCGCATGAATACGGCGAGCGGCCGCTTGGCCTCCGGCGTGCCGGGCACGACGAACGAGTCGTGATTGCC
This sequence comes from Gemmatimonadaceae bacterium, assembly GCA_036392315.1. Taxonomy (GTDB): domain Bacteria; phylum Gemmatimonadota; class Gemmatimonadetes; order Gemmatimonadales; family Gemmatimonadaceae; genus JAQBQB01. The sequence continues at coordinate 2,805 of DASVYG010000405.1, forward strand.
GGGGATTGCGAAGACCGGCGCCGGATAGTTCCGGAACGGATCGTAGAATTGATCGTAGTAGTATTCAGGTTCGCCAAAGTCATAGACGACGTCCCCGAGATGATACGCGAACGCCGGCCGGTTGACCGCGTCGGACGTGTTGGCGTCCTCGGCCACCTGATCGGTGACCTGTAGCTCGTTGCGATATCGCTTGCCCGCCGTGGTTACACCGCTGTCGCCCAGGACGTGGAACACGATCTGACCGTTCTTCGTGATCGTGTCCTCGACATCCTTGCCCCGCGCGCCGTACGCTTGGGCGAGGGTACACACTTTGTCATCGCCGAGTCGGGACTTCGGGAAGGCCACGACGTCCTTGGCCAACAGATCTTTGACCGCTGCGTACGTCGCCGCGTCGGACGGGTGCGGTTGCTGAAAGCCAGTGGGATCGGGAATGTCCTGATCTTCGCGGAAGACCGGTTCGTCGAAGAGCGGCTGGGGCAGGCGAGTTGTAGCAGCGCGCATTGGGATCTCTCGCAGCGGGGGAATTCGCGGCAATCTAGCGCTCCGCGTGCGTCATCCGTAGCGTTGACGGGGGACCATCCCCGCGGCACCAGTCCCATCTCCCAACCGGAGCGAGACCATGCTTGTACTTCAGGCAGTCCCCGGTGCAGGGCAGGACTTGTACAAACTTCTTCGCAGCCGAATTCGCACCGCGAATACCTGGACGTGGGGAAACAAGGCGCGAACGCGGCTCAAGCACGTGCAGCGATTGAAGGGTGGATTCATCGAGATCGTCGGTGCGCGCGGCGTGCTCGTCGCGCACGTGCACGCGACCGGTGGCTCTGATCCGTTCTATCTCGCGGAGAAATTCATCGGCCGGTTGGTCGCGTGGTTCGCGACCGACATCGCGTCGATCAACCTGCAATTCCTTCCTGACGCGCCGGTGAAGAAGCGGCGCAAAGCGCGACGACGCTAAGCTCCCGCGCAGCTCGCCAGGCTGCGCGATCAGGGCGGTCCCGAGGACCGCTGATCTACGAATTCGGCGATTTTCTTGGGGAGCTCGTTGCCGCCGGCAGTCGAGTGAAGGTTCCGGGCATCGCTGGTCTAAGTGCAACAAAGTTCCACTTAAGCGCTCAGCGAACACCAAGACATTGGAAACAGTACGCGCGCGCGCCTAGGAGCGCCATGCGACGTTGCCACGCCCAGACGCGCCGCGTACGTTCTCCCCTCCAGCTCCATCACATTTTCGGAGGTCTGCCGATGCGGGCGACACGACTACTCTCAATAGCCCCCATGAGCGCGACGATCGACTGCGCAGCGTAGAGCGCGCAACTCCCCTCGGCGAACTACACCAACAACCTCGTGGATTAACCGCAGTTTCCAATCCCGTTCTAGAGGACCCATGACCGCCTTTTCCAAGCTCGCCGATATCCCCGCCCGCGCCATCCTCGGCGGCGCCGTCCACGGTCGCTATGTCCACGTCGACGAGATGACGATCGGCGAGGTGTCGCTGAATCCGAACACGGTCGTGCCGATGCACGATCATCCGCACGAACAACTGACCTACGTGATCGAGGGTCGCTTCCAGTTCACCGTTGGTTTGGAGACGACCGTGCTCGAACCCGGCATGGTTGCGCTCATCCCCGGCGGCGTGACGCACGGCGGAACCACGCTCACGGCGTGCAAGGTGATCGATATTTTCTCTCCCGTCCGCGACGACTATCGTTGACGGTGACGCTCGATTCCGCAGAAGCTGGCGATATATAGAAAGACTCATGGCGGCTACTCGCCGCGCGATTGTCAGGTTCCTGACAGCTGTCAGCCAGCTGTCTTTGTCGACGCGATTTCCCTCTCGTTGAAGGGCACAGACCAGGTGCCCCGGGGTATTGAATGAGGTAGCAATTCTCGGGACGGGGGATCTATGAAACGCACTCAGGTACTTTCGGCTGCAGCAGCTCTGCTCTTCGTTGCGACGGCGGCGCAGGCGCAGCGCGGCCAGGACGATCGGCGCGGCCAGGACGATCGACGTGGCCGCCAGGATCAACGCGCGCAAGTGTCACCGACGGATGAGCAGCGACACAGCGACGACGATCGCCGGCGTGTCGTAGAATCCCAGCAGCGAAGGGTCGAGCAGGCCCGCGCCGAGCAGGACGAGCGGCTCGAGCAAGCACAGCGGCGCGCGCAGATGAACCGAGCCTACGACCGCGATCGGGACGACCGACCGGGATATGACTACCGGTACAACATGGGCGGCGTGTACCGCGAGACGAACCAGTACGGAGTGGACGCATTGCGACAGGCGGTCGACCTAGGCTACCAACAGGGTTACCGCGCTGGTCAAATCGATCGCCGCAATGGGGCGCCGGCAGATTATCAGCGCGCCTTCGACTATCAGAACGGGGAGTATGGCTACACGGGGAGCTACGTGCCGCAGAGCGACTACAACTACTACGTCCGCGAGGGATTCCAACGGGGATACGACGACGCCTATTGGAACCGCGCGCGGTACGGAACGTTCTACAACGGAAACGCTTCGATTCTGAGCGACATCGTATCGGGCATTCTCGGATTGACGATGATTCGCTAATCAGATTACGGTCGATGACAAAAAAGGCCCCGGCATCGCCGGGGCCTTTTTCTTCGTCGTGCTGATATCGCCGCAGTTTCGCCGCTGCGATCACCCCAGGAGCGCCTCCAGCTCCGCGCGGCCGATCCCCGCCAGCACACCTTGATCCTGCCCGAGAATCGCGTCGGCGAGCGCGCGCTTCGACGCCTGAAGCTCGAGGATCTTCTCTTCGACGGTGTCGCGCGCCACCAGCCGCGTCGCGATGACGCTCCGCGTTTGGCCGATCCGATGCGCGCGGTCGATCGCCTGCGCCTCGACCGCCGGATTCCACCAGGGGTCGAGGAGAAACACGTAATCCGCCGCCGTGAGGTTGAGCCCATGGCCGCCCGCCTTGAGACTGATCAGAAAGAGCGGACACGCGGCATCCGTCTGAAATCGGTCGACGCGCGACTGGCGATCGCGCACGCTGCCGTCGAGATACTCATATGGTATGCCCGCCGCTTCGAGCCGTGTTCGCGCGAGCGCGAGGAACGACGTGAACTGCGAGAACACGAGTGCTTTGTGTCCCTGCTCGGCGACTTCCTCCAATCGGGGAAGCAACGCGTCGAGCTTGGCGCTCGGCGCGCCCATCATCCGTGGATCGGCCAGACCGGGATGGCACGCGGCTTGGCGCAGCCTGAGCAGCGCTTCGAGGATGTGCATTCCCGACCGACCGATGCCGAACCGGTCGACCTGCTCGAGGACACTTCGGCGGTACGACGCGAGCAGCGCGTCGTAGAACTTCCGTTGCTCGCCCTCGAGCACCACGCTCAGCGTCTGCTCCGTGCGCGGCGGCAGGTCGCGCGCGACCTGTTCCTTGGTGCGTCTGAGGATCACGGGCCGCAGCGCCCGTGCCAGGAGGTCGCGTTGCGGCGACGGCGTGGAGGTGACCGAATCCTCCATCTCGGTCAGACGGACGAGCTCGGAGAAGCCCGAGGCGGAACCCAGCATCCCTGGATTTAAGAACTCGAATAAACTCCAGAGCTCCTCGAGCCGGTTCTCGATCGGCGTGCCGGTCATCGCCAGACGGTGGCCGGCGTCGAGCAGCCGAGCCGCCTTTGCCGACGCCGAGCCGGGGTTCTTGATCGCCTGCGCCTCGTCGAGGATCGCGTAGTCGAACGGGATGGCCGCGAGCTCGGC
>DASVYG010000406.1:0-3515 GCA_036392315.1 Gemmatimonadaceae bacterium
CCGGCGCGCGCAGCACGGAGTCCGTCGTCGAGCAGCGTACGCATGCCCTTCGCGATCGCCATCGTGCGAAGCTCTTCGGAGCCGCGCCGCCGCTGCACCTCGATCCGCAACTCGTTGTCCATCACGACGAGCTCGTAGATCCCTGTTCGTCCGCGGAAGCCGGTACCGCGACACTCGTCGCAACCGACGCCCTTCCACACACGGGTCACTCCCGCCGCCTCGATGTCGATACGCCGCGCGGCAGCTTTGTCGGGAGTCGTCTCCGTCTTGCAATTCTTGCAGATCACGCGCACGAGTCGCTGCGCCAACACGGCGTCGACGGTGCTCGCCACGAGGTAGGCGGCCACCTCGAGATCGAGCAGGCGCGTGAGCGCCGTTGGCGCGTCGTTCGTGTGCAGCGTCGACAGCACGAGATGCCCGGTGAGCGCCGCCTGCGTCGCGATCTGCGCTGTGTCGGCGTCGCGAATCTCGCCGACGAGAATGATGTCGGGGTCCTGACGCAGCAACGCGCGCAGCGCACCGGCGAACGTCATTCCCACTTTTTCGTTCACAGGGACCTGTGGCACACCGGGCAGCTCGTACTCGACGGGATCTTCGACCGTGAGAATCTTCTCACGACCGGTACGAATCATCTCGACGGCCGCGTAAAGCGTGGTCGTCTTGCCCGATCCCGTAGGACCTGTCACCAGCACGATGCCGTGCGGACGGGACACGACTTCGGTGAACAGCTCCAACGTGTCGGGCGCCATGCCGAGCTCGGGAAGCGAGATGCGGCCGCGCTCCTTGTCGAGCAGACGCAGCACGACGCTCTCGCCGCGCAGCGTCGGGACCGTCGACACACGGACATCGACCTGACGATTCTGCAGCCGCAGACGAATGCGTCCGTCTTGCGGCAGCCGGCGCTCGGCGATGTCCAGCTCGGCCATGATCTTGAGTCGGCTGATGATTGCCGCCGTGAGGTGCAGCGGCGGCGACGGCGCGTTCTGCAGCACGCCATCGATGCGGTACCGCACCTGCAGACCGTCTTGGTACGATTCGAGGTGCACATCCGACGCGCGCGCCTCGAGCGCTTCGATCAACAACAAATTGACCAGCCGAACCACCGGCGCTTCGTTCGCCAAGTGAAGCAGGTCGTCGAGTGGAATCTCGTCGACGCCCACGACGCGCGCTTCGCTCGTGAGTCCGGCGATCAACCCTTCGGCGGTCGCCGCCTCCGGTGCATACACGCGGCGAATGGCCGTCCGCAGGTCATGCTCGTTGAATCGCTCGACCATCACCCGCGCGCCGAACAGCAGACGCAAATCGTCCAGCGCGAGCGGATCGACGCGATCCAACCACGTGCCAACGACGAGCGTCTCATCGTCGACCCGCAGCGGCAGCACGCCGAACTGCTCCAGCCAGTCCGCCGAGAGCACGACGGTGAGTCGCTCGACATCGAGCAGCTCGCTGGCCGAGTGCTCCGTCTCCGGGCGATCGATCAGTGTCATTTGGGCTCGGGCGGACGGCGGCGAAGCGTCGTCAGAGAATCGGGTTTCTTGACGGTGTCCGGTCGCGTGGGAACGGGAAGCGTATCGGCACGCGGAATGATGCGCGGCCCGACCTCGACCTGCTTCAACAAATCACTGCCCTCTTTCACCGCGTCGCGCAGCTTGTCGATGTCCGTGTCGCTCGTGATGATGTGCGGCGTGAGAAAGAGAAAGAGCTCGTTCGTCGTTTCGTTCTTCGTCACGCGGCCGAACAGAAATGGACCCACGAGCGGGATGCGGCTCAGGAACGGGATGCCGCTCACGTCATTGCTGCGGGTGTTGTCGGCGAGTCCGCCGATCACGGTCGTCTGCCCGTCGCGGATGAAGATCTGCGTCGTCGCCTCGCGCTTGCTGATCACCGGCGCGTCGAACTGCACTTCGTTGGTCGCGCTGTTGTCGGTTTGCGACACTTGGAGATTGACGTAGCCATCGGGATTGATCGTCGGCGTGATCGTGAGCGTGGTCGCGACGTCGATGTACTGCACCGTCTGCACGCGACCCGTCGGATCGTTCGGCACGGTCTGCGACACCTGCACGAACGGTCGCGACGAGCCGACGTTCAACACCGCCTGGCGATTGTTCTGCGCGATGATCACCGGGAGCGACAACACGCGCACATCACCGCGCTCCTGGAGCGCCGCGATCGCTACGTCGTAGTTGATCGTGCCGTGGCCGCCGGTCAGCTCGACGATGAAGTCGCGCGCACTCGCCTGCGACGGCGCGGTCAGAGTCACGTCGGGTGTGGTCTGGCCTTTCGGAATTCGCTTGACCGTGCCCGAAACGCCGAGGTCGAGGTCGTGCGTGCGCTGCACCTCGGCGATCGTCACCTCGATCAACACTTGGAGCGGACGTAGGTCCACACCTTGAATGATTTGCTGCACCAGCGCCCAGTCGGCATCGGTCGCGCGGACGAGCAGCGAGTTGCTCGTCTCTTCGGCGATGATTCGAATGTCGCCCGACTGGCCCGAGAGGCCGGCCGCCTGCGCGAGCGCGGCGTTGACGGCGTTGGCGTTAGCGGCGCCGGCGCCTCCGCGCCCGGCATTGCCTCGGCCAGCGCCAGGATTTACGGCGAACGGAGTTTGAATCGTCGTGATGTTGCCCGGCGGACCGCCGGCCGGATTCGCCGGCGTGAACACCTGGAACCCGCCGTTGGCGTTTGGAATGATCGTGGTGCCGCGGCCGCCGAAGTTCGTGGCGAGTCCGGCGAAGAGGTTGGTCAGCACCGGCGCGAGCTGCACCGCGCTCGCGTGCTTGAGGCGATACGTGAACAACCGCACCTGCTGCTGATTCTGTGCCACCTGCTGAGCGAGCAACTGTTGCGCGAGGGTTTGACGCGTCTCCTGTACGGGTTGCACACCCGCGATCTGAATCAGCGTCGGCGTCTCGGTCACCTTCAACCCATTTGACTCGGCGACGTTCTTGAGCAATTCGACCATCCCCTCACGCGTGACGGGCCTTCCCATATGGACCGACACACGCTGCGACGGAATGTTCGTCAGCGACACGTTCAAATCGCCGGCCGCGGCGAGCGCGTCGAGCACGACCTTGAGCTCTTGATCCTGAAAGTCGAGCGACACACCGGCCGCGGCTTTCTTCGCCGAATCCGTCTTGGTCGCCTTCGGCGGCGTCGCTGGGATGCGTGTCGGACGTCCGCTCGCGCCACGTTGGGCAATCGCAGGCGGCGCCAGCAACGTCACGGCGCCAAAGGTCATGACAATTCTCTGAACGAATGGCATATCAGGTTCCTGTCTTGGGCACGGTGAGATCGGCGCGCGTGCCAGATGTGCTCACCAGCACGATCCTGCCCCGCTCGATCGCTTTGACGACCCACTCACCGATCTTGTCCCCCACATGTACCAACGTCGGGGACGCATCACCGAGTTGAAGCGTCGCGAAGCTGCGTCCATCGGTTGCCACAGCCGTCCCGAGCACCGTCGGCTTCATGGGCTCGACGGCCGGCTTGTCCTTTCCGTCACTCTCGCCGGGCAG
>DASVYG010000407.1:0-8342 GCA_036392315.1 Gemmatimonadaceae bacterium
CCCCACGTCTGCACGGAGTCGCGCGAAAATCGGAGCTGGCTGAACGGAATGCGAATCTCGGCCGTCCACCCGTCCGAGTCGATGCGGGTCGCCGCCTGCCACACCGGATCCCACGAGTTGTCGCAGCACGACGTCCCAATCCCGATGTAATCGTCCTTCGAGCCCGACGGATTCAGATCGAAGAACGCACGGCTCAGATGGTCGTGAAAACCGTCGATCGCGACCTCGAGATAATCCGAGTCGAACGTCGCGTCGCGTCGCACGAGCCGCGTCGTGACACCCTTCGCGCCTTCCGTGTCGTACATCTTTGCGCCGACATACAGCGCGTCGTCGTCGAAGAGAAAGCGGACTTCCGTCCGTTGCGACGCGGGCTTTCCCTCCTCGGGATCGATCTGCTTGAATTCGGTGATCGGTTGCGCCGCCTGCCACGCCGCCTCGTCGAGCTTGCCGTCGAGCACGATCGGCTGCGTTCGCCGCGCCGCCATCGCGCTTGGCACCGCCACCGTGTGTCCGTACTTGTCTCTCGCCGGAGGCGAGGAGGCGGGCGAGCCCTCGAGCCGCTGCGCACTCATCGTGATTGGCAGCAGCAATGAAACACAAAGGAGTGCGCGCATGTGGTCGGGTTGGGTTCGACCCCTTAGACGGCCCGACACACGGAAAGGTTCTGCCCCGACACAACTTCGAACAGCTTTCTTACACCAAGGCTACGCACCCCTCCCCGCACACCCGCCGTCTCGGCATATTCCGCCCATGACTACCGCCACCGCACCCGCCGCGCTCAAGCGCACGCCGTTCTTTGATCGGCACGTCGCGCTCGGCGCCAAGATCGTTCCGTTCGCCGGCTGGGAAATGCCGGTGAACTATCCGCAAGGCATCACGGCCGAGCATAAGGCTGTCCGCGAACGCTGCGGCCTGTTCGACGTCTCTCACATGGGTGAGTTCATCATCCGCGGCGAACGCGCCATCGATTTCGTCAACTACGTGACGACGAACGACGTCGCCGCGCTCGCGCTCGGTCAGGTCCACTATTCGACCATTCTCAACGACCGCGGCACCATCGAAGACGATTGTCTCGTCTATCGCTTTCCCGATCGCGTCATGATGGTCGTCAACGCCTCCAACATTGCCAAGGACTTCGCCCACGTGGCCAAGCACGCCGCGCGCTTCGGCGTCACCATCGAAAATGTGAGCGATTCCATGGGGCTGCTCGCGCTCCAGGGTCCGCTGGCGGCGAAGATCCTGCAGCCGCTCACCAAGACCGATCTCTCGACGATCAAGTACTATCATTTCGCCGAGGGAGAAGTCGCCGGCATGCCGATGATCATCTCGCGCACGGGCTACACGGGCGAAGACGGCTTCGAGCTCTACCACGACGTGAAGTATTCGCTGCGCCTCTGGGACACCTTGATGGCTGCCGGCGACGTCACGCCCACCGGACTCGGCGCGCGCGACACGCTGCGTCTCGAGATGGGAATGGCGCTCTATGGCAACGACATCGACGACACCGTCACGCCGCTCGAGGCGAACTTGAACTGGCTCGTGAAGCTCAAGAAGGGAGAGTTCGTCGGCAGCTCGGCGCTGAACGCACAGAAGGCGAGCGGCATCAAGAAGAAGCTGATCGGTTTCACGCTGGGTGACCGCAACATCGCGCGGCATGGATACCCGGTGTTCGACCGCGGCGACTCGAGTGGTCTCGTGTGCAGCGGCACGATGAGCCCCACCTTGGGCATCCCCATCGGTACGTGCTATCTGCCGTCCGAGGATGCGAAGGAAGGGAACACGTTCGAGGTGGAGATTCGAGGAAAGCGCGTGCCGGCCACCGTCGTCAAAATGCCGTTCTATAAGGATGCCTCGCACCTCTGAGCCCGACGCGAGTGGCGCGTCGGGCGGCGCGGACATGCCGAACGGAGCGACCCAAACTCGGGTCGCGGTGCTGACCATCTCGGACGCCGGAGCGCGGGGCGAGCGCCAGGATACCTCGGGCGACGCCATCGAGCGATGGTCGCGCGACCGCGGCTACGATCTGGCTGCGCGCGCGCTCGTGCCCGACGAGAGCGTGCAGATCGTGTCGACTTTGTGCTCGTGGTGCGACAGCGACACCGCCGATCTCGTGGTCACGACCGGTGGCACTGGATTGAGTCCGCGTGACGTCACGCCCGAGGCCACTCGTGCCGTCCTCGATCGCGACGCCCCCGGCATCGCCGAGCGCATTCGCGCGCTCTCGCTCGTGTCGTTCCCTCGCGCCGCCCTGTCGCGCGGCCTCAGCGGCGTTCGTAAGAGAACTCTCATCATCAACCTTCCCGGATCGCCAAGTGGCGTCCACGACGGCCTCACCGCCCTAGCCCCCATCATCGACCACGCGATCGCCGTCCTGCGGGCTGACAGACTCGATCACGACGCCCCGTTCCACCGTTCCACCGTTCCACCGTTCCACCGATGAAGGTCCTCCTCACGCTGCAAGACGTCGAACCCGCGGTACGCATCAACGCGGTGCTCGAGCGCGAAGGCGTGGAGACCGCCCTCGTGTCGCCGCTCGACGACATTCGGGCCGCGCTCAAGCGCGAGAAGCCCGACATCCTCGTGTTCAGCGGCGAGCTCACCGATCCATCGACCACGACGATCGTCAAGGAGCAGTTGTGGGAGGGGGCCGCCGCGGTCGGGCTCACCGACAACACCGACCCGGCGCACATCGACCGTCTGCGTACGATCGGGTTCGTCGACATCTTCGCGAAACCGGTCGACGTCGAGGACGTCGTCGGCGGCATTCGTCGCATTTTGGATCGCCGTCGCCTCCAAACGCTCACCGGCTTGATCGGCGAGAGCGAAGGCATGCGCCAGGTGATGGTGCAGGTCGAGCAGATGGCGCCGGTCTCGAGCACCGTGCTCATCGAGGGCGAGAGCGGCACGGGAAAGGAGCTCGTGGCGCGAGCGATTCGACTGCTCAGCAATCGACGCAACAAACCGTTCATTGCCGTCAACGTCGGCGCGTTGCCCGAGACGCTGCTCGAGAGCGAGCTGTTCGGCCACGAGAAGGGCGCGTTCACCGGCGCCGCCGAGCGTCGCCTCGGGCGCTTCGAGCTGGCCGATACGGGCACGTTGTTCCTCGACGAGATCGGCGAGATCCCGACGCCCACGCAGGTCAAGCTCCTGCGCGTGCTCGAGGAGCGCGAGTTCATGCGCGTGGGCGGCGTGCAGCCGATCAAGGTCGACGTTCGTGTCGTGGCGGCGACCAACCAGCCGCTGCGCGAGCTGGTCGAGAGTGGCCGCTTCCGCGCCGATCTGTTCTATCGGCTCAACGTGTTGCGCATCTATCTCCCGCCGCTGCGCGAGCGTCCCGAGGACGTTCCGCTGTTGGTCCGTCGCTTCGTGCAGGACTACTCCGAAGAGCACGATCGTCAATTCCGGGGCATTTCGGCGGAGGCGATGCAGATCTTGATGCAGTATGCCTGGCCGGGCAACGTGCGCGAGCTGCGCAATCTGATCGAGAGCATGGTCGTGCTCGCACCGGACCACGAGATCCAGCCGGGCGACTTGCCGCGCCACATTCGTGACGGCGGCGGGCGATTGCTGCCGGTGCATGTGGGGCCGATCCTGCGCGGCCAGGAAGGCGCGTCGGGTCGCGAGCTCGAGTTCATCGTGCGGAGCCTGCTCGAGCTCAAGCTGCAGGTCGAGGAGCTGCGTCGTCGCATGGACGAGGATCGTCCGTCGCTGCGCGATGGGTGGATTGGCGAGATCCGTCCGGCGGTGCCGCCGCCGCTGCACGCGGTGATCACGCCGCCGCCGGTGGCGGCGATCGAGCCGCGCAACCAGGCGCCCCCGCCGAACGTCCTCACGATCTCCCCGGGAACGACTATGGCCGAGATCGAGCGTTCGGCCATCGAAATCGCCCTCAAGGAGACGCGCGGCAACCGCCGAAGAGCCGCCGAAATGCTTGGCATTGGCGAGCGTACGCTATATCGGAAGATCAAGGAATACCGGATGCCGGAGCATGCGTTTACGCTCGAATAAAGCTTGATTCCTTGTTTTGAAAGGGACATATTGTCCGCGCCTTCCTACGTCGGCCCTCGCCGGCGGTGACGTCTCTATAGAGGCGTCGTCATACACCCGGACAATCCGCCGCTGGAGAGCGTCCTTGCCCTTGCCAGCCCCAAACTCCACGACTCCTGGCGATTCCCCATTGATCGCGGGCAGCGTGTTGCCAATACAGCGCGCCGAGGACCTCCTGGCCACGCTTCCAGGGGTGATCTCGGCGCGTATCATTGCGGGCAGCAACGGGGCGGTGGACGAGATTCACCTGCTGACGACCTTGGACGTCACCCCCAAACAGACCGTCCGGAACGTCGAGAGCGCGTTGATGGCGCACCTCGGCATGCGCGTGAGCCACAAGAAGATCTCGGTGGCCACGTCCGACGACGCCCAACGCCCGCAGCGCATGACTCCCGGCTATCCGCTCCCGGCGCTCCACGCGACTCCGGCCGCGTCGATGGCCGCCGTGCCCCAACCCGCGCCGTCGGCGGCGGCGCCGGATGTCTCGGCGCGGGCTCACCACCGGCGTCTCTACTTCGAGGACGTCGAGGTCCGGCGCTCGCGCAGTAAGGGAATCGCCTGCAGGGTTACGCTTCGCAAGGGTGACGAGTCGTTTGTCGGAGAGTGCGAAGGTCTCGAGAATGAGCGCCTTCGCATCGAGCTCGCAGCCCGCGCGGCGCTCACCGCGATGAAGCAGGCCGAGGGCGACGAGCGGATCCTGGCGCTCGAGGGATGCCGGATGGTCGATGCATTCGATCGGCAGTTCGTGTTCGTGGGCGTCACGACCCGCTTTGGTCGTGAGACATCGTTGATGACGGGCAGCGCCGAGGTGCGGGAGAGCCCGGAGACGGCGAGTGTGTTGGCGGTGTTGGACGCGACGAACCGGTGGCTGGATAGTCCAAAATGATGCAGATTCGGTGCGCTCGCGTATTGCGCGCGGCGGCCGGCCGACGGTAAGGTATGTGGAACGTGTACAGCGGCGACGATGCAGCTGGGTTGCCCGAGCAGGTCCCCAAAACGGGCGCGACGACGCGTTTCGTGGCGGGTGACGGATCAGTACTTCGAAAGAGCAAATCCCACCCTAGATTTTCCTAATCAAAGAACTCAAAAAAACGACCCCCTCCCTCGCTAAAGCGAAGACGAGCGGAGGACAATTCCGTCCAGTGTAGTTGAGCGGAGCTCACTTTGGAGCACAGGGCAAACCCCTGTGACTGTTGTACCAAGGGGGTGACGCGTTATGAGCCTCTGGGACGTGATCTGCAGCCTCACAGGTTTCGTTAGCTGGTAAGGGGCGCGGTTGGGGGTCAACTATTATGCGAAAGGCGATAGCGGTCTACGTAATTGCGGTCACGGCACTCGCGGGCCTTGGCCTCGCGAGCCTTTACCGTATCGCACCGACCGTTCCGGCGAACAGCCTGATCGCGGTGTTGCTCCTTGCCGTGCTTGCGATCTTGGCGGAGGTCCTATCCTATCTCCTGCCGCGCGCAACCAGGGGATCTGTCGCAATCGTGCCGTACTTGGCCATGGCGATCCTGGTTCCAAACTGGCTGACCATTGTCGCCGTCCTGTCGGTCAAGACAATCACGGAAACGGCAAATCGAAGCGCTTTTCACAAAGCTGTGTTCAACGTTTCGCAACTTGGACTGTCTCTCTCAGCCGCGATCCTGGCTTTTCGCGCTCTTGGAGGACGGAGTCTCCTGGACATCGCTCCGCCAAGCCTGCTGCACGTGACTCTAGTATCTGGCGGCCCGGCCCTGGTCGCATTCGCAATCTCTTATTTCCTTAATTCCTTCCTTGTTTTTGGAGCGATTGCGGCGGAGACGCGACATTCAATCTGGACGATTTGGCGTGAGGCAAAAAGCGCGACGATCGGTCTCGATCTATTGATTTGCCCGCCGATATTTGTCTTCGCATGGGTTTACGCAGCGTACGGACCGATCGCTGCCGCGACGCTTTGGGTCCCGTTTCTAGGAATTCGCCAAAGCCACAGAACGAACCTTGAGTTGGCGCAAACCAACCAGGAATTGCTCGAACTCATGGTCAAATCGCTTGAGGCCCGCGATCCCTATACGTCTGGTCACTCCAGGCGGGTTCGTGAGTTTTCTCGGATCATCGCCCGGGCCATTGGGCTTTCGCCACGCGAGATCGAAGAAGTCAGCCGTGCGGCCCTTTTGCACGATGTGGGGAAGATTCATGAGAAGTACGCACCAATTCTCAGCAAAGCAGAGAAGCTGACGCCAGATGAATGGGCGCTGATGAAGGAACATCCGGGTGACGGTGCGACGCTCGTGGCGACTATGTCGAAATTGCGCGACGTAGTTCCTGCAATCAGGCATCACCATGAGAACTGGGACGGAACTGGCTATCCGGATGGATTAGCAGGCGAACTCATTCCGATGGCCTCTCGCATCATTCGATTTGCAGACACGATTGATGCGATGACTACGGAGCGTCCGTACCGGCGTCCTCTCACCGAGGCTCAAGTGCGGGCGGAGGTCGTCCGTTGTCGTGGCACGCAGTTCGACCCGCAAATTGCAGATCGCCTCCTCTCGAGCGCCCTTTGGGCGTCGCTCTTCTCATCGCCGGAGATCGCGACAGCGCCGGTACGCACCAGATTCTCCATCGTTGGTGCGTCGCCTAGATCTTCTGCCTCCGATCTCGAAGCCCTAGCCGCCAAGGGCGCCTAGGAATCAGCCAATCCGAAACCTGGCGCGGCCACGCAGGTGTAATTGTCCGCCCACCGCGAACCCTCTTTGTCCCTCCCAGACTCGGTTCCGGGATGGCGCAGCGTCTTTTCCAAGACCCCGAAACAAAGTGCACCCGAGGCAGCTACAATTTGCCGCGCCAGGGTCGCAACTAACGACTCAGCCCGTCTTAAGAACGTCATCATCGTCGGGCTAACGAGGCAGCTCGGTTCCATAAATCTGACACCATGACGGAAGGGCCTTGACGTCGATAGCCAGCCGACGAATGGCGTCTCTAAGCATCGCAGCGATCGGCGCCAGGCCGCGCCGATATTCTTGCAGGTAATTCAGAACGGTGGATCGCGCGAGGCCTGCATCTTGATCCCTATCAAGCACGTCAGTCGCGATTGCGACTTCGAGGTCGCTCAAGTTTCCGGACTCGCGAGCCGGGACGTGGTGTCTGATCAGCTCGGAAACGACGGCCTCCCGATCAAGCGGCTCACCCGAGAGACGCTGGATGGATACTTCAAGGGCTCGGATCATTCGACGGGGCCCACTAGCTAATCCGACCCGAGCTGAGACGTCCAATAGACGTTTGAGTTCGACGACGTCACTGCGAATGAGGGCGTTTTCGAAGCAGATCGCGACATAGCTCATGTTAGTCCGTAGAGCCGGAAGTTCGTCGGCGATTTTTTCGGCCTTTTCCATCCAGTCTCTGGATCCCTTCTCGTCGCCAATATCATGACTAAAGCTGCTAAGCATGGAAGCGGCGAGGAACTGGAGGCGTCGGAGTCCGACGGACTCTGCCGCTTCAAACGCCCTCGTGAACGTGGTGAGTGCCTCTGTCGGCTCGCCTCCTCGCCAAAACCCAGCAGCCGCGTAATGGAACAGATTCGCCGCAATTTCCGGACGTTCGCGATGCCCCACGTCTCTGAGTTGGCGCGATAGGGTGCCAAGTTTCGCGGCTTCACCAACGGTCGCGTGGTACAAAACCAAAAGTTTAAGACAATCGGGATCATCAGCGCGGTCCTTCAGTTGAATCAGGTCGGCCAATGCGCCGAATCCATCTTGTGATAACCCAGCGCCGCCGGCGGAGTCGGCGAATACCAGCAAAGCCCGGGCGGCATTGATACGATGGCTTTCATCCGCATTTGATGCGAGCACACAATGGTGCAACCGTGCCTGAGCATCGCTCTCTTCGCCCGGAGCAATCCCCTGAGCCAGCAGTTCTGCTATCTCAATCTCGTCATGGACGTCGGCACGGTCTGTTCGGTCCACCAGCTCCGCCGCGCGCAAAACGACATCGAGCTCAGAAATTTCATGTGCAAGCCGAATCGCTCTGCAAGCCAATTCGTGCCGCACCGGGTGACTCGCTAAGGACGCCGCTTTCACAAGCAACCCGGCCGCCTCGCGCAACCGCCCAATCTCCATCGCGTACTGAGCGCACTGCGTGAGCATTTCAATCGCGCGAGGAACCTCCCCAGCCGCCAACCAATGCTGCGCACAATCCCACAGCTTGTCCGCATCGTTGTTGACTCGCGCCTCGGCTTCGAGAATCGCCGCGATTCGCCGATGCCCCAGCTTATCCGCGATCGCGCTCGCGTTTCGCGTTACGGCATCGGAAATCAACCA
>DASVYG010000408.1:0-2652 GCA_036392315.1 Gemmatimonadaceae bacterium
GCCTGAGTGATTACGCCCAGGGTTGCAACGAGGCGGCGAGAAAGAGCCACCCCTTAATCGAGGCGCTCGAGGAACGAAACGATCACGCGCCGGACGTCGTTGAAGTGCCCGACGAGGGCATGGCCGCCTGTTGGATAGGTCACGGTCCTGCCGTTCTGGACGCCGGCTGCAATGAACGCTGCCCGAACGTTGGTTCCGAACGCGTCGTCCGCTGCGCTGATCGTCAGCACGGGACACGAAATCTTTTCGATGGCATAGGGTTCTGGAATAGTGGCGCTCCGTATGTCGAACTCCATTCCCAGGAGACGCTGGCTGACCGGCAAGAGGTGATCCAAGATCCGCCGCGTGCGCGCCTGCTCGCTCGGCTCGGCCGCGCGAACGACCGCCGGGTCCGAGCCGAGAATCATGCGCGTCACCACAGGAGGCAAAATCGTGATGAGGTTGATCGTGGCCCACGCAACGAAGTCGGACTCGAACATCGTCCGGGCGAAGGCGATGCTGGCCGTGTTCTTTTCCGGCGGGATATAGGGCGCTGGAACGAGCAGGACCAACGCCTGGCACCGATCCGCGTGTCGTATCGCGAACTGCAATGCGGACCACGCGCCGGCGGAGACGGCGATGACCCTCGCCTGTTGAACGCCGAGTCGGTCAAGTAGATCCGCATACGCATCGGCTTGCATCGCGTTCGTGCAGTGGGACGGCGATGTCGATCGAAGATAGCCGAAGCGCGATGGTGCGATGAGCCGGTATCCGTCGTCCGCCAAGGGACCAATCATGTCGAGACTCTGATCGAAACCACCGCCGGCGCCATGGACCACCAGAACCGGCTCGCCTTGTCCGAGCAGCGCATACTCCATCTCTCCGAAACGCGTGGAGATCGTCTGGCTTCGTCCGATGAGACGAGCGCGTGCGTGTGACAGGTCGCGCAAGAACAGCATGCCGATCGTAACGGCGGCGATCGAGAAGAACGCCAAGCCAATCACGTTATGTAGCCGCAACGGCACGGATGCATTCAGCAATCACTCGGAGTGCTTGTCGAGTCTCGTTGGCCGTGTACGGCGCATATCCAAGGATGAGCGCATTCTCGCGTTAGAAGCGCAATTCCAATCTGGAGCAGCCGTTGCCCCTGACGCGACAGCATGACGGATGTGTTCACACGTCTCGCACCAGCCGCGTGGCCTGCACCGAGACAAATTTCCATTCTCCCCGCGTGTGAATGCACACTTCGAGGTAGCGATTGAAACCCGTGATTCCGACCCTGTCCGTCCATCTCGCCTTTGCTCGCACAAGGGCCACGTCGCCGTAGATGTTTACCGTCACCTCCTCGAGTGCGTACGACGCGAGTGTAGAACCCCAAGCAGCACGCCTCAGGAACGCGGCTTTGTCGAGAATCAAGCCGTCGGACTCGATGCAGACGAAATCGTCGGTCAGGCGGGCGCGATACCATTCGACGTCGCCGCTCAGGAGCGCGCGAACGAAGTCCTCGTTCAAGCAGCGGAGCTCTTGTTGGAGCACAGCCGATGATCCCTCAGTGGGAGCGCCGGCATCAGAGGTATCGCTCATCATACCGTCACAGGCCTCTCGGCGCATGAAATCGGCAGCCCGGAATCATTGTACCACCGGGACATCTCCGCGATGCGCATCGCCGCCGCCGAGCACACCGAAGGCACGTCCAGTCAAGACGAGCGCCGCGACAAAGCCGGCACCGAACAACCAACTCTTCTGCTTCGACACCCGTCGCTCGCGAATCGTTGCGATCGCCGTACGTGGAACCGGTACGCGTTCTCCGGACCACGGGGTCTCGATGTCCCGACGGTCGGTCACTGAGCGCAGCGACAAGACGATCGCGCTGTCCGAGCTTGCGCTCACATCGCCATACACTTGTTGGACGTTGGGGCCGAGATACCGAGCGAGGTCCGTCGTGCCGGAGTCTGTGAGGTCGACGTACACTCGAGCACCAGGACGCACCGCGACCGAGTCGATGCGGATGGCGCTGTAGCACCCGCCTGAGGCGAGAGCGACAGTCGCGACGCAAGCGAGACGCGCCACACGACGCGCGTCACGCCATAGCAGATCTCTCATGGATGCGTCGGGTCGCTACACGCCGTGGGATCGTTCTTGTTGCGTGGTGGCTGCTGCGCCGGAGCCGGGATGTTTGGATTCGCGTTACGCTCAGCGAGACCGTAGAGCAATCGCCCCGGGATATCCGTCGCAGTGCCGGCCGGTGTGAGCTTCGGAACGCAGTTTCGCTTATAGGCGTTCCACGCTTCGATGTTCTGAAATAGCGAGATCCATTCTTCCGTCTTGATTTCGTTGAGGAGCGCCGCACCGGCGAGTCCCGAAGCTGGAGGCACCGCAACACCGGTGGAGGCTGCCGAGGCCGCCTTCGCTTGATTCAACGCTGTGAGCGCCGCCGCATCCGCGCCTTGCCTGGCCTGCGCTTCGGCCAGCCACAGCGCATTCTCCGCCGCCGTGATGATCGGCTGACGAAACGAATTTGCGAGCCGTGTGCTGCTCAACACCGACAACGGACTACCACTCGGCGATGTCGCTCCGTTGCGGTCGGCGCCGCGGAAGTCGACCGCACCTTGGAACGCGACGGAGTCGAAGTAGGCCCGAACGCGTTGATCGCCCAACGTGGTCCGACGCGCC
>DASVYG010000409.1:0-16361 GCA_036392315.1 Gemmatimonadaceae bacterium
AAAGGCTAGCGCCACGCGGAGCTCTCGCTGACCGCCGCTCGGGCCAGCCATAACGGTTGCGAGAACGGATGGAACGGATGCAACGGACAAGAACGGACGAAGAACCCAATCATCCTACTTCGCGTTGATTGTGAGCATTGAACCCGCGAACAACCTCGGGCTCAACCACGGTCGCGGGCGGCAAGACTTCCCCGCATCCCCACGCAGATCCCGGCCGCTACCAACGCCATCGCCGCAAGACAAAGAAACGCGCCGGTGTCCCCACCCGTCGTCGTCTTCAGGAAGCCGATCACGTTCGGCCCCACGAACCCGCCCACATTCCCGATCGCGTTCACCAGCGCAATTCCCACCGCCGCCGCACTCCCGCTCAACAGCATCGTCGGCAGGCACCAGAACGGCGCCAAGAAGCTGATCACCGCCACCTCGGCGAGCGCCAAGCTCGCGATTCGTAGCACGGGCGTGCCCAACAATCCCGCGCCCGCGCACCCGAGCGCCGCCACCGTCGCGCACGCGGCGGCGTGTAGAGCGCGCTCGCCGGTACGGTCTGAGCTCGCGCCGACGACGAGCATTCCGACCGCGCACAGCGCGGCGATCCCGCCCGTGATCCACCCCGTCTGCGCATTGCTCGTGTGCAGCGCGTCGCGAATGAGCGTCGGCCCCCAGAACAGATACGCGTAGCCCGCGGTCGTCACGAGAAACTCGGGAAGCGCCGCGAGCCAGATGAGCGGATGCGCGAGCCCACGCAGCGCCGACATCCCATGCGCCATGTGCGCCGCGCTTCGATCTCCGTCCAGCCGCGCGATGAGCCACGCGCGCTGCTCACTCGACAACCAATGCGCGTCGGCGGGCCGCTCCGTCAGGTACCGCAGAACGACCAACCCCAGCACGATCGACGGGATGCCTTCGGCGACGAACAGCCACTGCCAGCCCGCTAGCCCAACCCGCCCGTTGAGTCCGAGCAGCCATCCGCCGAGCGGTCCGCCAATTGTCCCCGACAGCGGGATCGCGATCATGAACCACGCGCCCGATCGCGCCCGCATCGACGCTGGATACCACAAACTCAAATAGTACAAAATCGCCGGAAAGAACCCCGCCTCCGCGACCCCCAGCAGAAACCGCAGCACGTAGAACTGCGCCGGCGTCCGCACGAACATCAACGCCGACGCGAGCAATCCCCACGTGATCATGATCCGCGCGATCCACCGCCGCGCGCCCACCCGCACGAGCACCAGGTTGCTCGGCACCTCGAACAACGAGTAGCCGACGAAGAAGATTCCTGCGCCGAGCCCGAACGCGCGCGCACTGAATCCGAGGTCGCGGTTCATCTGCAGGGCCGCGAGCCCGACGTTCGAGCGGTCGAGAAAGTTGAAGATGTACAGAACGAACACGAACGGGATCAGCCGCGTCGTGACGCGGCGCATCGTCTCCCGTTCCAGCGCACTGTCAGAACCTGATTCCGCCGCCGACCGTGATGACTTGACCGGAGATGTAATCGGACTCGGGGGTGCAGAAGAGATAGACGCCATTCGCCGCCTCCTCGACGGTGCCCAGTCGGCCCAACGGAATATTCTGTTTCGCCAATGCGTCGAGCCGAGCGTCGCCCAGCGGCTCCGTCATCCGCGTGCTGATGAACCCGAACGCCACGCAGTTCACGTTCACGCGATAGCGCCCCCATTCTTTCGCCAACGTCTTCGTCATGCCGACGACCGCCGCCTTTCCGGCGGCGTAGTTGATCTGCCCCGCATTGCCACACAGCCCGGACACCGACGAGATGTTCACGACTTTTCGAAACACCTCGCGACCCGCTTCCGCTTCCTGCTTTGCGAACCGACGAATCGGCTCGGCGGCGGCGCGCAGAATTCGGAACGGCGCTGTCACGTGTACGTCCAACACCGCTTGAAATTGCTCGTCGGTCATCTTCTGGATCACGTTGTCTCGCGTGAATCCAGCGTTGTTCACGATGATGTCGAGACCGCCGAAGCGGTCGAGCGCCGTCTGAACGAATCGCTCGGCGAACCCCGCCTCGACGACGCTTCCATTGCACGATGCGGCTTCGCCGCCGGCAGCGGCGATGGTCGCTACGGTTTCGGCGGATGGTGCTTCATCCACGTCGTTGATGACGACGCGAGCGCCCTCGCGCGCGAGCTTGAGCGCGATCGCCCGACCGATCCCACGCCCCGCACCAGTGACTAGAGCAACTTTTCCCTCGAGCTTCGTCATGCCGCGGGGCGCAAATCGCCGCGCACGAAGCGCTCAATCTCGGCATTCACCACCGCCGCCGCCGGCCCGAACACCATCGTCATGTGATTACCCGGCACTTGGACGTAGCGGATGTCCGAGAACGCCGCGGCAGTTTGCTGCGCGTATTCCGGCTCGACGAGCGCCGGCGTGCCCGCCGGCCCATATGCCCCGGTGGCGTTCAGCAGCAGCGTCGGTTGACGGACCGCTCCCACCCACTCGAGCCACGGTTCACTCGCCACGCCCTGCAACGCCTGACCGATCGCCATCGCGCTCGTTGCCGATTGCGCCGTCCCATCCGCGTTCTCTTGAATCTCGGCACGGAAATACTGCTCGATGTCCGCATCCCAGTAGCCGGCAAGATGCGGCGCGCTGCGCGCCTCGGCGAGATACGCGTCGACCGACGACGACACGCGGGTCAACCGATCGAGCGACGGCTTGAGCAGTTCGCCGACTCGCGGATTGAGCGTGATCGCCGCGTCGATCACGATCAGCTTTTCGACGCGTTCCGGATGCCGCGCCGCGATGTAGATCGCGAGATATCCACCGAATGAGTGTCCGCCGAGGATCACTCTCTCGAGTCCGAGCGCGTCGAGCAGCGCCAGCACGTCGCGCGCGTGATCCGCCATCGTGTATCCCGTCGCGGGCTTGTCCGTCTGGCCGCGGCCACGCAAATCGGGCGCGATCACACGGAACGACGGGCTCAATCCCGCGCCGATCAGTCCGGCGAAGCAATGCGCGTTCGCCGAAAGTCCGTGTAGCAGCACGAGCGGCGGCGCACCACCCGGAACGTCCAGATAATGAATGTTCACGTCGCCGGCGGCGAGGAACTTGTTCGTCGACCCCGCCGCGTCGATGGCGTTTCGAGTTGTCATATTCAGGCGGTCGCTAACGTTGGCGCCGTAGTAGCCGGCGGCGTGGCGTACTGGTCGCGCAGCACCCGCTTCAACGTCTTACCCGCCGTGCTGCGCGGGAAGTCTTCGACGACCACCACGGCGTGAAGCTGTTGATATCGCGCCGCCACCCGCGCGTTGATCCACGATCGCAATTCCTCGGGCGTCGCCGAGCCGGGCTCCTTCAAAATCACGGCGGCGAACGGCGACTCGCCCCACTTCTCGCTCGCGACGCCGAACACGGCAACCTCGCGAATCGCCGGATGCTGAACGGCGACCTCCTCGATGTCCTTCGGGAACACGTTCACGCCACCGGAGATGATCATGTCCTTTTTGCGGTCGACGAGATGGAGATAGCCGTCCTCGTCCACCGTGCCGACGTCGCCGGTGTGCAGCCAGCCGTCGACGATGGTCTGGGCGGTGAGATCGGGACGCTTGTAATAGCCGGGCATCATCAGTGGCGAGTAGCCCACGATCTCCCCTGGCTCGCCCGGCGGCAGGTCGCGCCCGTCGTCCGACACGATGCGCATGCCGCCAAACGGAATCGGGGTGCCGACGGAGTCGATCTTGCGCGCGAAGTCCGCGCTGTCGAGCACCGTGATGAACCCCTCGGTGAGTCCGTAGAGCTCGTACAAGGAATTTGGAAGCAGCGGCAGCAACGCTTCCTTGTGCTCGCGATGCCATGGCGCTCCCACCGAACAAAGCATGCGCAGCGACTTGAGCTTGTCACCCGAAAAATTCGGCGCGTTGAGAACGGCGACGATCTGCGACGGCACCATCATCACGTGCGTCACCCGCTCGCGCTCGACGAGATCGATGAACGCCACGGCATCGAATTTCTCCTGCAGCACGAACTTGCAGCCGAGGTACCACGCCGGCATCAGCGTCACGAACGCGCCGTTGAATACCAACGACCCGGCGTGCATCACCACGCTCTCGGGCGTAAAGCGGAATTGGCTGGCGAACATCGTGCAATAGAGCGCCCGCACGTAGTGCGTGTGAATGATCCCTTTGGGCTGGCCTGTTGTACCGCTTGAGTAGATGACGTTGTAGATGTCGTCGTCGCGAATGTCCGGCGTGGACGGCGGATCTTCGCTCGCTGCCGCCGTGAGCGACGCGTAGTCGCAGTACCCTGGCGTGCCCGGCGCGTCGGTCAGGATGTAGTTGTTCGCATCGATATGAGAAAGCTCGACGCGCGCCTCATTCAGCGCCTCGATCATCGAGCGACACGCCAGTACCGCCGCCGTGTCCGAGTCGCGCAGCAGCGTGACGAGGCCCGCGCCGCGCAGCAACGGACTCAGTGGCACGGACACCACACCCAGTTGCGCGCAGGCGCGATACGCCTCCAGCAACTCGATGCAGTTCGGCAGGATGATCGCCAGCGCGTCACCTTTGCGCAGTCCGAGCGAGCGCAGAACGTTGGCGAACCGGTTCACCCGTGCGTAATGCTCGCCGAACGTGAACCGGTGCGCGCCACACACCACGGCGACGTCGTTCTCGCGATACCGTGCGTGACGCGCCAGCAGCGACCCGACGTTCACCGGTCGACTCTCAGGCCGAGGAACAGCATTGTGCCGATCTCGGGCGAGTTCAGCATCTCGACGTGCTTCTTGTTGAATCCGCACTCGCGACTTTGCGTGTAAATCGCCGGCCGACCGCTCGCGATCCACCCATTGGCCGCCACCGTGCCGGCGCGACAGCTCAACAGGTTCTGCACGCTCACGTTGATCCGCGCGCGGCTGTCCATCAGGCGATAGCTGCCGCCGACGTCGAACGTCGAGAACCCGGGAATGTGTCCGACGTTGACACCCGAGAGGAAGTCATACCCGGTGACGAACCGCGCCGCCCAATTCGCGCTCAAGGCGCTGGTTCCGAGCTCCGCGAAGTTCATCCCCAACGTTGCCTTCGCCGTCGGGCTATTGAACGCCGTCGCTTCGGCGGGATCGGTCGGCTTGCGAGAGATGTTGTCGACCTTCTGAATGCTGGTCGTGCCGTTGATGTCGATCGTCGGCGTGAGAAGATAGCGAACGCCGACGTCCGCGCCGTGGATCTTCGCGCGGCCCACGTTGAAGTACGTGAGAGGGATCTGTGGGCCACCCGTCGCGCCGGTGATCTTGGCGCCGGTCACTGCGTCATACGCGGTCGTCGGACCGCCGGCCGACACCGGCGTCAAGAAATTCGCGATGACGACAAGTGGGCTCAAGAAGCGATCGAAGATCGAATAGTATCCCGTCGCGTCGAGGTAGAGCGATTGGCCGATCACGCCCTTGTAGCC
The DNA here is from genome assembly GCA_036392315.1 of Gemmatimonadaceae bacterium. Classification (GTDB taxonomy): domain Bacteria; phylum Gemmatimonadota; class Gemmatimonadetes; order Gemmatimonadales; family Gemmatimonadaceae; genus JAQBQB01. The sequence continues at coordinate 5,407 of DASVYG010000409.1, forward strand.
AAGCTCCCACGTGTTGTTCGTCTCCGGCGTGATCGGATCGATCGTGTTGACGGTGTTCCCGGCCGCGTTCTTGATGATGAAGCCGTCTTTGTTGCCGAACACACCAATGGCCGGTTGGAAATCGGGAAAGAAGAAGCTCGTCTGGAGAATCGACGGCGACTTGAATGCGCGATTGTACGTCACGCGAACCGTCTGATCGGGCGTCGGGCTTACGAGAACGCCCGCCTTGGGGCTGAACTGCGCGTCGTAGAAATCGTGTTTGTCGTAGCGCCCGGCGGCGATCAGCTTGAGCCAATTGGTGACCGGCGCCTCGAGCTGGCCGTACACTCCCTTCTGGTCGATCGTTACGTCTTTACCGGTCTGCCGATCGACCAGCCAGTGGCGCATCGAGCTCACGTCGTCGTGTCGATACTGTCCACCCCACGTGAACCGCGTGTCATTCAACTGACCGAGCGTGAACGTGTTCTGTATCTCTCCTGCCGTGAAGTTCGCCTTGTCCGGGAACGCCGACAGCGACTTGACCGAGTCGTCGGTGATCGTGGGATAACGGAGCCGATTCTGCGCGAATCCGTTCAGCTGATACGTGCCGCCCGACCGCGACTCGATGTGATAGATCTGACCGAACCAGTTGTTGTCGGTGTACCGAAGCTGGCCGTGACCGTACTTCCAATCTTGAATCTGATTCCGTCCCACATTCGTGAGGCCGATCGTGTTGTTCTTGCTCATGCCGCCCGAGAGCTCGAGGCGACCACTCGGCCGAATCCCGTAGTACACGAGCGACCCTTCGCCGCGCGCGACGTTCGTGTTGAAGTCGGCGCCGATCTCCGGCGATGGCGTCGTTCCCGCGATCGGCGCGTAGATGAGGTGGTTGGACCAATCCTTCGCCGACACGTATTCCGCCGACAGCTTGTAACCGAAGTGATCGCCGGCGACGCCGGCCTGCCGGCCTTGGATGTCGTAGAAGTTGCGCGAGCCGCCCGACACGTCGAACGTCGAGCCCTGGAACGCGCGCGGATCCTTGGTCGTGAGCGTCACGACTCCGCCCGATGCATCCGGCCCGTAGAGCGCCGACCCAGGCCCGACGAGCACTTCGACCGACGAGATGTCGACCTTGGGGATCGTCGTGAACGAGCCGAGCGGCAATCCGTTCTCCGGCATTACGGCGAGTCGCCCGTCCTCGAGTTGCAGCACGCGATTGTTGAACGCGCTGTTGAAGCCCCGCGCATTCACGGCGACGGACATGATGCCGAGCTGGATGTAGTCAAGCCCTTTGACCTGCTTGAGGGCACCACCGAACGAGTTGCCGACGCTGTTCTGAATTTCTTGGACGTCGAGACGTGTCACGGTCGCCGGCGCCTCGGTGATCTTCTCCGTGCGTCGCGACGCCGATACCACGACGCTCGATAGTTGGATCGGCACTCGACCGAGCACGATCGAGACGTTGGTCTCTTCATTTGCGCGCACCACGACGCCGCTCACCGTCACGACCCGTTGTCCGAGTCGTTGCGCGCGGAGCTCGTACGTGCCCGGCGCGACTCCGCTGATCATGAATCGTCCCGACTCGTCAGTCCCCGCGCGGAGTGCTTTTCCAACCACCGTCACCTGGGCGCCGGGCAGCGGAAGGTTGGCGGAATCGGTGACCGTTCCGGCGATTCGGCCAGTCTGGGCCGCCGCCGTCGCCGGCTGAGTCGCCGCGAGGATTGCGAAGATTGCCGAGCAAGCGACTGCAGCAAACGCGCGTCTCATCATGACGAAGCTCTCCGCGAGGGGGACGTTGTGTGGTGGTGATAATTCGTATAATCCGCTCGCTAATACGTATAATCACCCGCGGTTTGTCAAGAGCAGCCTCACCGAGCTCGGCGCGCGGTTGTCGCTAACTCCAGCGCAACTCCCACTCGCAGTACGCGTCCCCTTCGTGCTCGCAGCGCACGTGCGTCACGCGGACTTCCTTCCCGCCGGCAATTTCTGTCGCGCGATGCAACCCACCCGTCTGGCGACGACAGAACAGCGGGCCGATCGCCGGGAAATCCACCAGGCGCAACACCGCCCGCGACGGCTCGACCTCGACGGGCACCATGTCCCCCGGCGCGTAATACAATCGAAAGAGCGAAACCGACTGGGTGACGAACTCCATCGGCGACGCCTTCCGCAACAGTCCGCCATACAACTGCTGCCCCAGCGAATCGATCGCGAACGCGCCGGCCTGCTCCATCCACTGCGCGTCGCGACCGCGAAGCACCTCGTCGGCCGAGCGCCAAACGGCGAGCAGCAGTGCGTACGGCAACTCATCGGTCATCGCCGCACGCTCGATGCGGGTCCTCGAGTCGGCGTCGAGCTTCTCCATGATGGCGTCGAGGGTCGGCGCCCCATAGGCGTCGCGAATGAATGCCATCGTCGCGTGCGCGGTCGAGCCGCGCGCGGTCGCTGTCGTCGCGGTCCTCACGCTTGCACCATCGGCGGAGCGGTGCTGCCGCGCGCCACGAGCCGCACGCTCAGCGGTTTCGGAGTTCCGCGGGGAGCCTCGCCTTCGACGAGTCGAATCAACATGCGCGCAGCCCGGGCCCCAAGCTCGCGCGCGCGCACGTGCACCGTCGTGAGCTCGGGCGTCACGAGTCGCGCCGTCTCGATGTCGTCGCAGCCGCAGATCGACATTGCGTCCGGCACGCGCACCCCTGTCTCGACGCACGCCTTGAGCGCGCCGAGCGCCACGAGATCGTTCGTGCAAAACACGGCGGTCGGTCGATCGCGCTCGCTCAAGAGCGCACGCATCGCCGCCCTTCCGCCTTCGACAGTCGGCGCCGTTCGACGCAGATGATCCGACGCGATTCGTCCATTGCCGCCGTCGCCCTCGCGCACTGCTTGGACGAACCCGCGCTCCCGCATTCGGAACGCCCACAGATCGCTCGACGGTCCAATCAATCCGATCCGGCGGTGACCGAGGTCGAGCAGATGCTTCGCGGCGAGGCGGCCGGCCTCCACGGCATCACTCATCACGGACAGGTGCACTTGGGACGGCTCGTCGATCAACACCGCATTGAGATCCGCGAGCGCGATCGCGTCGAGCGAAGCCGCACCCACCGCGTCGATGATGATTCCGTCGATCTGGCGCGCGCGCAACGCCTCGATGTGCCGCGCCGCGGCGACCTCCACCGCGTTGCACAACAGCACCGCGTACCCTTCTTCGGCCGCCACGCGCTCCACTCCCGCCACGACGTCGACGAAGAACGGATTGTACAAGTCGGGAACGATGATGCCGAGCGAGTATGAGCGGCTCTGCACCAGCGCGCGGGCAATGACGTTCGGCCGATACCCTAACTCTTCGGCCGCACGGAGGATCCGGTCACGCGTTGCCTCGGACACGCGAACCGACTGGCTTCCGCCGATCACGAGCGACACGAGCGGCTGCGACACGCCCGCGCGCTGCGCGACGTCGTGCATCGTGACGCGCGATGCGCGGGCACCGGGCGCGCGCGCGCTGCCGCTGCTCGGGCGGCTGACGTCACCAGGCATGTCGAATCGCGCGAGGAGGCATTCCTTATCGTAACACGTCGCGCCTTCCCGCACAGTATCGCGCGACCCAGGCCCGTTCCCGAACTAGTCGCCGCTCGCGGAGTCCGTAAGAACTCGTCGCGACACGGTCGACGGGCGAGCGAACACTCGGCTCAGGGTTGAGGTCAGCGGTCGACCGGCATCGCCAGACACGCGTATTTCAGAAACACCGAGAACGCACTCACCGCCGAGACGACGAACCCCGGCGCCCCATCCCGCCAGCCGCTCATCACCAGATAGTCGCGCACGAACCGCCATGCCGGACGCACGAGGAGATCCCACAACCGCGGACGGCGACCACGCTCCCGCAAATCGTCCGCCGCCCAGCGCGCGTACGTCGCCACCTTCGAGACCTGATGCGACACGTCGCTGTACGGATGGTGCAACAGCGCACCGTCCAGCGTGCCGACGTCGTCGAGCGTCTCGAGATTCTCATGGACCTTGCGCACCGCAAACCGCTGGTCACGCGAAAAGACGCGAACCTTCCAGTCGCGCCCCCACGGCCCATGACGCAGCTCGCGCCCGAGATGCCAGTTTCGTGATCGAACGCGATACGCCACCGGCGAGCGCCCACCGGATCGCGTCAGTCGGCCGAGCGACGCCTGGAGCTCGGGCGTGACAGATTCGTCGGCGTCGAGCGCGAGAACCCAATGATTGCGCGCGAGCGCGATGCCCGCATTCCGCTGCTCGGCGATCGTGCGTCCTCGGACGACCAATACCTCCGCGCCGCCCCGTCTTGCCAGCGGCACAGTCGCGTCACTCGATCCTCCGTCCACGACGATGACTTGGTCGGCCCACGCCAGACATTCCAACGAGTCCGCGATCCGGGCGGACTCGTTCAACGTTGGCATCACGACAGAGATGGCGACGCGCTCCGCTGGAAAGAGCGCCAACCCCTCAGCTGATGCCGCAGCCGACCACTCCGACTGCGGCGCTGTCGCCAACGCCGGTCTTCGTGCCATTGAATCGAGTTCTGGTCCAAATCAAGACACCCGATGTACGGCGATCCCTGATGCGGCGTTGGACTTTCCGAATTCAGCGGTGTTAACAGAGCAACCCGAGTTTCTACCGGATTTCTATCTGTTTCGATTTCCGTTGCTCGTGCTTCGGTGCGGGCAGTGAGATCTCCAACACGCCGTCGTTGAACTTCGCCTCGCACTGATCGGCGTTCACTCCGTCCGGTAGCGGAATCGCGCGATAGAAGGAGCCATAGCTGCGTTCGCTTCGGAAGAACCCGTCTCGATCTTCCTCCTGTTGGCTGCGACGCTCTCCCGAAATCGAAAGGACGTCGTCGTTGACCTCGACGTGAACGTCGTCCTTGTTGACACCGGGCAGGTCGGCGCGAATCACGAATCGATCGCCGCGCTGCCGGGTCTCGACCTGCGGCGCCCAGAATGATTGCCCGCCACCGAGCAACGGCGACGTACTGCCGAAGTCGGATACGAGCGACGACCCGAGGGTCGGACCGAGCCCCAGGCCGACACGGCCGAATCCGAATTGTTCCAGAAGCCGATCCATGTCATCGGACATTCGCTGCATCAACTCGAACGGACTGCTCGCCACGCTGCGGACGGGAGACATCGATCCGCGCCGCGCGACGCTGCTCGGTTGTTGGACGTAACGATTCGATTGCGACGATGGGGTCTGCTGGCTCTGCTGGTTGTGTTGGCTGGATTGGATCGGTTGGCTCTGTCCGCTCGGCTGATTCTCGTCGCGGCTCGTTTGGATCGGCGCCTGGCGATCGGCCGCACTGCTTCGCGCGCTCTGCGCGTTTGACGAGGTCCGAGTCTTCGACTGAGTGCGTTTGTCTCTCTGCTGCATTGTCTCGCGAGCCATGGGGTGCCTCCGACGAACGGTGGGTCTCGACTGAGTTAACTCGAGTGAGTTACTCGACCACAGTTCGCCGCAACGCTCGTGCCTACGACGCGCGCGTCGCTGACATTGAAACGCGTTGCGCTCTGCGCGCGCACGGCATTGTTAGCGTTCGCTGTTCGCGTCGCGCCGTAATCCGTCGCCGGCGTGAAAGAATCCGGGAAGCGACACGGGAACTCGTCCGCTAATGGCGCCGCGCCCGGTGACCGCAAGCGCCGCCGCTCGCTCGAGATCGTCGCTCACGCCGTACGTGACGACGTAGCTACCAACGTTGCCGAACTGCCTGATCAAATACGGATTTCCGAACGAGACCACGATCACCTTGCGTCGTTGTGCAAGCCGGTCGACCCACGACGCCACGTGTTGAGGCATGGCGAAGCGACCTTCACCCTCGACGCGTCTCACGTATGCCGTCACGACCACCGTCGACACGCCGTCAGCCACGCGGTCGAGGGAGTCGAGGAGGTCCGCTGTCGCGTTCGGCAACACGCCCGCGACCTGAACGAGACCGCGACGTTCACCGGCCGCGCGCAAACTACGAAGTGTCGCCTCGAACGTCCTCCCCGCCTTGATCTCGGTCTCCGGGGCGTAGTGCACGATCAACGTTCGGCCGGTGTCGGACATCGGAATGAGATTGTCGCGATCTCGAAGCAGTGTGATCGCGCGCTTGGCGATGTCCGCGGCGAGCGCGCGGTGCTCCGGCGCTCCAACGACGTCGCGGAGCCGCTCGAGCGACACGATCCGTGCGGCATACACGCCGCTTCGCGCCTTGAGCTCGAGGACATGCCGCGCCGCGCTGTCGATCCGCGACCGCGCGATCTCGCCTCGCTCGACCGCCTCGACCACGGCGTTGATCGCACGAGTCGGGTCGGAAGGCTTGAGCAGAATGTCCGCTCCGGCTTTCACCGCCAGCACGCTGCTCTGCTCCGTCGTATAGCCCTTGCCGATTCCCTCCATGGTCATGGCGTCCGTGATCGCCACGCCCCGAAACCCGAGCGTGTCGCGCAGGAGGCCGGTGATGATTCGCGGCGCCAAGGTCGCCGGCGTCGTGCTGTCGCCCTGTACCGCCGGCAACGCGATGTGCGCTGTCATCACCAACGCGGCGCCGGCGTCGATCGCCGCCCTGAACGGAACCAGCTCGACCGCCTCCAGGCGGCTCATGTTCGCCGCCACAACAGGTAACCCCACATGCGAGTCGACGTCGGTATCGCCATGTCCCGGGAAGTGCTTCGCCGTCGCCAGCTGCCCACCGGCGGTCGCCCCGCGGACGAACAGCGCCGACAACCGCGCCACCCGCTTGGGGTCCTCTCCGAACGAGCGAGTGTTGATGACCGGATTCGACGGATTGTTGTTGACGTCGACGACGGGCGCGAAGTTGATCTGAATCCCGACGGCGCGACCCTCCTGCGCCGTCGCGCGACCAACCTCGAACGCATCCGAGTCGCGCCCCGTCGCCGCGATCGCCATCGCCGGCGGAAAGACCGTCGCGCTGCCGGCGTCGAGCATGTAGTGGGCGAACAACCCGCCCTCCAACCGGCCCAGTCCCGGCTCGAGATCGGCACTCGTGAGCAGCGGAACGACCGCGCGCCGCTGGAGGTCGTTCAATTTCGCCGCGACCTCGATCGGCGTCCCCAGCGACATCGACACCCCGCCGATGTGGTCGCGCTCCACCCATCGAATGACCTCGGCGTAACTCGAGTCCCGCGTATTCGAGTAGTCGCCAAGCATCCAGACCATGACCATCTGGCCGATGCGATCATGGAGGGAGAGGGTGGCGAGCGTGCTGTCGACCCAGCGACGTTGTACCGAGCTGAGCGGCTCGCTTGGCGCTAGTGGTCCGCTCGGCGACGAGACCACTGGTTTTCCGGACGTCGCGGCCGGAGCGATCGGACCGCACGCCATTGCTGCGATCGTGATCGCCACGAACGTGCATGCTGAGCGACGTTTCATGACCGAATATAAGCCATCGACCCGAGCGCGCCGTCCACGTCGAACGTGCTGCGATTCTCGGAGACCGCCGCAACTCCTGTAGCCGTTGAGCGACAACGTGTAGTGCTTGGTCAACAGAACGAGCCCCATTGATAGCGAGCACATCAGCAGATGATAGTTTGTGTAACATGATGCTCCAATTCGACTTATCGGTAGCCTCTGCGAACAATAGCGCATCTATAGTATTAGGCACGCGGCCTGCAAAGCGAGCTTGACGATAGCGCGTCTGTTGGCGGATCGCTCTTCCGACGCACCCGATGCCGGGCCCTCGTTACGGAGAGTGAATGACCCCACCGCACGTCGTGATTCAGGCTGACAAAAAGGCCTTGAATCCGATCACGGTGTCCGCGCCACGGACTGCTTGGCGGCTCCTTGGCTGGTTCGGTTTGTTGGTCGCGGTTGTCGGGTTCGTGGACGTCGCGCTTCAGTGGTATCCGGCGTCGTTCAAGTCGCCCGAGTGGGAATTCGGCACGGTCGCCGGCAGTCTGGCGACGCTGCCGCTTTTGACCATTGGTCTCATGTCGCTGCTCGCCGCATTCTTGGCACGCGGTGAGCGAGCGGGCGTACTGACAATGGCGGTTGTATTCGCCGTTTTGGTGGTGTTCGTCCTTGGTGCGTTCTTGTTGTTTCTCAGCGATGTCCCATTGGCGCTCAAGGCTTCAGCGGCCACGCCGATGGTGTACACGATCAAGAAGTCGATCATCCGAACCAGCGTTATGGCGCTTGGATTCGGAGCCGGATATCTTGCCGCAGCCGTGGTGTCGTTCCGTTATCTCTTCAGGAGACTCAAGGATGTTTAAGCGTCTGTTGCAGTCCGCCGCCGTCGGTAGTCTGCTGGCTCTCGCACCAATGGCGTCGGCCAAAGCCGTTCAGGTGTGCTCGGGTGGAACGCTCACGTTCTGCGTCGACTTCTCGCTTGTAAACACGAGCGGCAACAACTGGTCACTTGCGGTCACCTACACTAGCTCGAATGGCGGCGGAGTGCTCACGGACTTCGGCATCGCTTCGTCGACCGGCGTGTTCACTGGAACGGGCGTCACCGGCTCTGGCACCTGGGCCATTGAGCCCCAGACCAACTGCAGTCTGCAAGACGTGGTTTGCGCCACGCCTGAGCCCCCGCCGATCTCGAACGGACTGACGGTAGGCCAGACCGCGACCCTGACCTTTACGGCAACAGGGTTCACCGGACTGACGAGCAGCACATTCGCCAACGCGCACATCCAGTCGTTCGGCGCGCAAGGATGCTCGATCAAGGTCGGTACAGGGACCAGCGAGTACGCCATCGCCGTCACCAACGGCAGCTACCAGACGGGCGGGCAGACCAACACGACTGCGGACTGCGGTTCCCCGACGAGCACGGTCCCCGAGCCGGCTAGCATTTTCCTTGTCGGAACCGGTCTCGCTGGGTTGGGCGGGCTCATCCATCGTCGCCGTCGCGCCGCGTAAACCGCGCGCTCGGCTCAGGTAGCCGGGGACGTCAGCAGACGCAGCAATAGCAACTCCCGAAGAGAAATGAGCCGAGCGTGAATCGCTCGGCTCGTTTTGTTGTCGGAGATTTTTGTGGCGCTCGATCCACACTTTGGTCGCGCTGCGCAACAGAAACCGCATCGAGCGTTATTGACTTTCGTGGTAATGAATCTCTAAAGCCTGGTCTCCGAATGCCGCTGGGCCTGCCACTCATGTCTCACTATCGCAGTCGCTTACCGATGCAGTGCTTCGGCAGATCTTGCCGCCTCCATTATAGTGTCACCGCACGACTATACGTGGTACGCCTCCTGCCAAGTGGCTTAGGCGTTCCGCCTCGACTAGAGCCTCGAAGAAGTGGATAACCCTTGCTGCCTGGAGTTGTTGACCGATGATGAAGAATTTGCTGAAGTTGTCCGCTGTAGCTCTGATCGCCGCGCCACTCAGCGCAGCTCGTGCGGACCTCGTGTTCATCAACGCGGTGACAATCGGCGGAACGGGACTTGGCACAGTGAATACCGTCCTGACCGTCTCGTCTCCAGGGAGCACGACGACTGAACAAGGATGCGTCGGCCTCAACAGCACCGGGACTGCCGATGTGATCGGCAACTTCACCAACGCCGGTTGTGCCGCAGCGGTAAACGGCGACGTGTTGACGGGGACGTCCCAGACGCAGACCCGAACGCTGAGTCAAGCAGGAATCACGAGCGGTAGCAATTTCGCGATCCTGTTCAACGCCTCGGAGCCCGGTGGAAATGGAATCAGCTTGGACGGCCTCGTCGCAAATTTCTATTCTTCGACGGGAACGCTGTTGATGAGCGCTGTCTACACCGGAGTGAACCCGCTGAACTTCCAGACGACGGCTACCGGCACGGGCAATACCGGCGAGATGTTCGCCCTGAATGCGACTGAGGCAGCGCAACTGCAGGCGCTGATCACCGCCAACGGCGCGTCGAACATCCATGTCGGACTGTCCGTCTCCGCTGGGAACCCGCTCGAGGCGACTGGTGGCAACGAGACGCTTTTCATCTTCAACAGCGGCATCGCTTCGGTCGTGCCTGAGCCGTCGACGACGGTCTTGATGGCCACGGGACTGGTCGGGTTGGTGGGGTTCGTTCGGCGTCGTCGTTCCTGAGGCGATTCGGGTAGAGACGACAGACCGGCGGTAGACGCCGGCGAAGGATGATCCGCAGGACACATGTAAGCGCCGTGCTCCGAACGCGAACGGAGCACGGCGTTTTAGATTTCTGATATTGCCGAGTCCGCATGTGGCGCTCGGACGCTCCCGGCGGCATCTTGCAGCGGCCCTCTCGACCTTGGGCCGCGGACCGAGTCGTGACGAATGGCTGCCGATTACCTCGAGAATAGTGACGTCGCATGAGTAGAGTCACCGCCGCCCGGCAGGAGTGTTTCCTTCTCGTTGCCTGCCTCGCAGCCGCGGCTGTCTCCTGTTCGGGATCTGGCGAGAAGCAGCAGATTCTCGCTCGCGCCGACACGCTCTTGATTCAGGAGCGGTATCCCGACGCGGTCAAGGAATCGCGGCGCGCACTTCAAATGGACGAGAACGATCCGCGCGCGAACCGGCAGTTGGGTCTTGCTTACCTAGAACTGGGTGAGCTGACGCAGGCCTACCATTTTTTGCTCAAGGCGCGCGCACTCGAGCCCAATGACGTGAGCGTCCGGCTCGCTCTCGGGCTGATCTATTCGATCGAGGGAGAATTGGACCAGGTCCGCGAGCAGGCCGATCGTGCGATCCAACTGGACTCGACGAACGTCCCTGCAGCGCTGCTGGTAAGCGGAGCCGCGCGCACCGCTGATGAAGTAGATCAGGCAATTCAAAAGCTTCAGGCGGTGGCGCCGAGAGCCGGAAGCGACGTCCGGCCAAAGCTCGCCCTCGGCGTGCTCTACTTGCGCAAACGCGACACAGCCTCCGCCGGCAAACTTTTTCGTGAAGCGGCGTCGAACGATCCAAAGTCGATCGAGGCGCGAGCAACGCTTGTCGCCTTTGCCTCGCCGTCGCGCGGTGCGGCCGCTGAGCAGCGCGAGAAGGCCGCGACGCGTCCAACTCCTTTCGACTCGAA